>CAYUSL010000220.1:0-10023 GCA_964447125.1 uncultured bacterium | reverse complement strand
CGAACGACGCGAGCCGACGTCCGCTGCGGTCGAGAGAGGACACGTTGCGATCGAATGCCATTTCGAATCCCCCGCGGGCTGATCGAATCGCGCCGATGGTCGCACGCTGCCGGAGGTGTCGCAACCGGTGGCTGCCTCGCGAGTTGGTCGCCAGCCGACAGCGGATTTCTCGTCCCCGAGCGAGCGCCGGACGCCCATCCGGGGAAGCGCTACGATGCAGTCGAGCGACGGCGCGCGCTCGGTAGGCGCGACGAGGAGATGCGCGATGGCGGAGCGCCGAGATGCGAAAGCGGGAGATCGCCTCGCACGAGTCGCCGAGCTTCTCGCCGCGGAAGCGCGCGAACGAATTCAGCGTCATCCCGCCGGCCATCTGGCCCGTGGCCGCGGCCAGCGCATCGATCTCAGGCTCGCGCTGCCGATCACCGACGATGCGGGCGCGCGCGTGGAGGTCGCGGCCGAGCTGGCGCGTGCGCTCGACGTCGGGCTTCGTGCACTGGTGGCATCGCGTGCCCTCGCACGTCCCGGGCACGCGTACTGTTTGCGTTGCAGCGCCGCGGATTGCGAGCACGCCTCGCCAAGCGAGAGCCGCGAGGTATTTCGCGGCTACGGCCCAACCGGCCAGCCGCGATTCGGTGATTTCGGTCAGTTGCTGCTGGAACGCAAGGATCCGCGGATCGAGAAGCTCTACGCCGATCGCCGCGAGCTGGTGGCGTTGGTGATCGGCGGACACGACCTCGTGGCCGAGCTCTTGCCCGAGTTCCGCGATCTACAGAACGGTTTCCGCATTCATGGCGAAGTCGCGGTGGGCTACTACCGCGCGCCCGATCGTGGGGGGCTTCCCGCGCCGCTGGCGATCACCCTGCAAGTCGTGTCCACGCAGTTGCGCGGGACGCGGCGGCGCTTCGCGCTCAACGTGGTGGGCATCGGACCGGGTGGCGAGCCACTCGCCGGGCTCGCTACCCAGACCGACCCCACACCGTGGGCAGCCACGGCGCGATGGGCCCAGTCGATCCTCGATCAGATCGAGCGCATGCCGCGCAAGCAGGGTCGCGGTGCCGAGGCCGTGGATGCACGGATCGAGGGACTGCTCAAAGGCATCGCGCGACGTCTCGAGCACGGCGATCGATCCAAAGCGCGCCGCACCTCCCACGCGGCGACGCGCCACGAGGAAGGCGAGCGGCCGACGCGCGTGGCGTTGCGCGACCTGGCGCACGCGGGCGACGACGCGATCCTCGTCGATACCCGCCACGGCACGCTCGTGGCGCTGGGCGCGCGCGGGCGCGCCCACGTCTTCAATCTCGCGGGCAAGCTCGTGACGTCGCTGCGCTTGCGCCCGGGAGCGATCGAGCGGCGTCGCAAGCTCGGCATCTGGCGCGCCGCCACCGCCGCCGAGGCGCGCGCGATCCGCGACACCGCGCACGGTGAGACGGTGGCGACTTCGTGATGGCGGAATCCGCGCGTTCGGAGCGTGCGTTTCTGTGCGTCGACGGCCACCGCTATCCTGCGTGCACATGAAGCAAGCCGAACGTTCCAAGTCCCAAGCCGAGCCCACCACCACCACCGCAATCGGCCGCATTTCCGTCCATCCGCGGGGGTTCGGATTCCTCAACCTCGAAGGCGCCGAGCCGCGCTCGGCGTTCGTGGCGCCGCCCGATCTCAATCGTTTCCTCGACGGCGATCGAGCGCGTGCGAAGATCACCCGCACCGCGCCGGATCGATTGTCGGCGGCGGATCTCGAGCTCGTCGAGCGCAGCCGTCATCAGCTCTTCGGCGCCTACACGCGCCGCGCGGGACGCGCGTTTCTGCGGGTGGATCGCGTGGTGGCCAACACCGATTGGCCCCTCGAAGGCGCGCCGCGCGACCTCGTCGACGGCACGCCGGTGGTGGCGCACGTCGACGGTCAATCGGCGCGCTTCGAGCGAAGCGTCGCCGCCAGCGACGCGAGCATCGAGCGAGTGCTGGTTCGCCACGGCATCCGCGGCGAGTTCCCGTCCGCGTGCCTGACGCAAGCGAAGCGCGCAGCGCGCCGCCTGGACGTTCGCGGCCGTCGCGACCTGCGCGCCATCACCACCGTCACCATCGATTCCGCCGAAACCAAGGACATCGACGACGCGCTCGCCGTGCTGCCTGCGCAAGACGATGGCGCGGTGCGCGTGATCGTCTCCATCGCGGACGTCGACGCGGCCGTTCCCGAGGACGGCGAGCTCGATCGCGAGGCGCGCGCACGTGGCACCAGCGTCTATCTCGTGGGGCGCGTCATCCCGATGCTGCCGCCCGAGGTGAGCGAGCAACGCGCCAGCCTGGTTCCCGAGCAGGATCGCCTGGCGCTCTCGGTAGAGTTGCGTATCGGCGCCGAGGGCGACGTCGTGGCCGTGGACGTCGTCGAGAGCGTGATCCGCTCCCACGCGCGGCTCACCTATGATCAGGTCGCCGCTTACCTCGAACGTGGCGACGGCGGCGGGCTCGCGAGCGACGTGCTCGCGTGCTTGCGCTGGCTGCGCACCGCGGCGGCGCGGCTCTCGGTGGTGCGAGCGGCGCGCGGCGGCACCAGTGCCTTCTTCCGCGAAGAAGCGTCGGTTCGCTTGGACGCCGACACCCGTGAGCCCACGGGTATCGTCACCCGCGGCGATACCAGCGCCCACCGTCTCGTCGAACGGCTCATGGTCGCGGCCAACGAAGCGGTGGCGTCGTGGCTCATCGATCGCGGATTGCCGGCGCTTTACCGCGTCCACGATCAGCCCGATCGAGAGCGCGTGGAAGCGCTGGCCGAGCTGGCGCGCAATTCGGGCTTCGAGCCGGGCTTCGCCGAGACGCTGACGCCGCTCGGGCTGGCAGCGTTCGAGGCGCAGTTCCGGGGCACCGCGGTGGAGCCGGCGATGCGCACCGCGATGCTCGGTGTCCTCGGTCCGGCGCGCTACAGCCCGAAACCGGCAGCGCACTTCGGATTGGCGGCGCCGCGCTACCTCCACTTCACCTCGCCGATCCGCCGCTATGCCGATCTGGTGGTGCATCGCGCGGTGAAGCGTTTCCTCGCCGGCGGTCGCGCCGCGACCACCGCCGACCCGGCGCTGGAAGCGCTCGCGGCCGATCTCAATCGCGCGGCCTACGCGGCCCGGCGAGCGGAGATCGAGCGCTTGCAGATGGTGGCCGCGCGCTGGCTCGCGGGGCGGATCGGCGAGCGCTTTCGCGGCAACGTCGTGTCGCTCAAGTCGTTTGGTGCCGTGGTCCAGCTCGAAGGTCTCGGCATCACCGGCACGATCGCCAACGAGTCGTTACCGCGCGGCGGTGTGGCGCTCGGCACTCCTCTCGACGTCACGCTCGTCCGCGTCGACGAGGAGCTCGGCCGCATCGACCTCGAGCCTGCGTGATCGGACGCGTGCCGCCTCGCCACCCGCGGCGACGCGCGGGTCACGTTTGGGTGGCAGGGGGTGCGTTCCGGCGTAAGGCGGCGGCCAGCTCGTCGAGGCGAACCGGCTTCGAGATGTAGTCGTCCATGCCTGCTTGCCGGCATTTCTCTTCGTCGCCGGACATCGCGTTGGCGGTCATGGCGATGAGCCGGGGCCGCTCCGCCGGTTTCCAGCGGTGGCAGATGACGCGCGCTGCGGTGAATCCGTCCATCACCGGCATCTGGATGTCCATGAGCACCACGTCGTAAGGCTTGGCTGCGAGCGCGGCGATGGCTTCGCGGCCGTCGGCGGCGATATCGGCGCCGAGACCGAGGCGCGCGAGCATGGCGACCGCCACCTTCTGGTTCATGGTGTTGTCTTCGACCAAGAGGATGCGCATCGCGGGGACGCTCTCGGTGGTGCCCTCCGAAGACGGGCGTGGCTCCGGTACCGTCTCGCTCGTTTGCACCGTCTCGCTCGTCGGTTGCACCCGAGGTTCGCCGCGCTGCGTGGCGAGCGGATCCGCCGGTGGCGATGTGGGCGCCGAAAGCACGCGCACCAGTAGGATCTCGAGCTGCGATCGCTTCACCGGCTTGGTGAGGTACGCGGTGAAGCCCGGCGCGAGCGCGGCCACTTCGTGTGCGGTGTGCCCGATCGACGAGGTGGCGAGCACGATCGGCAGGCGCGCCCGTCCCGGCAGCGCGCGCAAGCGCTGCGCCAGCTCGCCGCCGTCCATCTCGGGCATCTGGAAGTCGAGGATCGCGACGTCGAGCGCACGCTCCTCGGTGACCCACGCGAGCGCCTCGTTGGGCGAGGCGAGGTCGTGGGATTCCATCCCCATCGCCGCCGTGAACGCGTGCATCACCCGGCGATTGGTCTCGTTGTCGTCCACGATCAACGCTCGTTTGCCCGCCAGCACCGGCAGGTGCCCGCGATCGAGCCGTTCGGTGGCGCCCTCGGCCTTCGCCGCCCGCACCGTGAACGCGAACATCGAGCCCTGGCCGGGTGTGCTCTCGAACCAGATGCGTCCGCCCATCATCTCGACCAGGCGCTTCGAGATGGCGAGGCCGAGCCCCGAGCCGCCGTAGCGCCGGGTGCTCGACGCGTCCACCTGGGAGAACACCGCGAAGATGCGGTCGCGGTGCTCGGGCGCGATCCCGATACCGCTGTCGTGGACCGCGAAGCGCAGCTCGTAGGTGCCACCGGGCTCCGCTCGCTCCACGTCCACGTGCAACATCACCTCGCCGCGTTCGGTGAACTTGACCGCGTTCGACAGCAGGTTCACGAGCACCTGCCGGACGCGCCCGGCATCGCCTTCGATCGCCGTCGGCACCGGCGTTTCGACGAGCGCGTTGAGCTCGAGCCCCTTCTTGGTGGCGCCGAACGCCACCACGTCGAGCGCTTCCTCCACACACTCGCGAATCGCGAACGCCGTGCGCTCGAGATCCAGCCGGCCGGCTTCGATCTTCGAGAAGTCGAGGATGTCGTTGATGACGGTGAGCAGATGCTCGCCGCTGGCATGCGCGGTTTCCACGTAATCCCGCTGTGCAGAGTCGAGGCGCGTGTCGAGGAGCAGGCTGGTCATGCCGAGCACGGCGTTGAGCGGGGTGCGGATCTCGTGGCTCATGTTGGCGAGGAACTGGCTCTTGGCGCGGCTCGCCTCCTCGGCGCGCAGACGGGCGCGCTCGGTTTCGCTGCGCGCTTCCTGGAGCGCGGTGAGCGCCGCGTTCTTGTAGGACTCGTAGACCTGCGAGAGGAAGAGCACCAGCCCATCGAGGCTCACCAGCCCGATCACCAGGAACACCCGCATCCCCGACGGCGAGAGCGCCGGCATGGCCGTGGAACCCTGGTCTTGGACCGTGAGGAGCCACAGCGCTTCGCCGACGCACACGCACGTCCACGCCACCGCGGAGCGCATTCCGACCAGCATGACGGCGGCCATGATGACGACCGGTTGCCAGAGCAACGCGGGCGAGAACAAGCCGCCCGAGCGCAGCGTGAAGTACGTGACGAACGCGAATAGGCACGCCGCGAAATAGTTTCCCGCGATCAGGACCGAGCTGGTGCGCCGAAGCAAGGTGGGAGTCACGAGCCCGGCGACTCCCGCGGCCAGCAGCGTCGGCACGACCCAGCTCAGGCCGATCAGCGGCAGCAGGATCAGGAGCGGGGGAATCCACGCGTTCACCGCGACCCAGAAGCTCACCAGCAGGCGAGCCCGGCGCAGCGACTCCGGGTCTGCGGCTCGCAGTCCCGTCGGGATCACGCGGTCGATGAGCGCGAACCACCGCAGCCGGAACCGGTCGGTCAGGAGAGTCACGCCATCACTCGCGTCGTGCGTCGCGACCGCCGCAAGCCACGGTGCGACACGGCGCGAAACGTGCGGCCACGATACGGACGAGACCCGAGATCGTCAATGAAATGCGCGCCGCCTCCGCACCTGGTGGTGCGGACGCGGCGCGTCGAGAAGGGGACTGAGCGATGCGCTCAGAATCGCGTCGCGGACTGCACCGGCATTTCGGGATGCGACCACGAGGGAACCGGCGGAGCGATCGGGGATTCCGGGACGCGCGGTGTCCGCGCCGCGATCGCCTCGCGGGTGCGAGCCGGCTTCGCGGCGCGCTTGCGACGCAGATAGCGCAGCCCCGTGAGCAGGCTCATCGAGCCGATCTGCAGGATTTCGTCACCGTCCTCGAAGCTGAGCAGCGACGTGTAGAAGGCGTTGCTCGCGGCGTCGCGATGGTGGAAACGCGAGTCGCCCTCGTCCTTCTGGAAAACGGTGCCGCGCACGCTGCCGCGAAAGACGAACGCGTCTCGGTCCAACTCCGCATCGTGACGGATGTAAATCTTGTCTCGGTAGAGCGTGTCCACCGCTTCGGCGATGCGACGGTGCGTGATCGTGGGCAGCTCAGGCCCTTCGGGAGAGGGATACACCTGGTCGAAATGCCGTCCCACGTTCGCCAGGCTCGAAAGCACACACGCCACGTTGGTCACCCACACGCGGCTCAGCGGGCGATGGCGGAGCAGGAACTGGATCGTGAGCTTGGACGTGAGCCGATGGGTGAGCCCAGAGCTGCGGTCTCGCTCCGAGACGCACGTGAGCCCGAGATGCAGCACCTCGCCCACGCGCGGGACCGGGAGCAGCACCGCCGAGCAGAATCCGGCCAGCGTGCCGTCGGGACGCCAGGCCAGCGTCATCACCTTGTCGGCGAGCTCTTCGCGCGTGCCACGCATGCACTGGTAGTCGGGGATCTCCTCGAAGCATTCGGCGGCAACGGTGCGGACGTTCGCGACCAGCCTTGCGAACTCGGCTTCGGAGAGGCGTAGCCCGGGGCGATGAAGCAGCTCGATGTGGTAGCGCGGTCGATCGCGGTGATTGGTGGCGCTCATCGGTGTCCTCCGATGCGTCCGAGGATCCACTCCTCGGTACGCGCTTTGAGACGGTTGGGGGCGTCGTCGTGAAGTGTCGGTCCGATGTGAAGCGAGACGCAGAGCCGGCGTTGCCCGCAGCGGCGCAGGAAGTGCGACACGAAGCTTTCGTCGTCCACCCAGGCGTCTTCGGGGTGTGGGTAGGTGAGCGCCATGGGTGTCACGCGATAGCCGCGGGTGGCCGCCATCCGGAACGAGCCGGGATGGAAGGGCAGCATTCCCGGCGTCTTGCTGGTGGTGCCTTCAGGGAAGAGCGCGACGCTGGTGCCCTGGTCGAGCACGTGTTGCATGGAGGCGATGGCTTGCTTGCGACTCGCCGGGTCCTCGCGGCACACGAAGATCGTGTGGGCGATGCGGGCGCCGAGCCCAAGCACCGGCCAGCGACCGATCTCGACCTTGGCGAGGAAGATCGCAGGTGCAGCCGCCAGCACCGCGGCGATGTCGATGTACGAGCGGTGGTTCGCCACGATCAGCGTGCCCGGTGGCGGCGCCGCGCCCACGATCCGGAGCTCGAGATCGAGCTGTGTGACCACGCGCTCGGCCCACGCGTGCGCGAGGAGCGCGGATCGGGCGATCGCGCCGACGCCGAGCGCGCTGCGCACCGCCAGCCCCGCAGTGGCAGCGGTGGTGATGCCGGCGAAACGCAGCAGCCGCGCTCGGGCGCGCAGCCATTCGTCGAGTGTCGGCGCGTCCCGTCCCAGCGCTGCCGTGCTCGCCTCCGCTTTGGCGAAACCCGCGGGGAGCGCCGCGTGGGCGAAGTCGAAGGGTTCCCAGGAGAGGAGATCGGATGGAATCGTCGATTCGTTCATGGGCGCACACGGTAGAGGCGCGCCGTCAACGCCGCATGAGCCGAACATGAATACGGCGTGAATTCATCGGCACATGTGACGCACGGGGGGGCGCGAATGGAGTTGAAAGAGCGATTGCGTGGCTCGTGTGTGTCGTTCTCGTGGACACGACATCGGGTGTGGCGGTGGCTCGCGATGCCACTGCCGCTGGGGGTCGATCGAGGCCGCAAGCGCGGCATCGATGCGCCGACGCCGGGCGGGCCGCTCGCATAGACTCGGTGCCGCGTCGTCGCATCGATCGGAGAAAGAGCCATGTCGGGACGGATCGCATGGGCGTTGCTGGGAATCGTGACGCTGGGCGGGGCAGGGGTGATCGCGTGGGAAGAGGGCGAGCGCGCGCGGCTCACCGACGAGCTGGGTCGATCACGGAAACAGCAGGTCGAGATGAGGGAAGCCCTCGACGATCTCGAGAAGCGGCTCGATTCGCTGGAGACCGCGCTTGCGAGCGAGGCCCAAGCGGCAGCTCCTGCCACGGGCGCCGCTGGCCAGCGTGCGGCGTCGCCGGTGGCTCCGGTCACGTCGCCTGGATCCGGGGACGGCAGTGCGCCGAAGGACCTCTTCGCCGCCGTGATGCAGAGCGGCTTCCTGGATCAGATCCAGAAACAGATGGTGGAACAGGAGCTGGCGCAGATCGATCGCGCCGTGAAGCTCACGCCGCGAGAACGCGAGGACCTCGAGAATCTCTTGCTCGAGCGCACCAAGCAGGGGCAGGAGATGGCTCGGCGGCTGATGAACGGCGAGAAGGTCGACCCGCGCGACTCGACGGGCTCGCTCGCCGACAGCGAGCGCGAGATCGAGCGCATCCTGGGCACGGCGCGCTATCAGGATTACCAGGCGGTGAAGTCGCGTGAGCTCGACGAGCAGAAAGAGACGGCGTTTCGCAGCCAATTCTCGTTCTTCGCTCGCGACGTGGGGCTACGCGACGATCAGCTCGCTCGCGCCGAATCCATCATGCGGAAGGGCGGTTTCGGCACGCTCGGCACCTTCGTGCCCGAGCCCGACGAAGCGCAGAATTGGGCGAAAGACCTGGGCCAGTCCGGCGAGGTCACCACCAAGACGATGATGAGCAAGATGGTCGAGCAGCGCCGCAAGCAGCTCGACGCCGTGTCCGAAGAGCTTCGCGGAGTGCTGAACGCCGAGCAGACAGCCAAGCTCGACGCCTGGCGCCAGACCCAGGAAAGCCAGCTCCGGATGATGCAGGCGATGGTTCCCGACCTCGCCGTTCCCGCGCAGCCCACCCCGCAGGTGCATCGCTAGCCCTGAAGCAACCACGTAGCGCTCGCTTCGCGGCAGCCGATGTTGCGGCGTGGGGCCGTTCCCCTCGAGCGACGCTACAACCCGTGTGCGATTCGCGATGTAGGGCGGGGGCTCGTCCCGCGTCGGAATTCGATGCGCCACCCGGCCGGGGACAAGCCCCGGCCCTACGAACGGTCAAACCCACGCTGCGGGAAACTCACGATGTGCGATGTGCGGCGCGGGGCTCGCCTTCCGCCGGATCCCGATGCGACGCCCGGCCGGGGACAAGTCCCGGCCCTACGTGAGCGGCTCGGCGTCACCACCGCCGCTTGGTGTGGAACCGTAGGGTGGGGGCTCGTAGTCCGCTGGATTCCGATTCGGCGCTGCGGCCGGGGACGCGCCCCGGCCCTACACGACGGCGTGCCGGGCGAGCTGTTCACTCGAGGGCGGCGCTTCGCTCCAGCGGGAAGGCTTTGCCGGAGATCGCGTCGAATGCCCACGCGCGGATCGTCGATGTGCGTGCCTCGCTCACCACGCCCGAGGCAACGTGGATGCGAAAGCCCGATGGCGCGAAGCCCGGGACACCTTCTCTTTCGGCGACGTCGGTGCGGATCTTGCGCTCGGTGGTGAGATCGAACGCCACCGGGCGTCCATCCTCGTCGTCGTAGGTCAGCACCACCGCATCCGCGAGGCGGGGCGCATCACGCAGCAGCGCCCAGCCGATCACCTCCAGCGAGCCGTCCTCGGCGCGGGCGACGGAGTCGATGAAACCGTTCGGTGCCTCGGCGGTGGTCTGGCCCGCGATCCGATCGAGGTGCGGATCGGTGAGCCGCGGCGGCCAGAGCAGCCCCACCTGCTCGAGCTTGGCCGCCACGTGCTGGAATTGGCAGACGTCCGGATAGAGCGTCCGCGCGATCTCGTCGGGCGCGGTCACCACCGTGCTCATCTGCAGCACCGCCGATGCTTGCAGCCGCCGCGCCCGCGTTTCCGCCATGTCGTCGAGCGACGCGATCGACGTGCCCACGCTGGCGAGCGCGATCCAGCCGCTCACCGCCACGCTC
Source organism: uncultured bacterium (assembly GCA_964447125.1). GTDB lineage: Bacteria > JADJOY01 > JADJOY01 > JADJOY01 > JADJOY01 > JADJOY01. The sequence continues at coordinate 66 of CAYUSL010000220.1, read as the reverse complement.
ACCCACCGCGCCGGTCGCGCGATCACCAGCAGATGGAGGATCGCGAGCGGCAGATAGCTCGAGTAC
>CAYUSL010000219.1:0-10035 GCA_964447125.1 uncultured bacterium | reverse complement strand
AACGAGAGCGGGATGACTGCGCCGCCGAGGAGCATCAGCACCAACTCCACCGACCACGCGAGCTCCCCCGAGAACTCGACGAAGAAGCCGATCAACCCGGCAAGCGTGAACGCGAGGTTGTAGAGCAGAAACGCGGCGAGGGTGAGCAGCAGGAAGGTCGTAAACGTGGTGGCGTCAGGCGGTCGCGGCAGCACCCCAGCGAGCCCGAAAGCGAGCAATGTGGGCAGGCCCATGGTGAACACCTGACTCGCGCCGCGTCCGCTGATGTAGCTGATCGCGAACCAGGGGAATGCGAGGGGACGAAGCAAGTACGTCGCGATCTGGCCGGTGCGGATCGCCTCGCCGATGAAGATGCTGATGTTGTTGGCGAAGAGCGTGCGCAGCGTTTGCATCAGCGCCACGTAACCGGCGATCTCGGCAAGGCGGTGGCCACCCATCACGGCGGGGCCGGTGGCGTAGAGCGCCGCGAAGATGAAGTATTGGAACGCCGCGGTGAGGGGCACCAGCACCAGTCGCATCCAAATCTGCGAGCGGTACGCGAGTGTCTCGACGAAGCCGAGACGGAAGACGTCGAAATACGGAAGGAGCGTGGGCCGCGGCCGTGCGCTGGATTCGAGTGTGGTCGAGATCGTCATGACCCTAATCGCGCGCCCTCAACCCGCAGGTGTGGGGGCGCGATGTTGCTGGGCGCGGTAGACGTCGCGCACCACGTCCGCGAGATCCACCTCTTGCACGGAGATGTCGATGATCGGCGGGCCTTGGAGCGCGCGCGCCACCACGTCGGCGGGACGGACGATCTCGGGGTCGAAGAGCACCGTGACCCGTGAACCGACAGCGTCGCCATCGAGGGTGAGTGGCAGCGAAACCAGGTTGGCGCGCGCGGCGCCGTGGTCCTCGGCGCGCGCGAGATCGAGAATCACGCGGCGCTCGCGAGCGAATCGGCGCTTGAACTCGAGGAGCGCGCCGTCGAAGAGCACCTTGCCCTCGTCGATCAGAATCACGCGCTCGCAGAGCTCTTCGATGTCGCGCAGGTCGTGGGTGGTGAGCAGCACCGTCGTGCCGTGACGCTCGTTCACCGCGCGGATGAAGCCACGCACCCGATCCTTCACGTCCACGTCGAGGCCGATGGTGGGTTCGTCGAGGAAGAGGATCCGCGGTTGGTGCAGCAGCGACGCCGCCAGGTCACAGCGCATCCGTTGGCCCAGCGAAAGCTTGCGCACCGGGATGTGGAGCAGCGGCGCCAGATCGAGCACGGCACCGAACTCGTCGAGACGCTCCCGGAGCGAGGCGTCGCTCACGCCGTAGATCCGCGCCAGCAAGCGGAAGGCCTCGATGACCGCGATGTCCCACCAAAGCTGAGTGCGTTGGCCGAACACCACTCCGATTTGGTGCACGTAGCGGCTTCGATCTTCGAGCGGATCGAGCCCTGCGACCCGCACGTGACCGGAGGTGGGCTTGAGGATCCCCGTGAGCACCTTGATCGTAGTCGACTTACCCGCACCATTGGCGCCGATGTATCCGACCCGCTCGCCACGCTGGATGGCGAAGGAGATGCTCTCGATGGCGCGCTTGGTTTCCTTGCGTGGACGCACGAGATCGATGAGGGCGCCGCGCAGCCCTTCGCGCTTGCGCGAGGTGCGATATTCCTTCACGAGGTCGCGCACCTCGATGAGTGGTGCTCGCTCGGTCGTATGTTCCGCAGGCATGGCGCGCTAGCGTATCGCCGCGCCGAAGTCCGCGGGAGGAGGCGACGATGCGCAGGGATCGAGTGCCGAGGACGGATCGCCGCCGTGGAGCGCGGCGTTGGCCGGTGTTGGTGGCGCTACTCACCATCGCCTTCGCTTGGCCCACGCAGGGCGCCGAGGACGATCCGTTCGCGCTGCCCGTCGCGCGTGTCGCGGCGAGCCCAAATGCAGGATCGCGAGCGCCGATGCCAACCGCGTGGCGGGTGGAGGGGATCGCGGCGTCGCCGAGCGAGCCCGAGGTGGCGCTGCTGCTCGGCCGCGGCGAGAGCGAGACGGCGCTTCGCCTCTGGCGGATCGGCGACGCGGCGACCACTCCCGTCGACGTGACCTGGCCCGCGGGATTCGTGGCGCGCGCGGACCCAGCCGGCGGCGCGGCGAGCCCATCGCTCGCGTGGCATCCGCTCGAGCGGCGGGTCTTCGTCGCCGGCAGCGTGGCGGGGAAGGGCGTGATCGTGACGATCGCCGCGGACTCAGGTTCGTGGAGTGCGAGCATCCTCGCGGAGGTTGGCGAGGCCGTCCGTGCGCTGTCCGTCGGCCCGCGTCCGTACCTCACCGCTTGGGAACCCGTGACGCGCGAGTACCGTCTCTTCTTCGGCGCCGCGGCCAACGGCGGCGCGAGCACGATCCGCTCGCTCACCGAGCATGGATCGAAGCCATACCAAGTCATCGGCGCGACGCTGCCTGCGGATGCTGCGCACTACGAGGAGGAGCGCCCTAGCGCCGTCACCGCACCCTGGGCCGAGCCGGAGGCCTTTCATCCCGCTGGGCACCGGTTGATGTGGCGCGACGCCGAGGGCTGTCACCACGTCGCGAGTTACGACCGCCAATCGTGGACCAAGTCCTGGACGCTGAGCCGTGCGATCCCGTGTGGCGGCGTGTTGCGATTCCCACCGAGCGGAGACGGCTTGCTGCGCTGGCAACGCGACATGCCAGGCGTGACGCTCCACCTCGACCACGGAGGCTCGTCGAGCGCGCTCGCGAGCGGCGTCACGTTCGCGAGCGCGCCCGTAGTGATGGCGGATGGTCGAGGGCTGGTGGGGCCCGTGGCCGCCGCGGACGGCACCCTGTCGATCGTCTACGAGCCGGTGACGCTGCCGCTCGGCGACGTCGCGAACGCGTGGATGTTCACCTCCACCGCGGACGCTCGCGAGCGCTTTTCCCGCGACGGTGGTGTCTTTCGGCCCCTCGACGACCCGCAGCTCTACTCGCTCTACGACACCGAACGCTACGAGTGCGGCGGTCTCGACGCATCCGCACCGGCACGCCCGTATCTGGTGACGACCGACGTGTTCTGGGAGGTCTTCGCCGCTGCGTACGAGGGGCTCTTCATCGTGGAGGAGAAGTCGCGAGCGATTCCCGCGTTCTGGAGCCTCGTGGAACTGGGCCAGAAGGCCACCGCGGCGAGCAAGGATCCGGTCGCCACCAAGTGGAAGCAGGTGTTCGCGGCGCTCGCCGCCGTGAAGCGCGGGGATCGTGCCAACCCGGAAGCGGCCCGCATCTTGGATGCGCGCGGACGTGCCAAATCACCGATCCTCGGCGCGGACGCCGATTTCGCCGAGTTCCAGCCGCGCGGTCATTACACCGCCACCGCCGCTCGGCGGCGCTATTTCGCGGCCTTCCGTTATCTGACGACGGTGCCGCTCGACGCCGCGGATATCCGCTTTCTGTCCGGGTTGCCCGAGAACGTGCGCGCTGTAGCCGCGGCTTGGGCCGCGCCGTACCGCGAGCTCAAAGCGCCGTCGCGCGCAGCTTCAGCGTGGGGCGAGCAGGCGTCGCTACCCAGCTATGTGCGCCGCGCACCCGGTGTGACGTCGATCTTTCCGCTCGGCTGGGGTCGCGACAACGAGGCGTTGTGGCGCACGGTCTTCCACGAGAGCTGGCCCGCGGAGGAACAGATCGCGGGCGAGAAGGGACCGCGTGCGTTGCCCTCGGGCCTCGACGTCGCTGCGGCGCTCGGCAGTGGATTCGCGCGCACGCTCCTCGACGAGTCGGGCGTGATCGCCGCCTACCCGCGCCTCGGTCCGACGCTCGACACCCTTCTGGGTGACCTCGCCGTTCGCGGCGGTGCTGCGCTCGCCGCGCCGAGCGCGTCCGATTCGGACGCGCCGGAAGATCTCTACGACGAGTGGCTCGCGGCGCTGGCGGTGCAATGGTCCGGAGGTGTGCCTCCGCCAGGTGACGCGACGGCGAAGGAGCCGGAGCGGCTGTGGCAGACCAAGCGACTGCAGACCGGCCTTGCGTCGTGGGCCACGCTTCGCCACGCGACCGTGCTGGTGAACGAGCGCTCGGTGGCCGAGTGCGGTGAAGGTGGCTTCGAGCCGATCGTGATGGATCCGCCGCGCGGCTACGTCGAGCCCGATCCGGCGACTTTCGAGGCGATCGCGCGGCTCTTCGACCGCGCCGCGGCACTGGTGAAACGCGATCCGGCGCTCGCCAAGATGCGCAGTCCGGTTGCCGAGGATCTCGGTGACGTGCCGGCGGAGGGCGCCCGTGACGCCGATGTAGTGATCGGGCTCGCGAAGCGCCTCGAAGCGAGCGCCGCCGAGGCGCGGCTCTTCGCCGAGATGGCACGCAAGGAAGTGCTGGGAGGCGAGCTCACACCGGCCGAGTACCAAGCGATCTTCGACGTCGGGCGCGTCGCCGAGCACCACGTGCTCGTCTATCGCAGTCTCGCCCGCGACGATCTGGCGCTCTCCAATCCCGACCCGATGCCACGGGTCGCCGACGTGGCCGACGGCCGTCCTGCCGGGGGTGGACTGCTCTTGGTGGGAGTCGGCTACCCGTTGGAATGGGACCAGGTCGTACCGTTTGCAGGCAGACGTCAGATCGTGAAAGGGCCGATCTACGGCTACTACGAGATCGAGCGCGGGAAGCCGATGGACGACGCCACGTGGCGTGCGGCGGTCCCGAAGCTCGCCCGTCCGGCCTGGGTCGCGCCGTTCGTGGGAGCACCGCCTTGCGCGTGCGCGCCCGACCCACCGCTCTGATTGCGGCGGTGGCCGCGCTCGCCGCGAACGCGAGCTCGACGCACGCGGAGCGCCTGCTCTTCGTCGGCGACGTGTTGCTCTCGCGGCAGGTCGAGGACGAGGTGCGCGAGCGCGGCGCCGACCCCTGGCGCAACCTGCGCGCACTCTTCGCGGCTGCCGACTGGATCGGCGGCAATCTCGAAGGTGCCGTGGGCGAGCGCACGAGCTGCAATCCGCGATTGCTTCCCACCGGGACCTGCTTCGCGGTGCCCGCGTCGCTTCTGCGACTCGCGCGTGCCGCGGGTTTCTCGGCGCTCACACTCGAGAACAATCACCGCGCCGATCTGGGTGCGGATGGCCGAACACGCACGAACGCCGCCGTGGCTGCCGCCGGCATGCTGCCGATCACGTTCGATCGCTCGCCCGCGTTCGTTCACGTGGGAACGATCGACGTCGCGGTGATCGCCCTCGATCGTGTTCCGGATGCCGATGGCGCGCGCGACGCGCTGCCGTCCCTCGAGCTGGCGCGCAAGCTCAGGCTCGCGAGCAGCTTGGCCGCGATCACCGTGGTCTCGATCCATTGGGGGCGAGAGCTGGTGAATTGGCCGGACGCGAGCCAACGGGCAGCGGCGACCTGGCTGGTCGAGCACGGTGCGGACGTGATCGTCGGACACCATCCGCACGTGGTTCAGCCGGCCGAGTGTGTGGCCGGGCGGCCGGTCTTCTTCTCGCTCGGCAACCATCTCTTCGATCAGAAGTATCCGGAGACGCGCAGAGGACAGATCGCCGACTGCCGTCTCGCTGGCGACGAGTGGCGTTGTGGCGCCCTCGCGACCGAAGCGCTGCCGCGCAGCACGGCGCCGACGCTCGTCGGTGCCGACGACGACGTCGGTGCGGCGCTGGCCGCGTGCCCCCTACGGCTGCGCGACCCCCTGAAGGTGAACGGGTACACGATCCGCGCGCAGCCGACGGCCGTAGAAAGCGAGCGTGCGAGCGTAGCGCTGAGCGGCGGGCGTGCTGAGGCCGGAGGGAGTTCGCGGGAGGCGAGGTGGCAAACGCGCGGCGCGCCGCTGCTCGATGCCACGCCATTGCCGTCCGCGGCCGACGCGGGGGATGAGCTGCTCTTCACGCTGGAAGCCCACCCGTCGCCGCTCGATGGGCGTGTGGCACCTCGGCCCTACGTGTACGCAGTGTCCGCACGCGGGCTCACGGCGCGCTGGCGCGGAAGCGGGCTCGCGTGGCCACTCCTCGATGCGATCGTATTGCCGAGCGGGCACCTGTGCGCGCTGCACGATTCGGGATCGTTCCTGGCACCCTCGGCACCGACCGTGTCGCGAAGCGCAGCTCCTCGCGTCGCGCTCTATCGCTGGAACGGCTTCGGCTTCAGTGCCGTGGAGGATGCGGGCGCGCTCGAAGCGTGCGCCGGACGCTTCGAGTCGGTGCGCTGAGCGCGAAAGGGAATGCGGATCCAGTCGCGGCGGGCAAGGGGGACTGCCGTCCTCCCACATGCCGTCGCATCCGCTGCGGGGCAAGCCGGCTTGGCACTCAAGGAGCGGGCGCGTCCACCGTCACGACGGGCTTGCTCCCTGCATAGCGGGTCAGGATTGCCAGCTCGCGTTCGTTCAAGCCCCAGTCGGCGGCGTTCGGGCGACGCGCGAGGACTTCCGAACGGCGGCGGTCGTCGAGCCAGAAGAGCGTCTTCGCGACCTTGGCGAAATCGATCGCGAGAAACGGGTCTGTGTCGTCGCGGCCGCGCTGCCCCTTCATCAAAGCGCGAACGTCGCCGATCTCGTCGCTGAAGAGCTGCCGCATGGCTCCCGCGGCGTGTGCGAATCGCTCCTTCGGCACACTGAACTCGACGATGGGCAGATCGTCGCTGGTGGCTCGGCCATCCGCGTAGTTCCGCGCGAGTAGGTGATCGACCTCGGCGTCCCCTGCGAGATACAGGCTGTAGAGCGTCGCGGCGTCATCGGCACCGAAGCGGGCCAGGCTCGCGCGGACACGTGGGTTCGCAAGCCGCTTAGCGACCTGATCCGGATCGATGGCGAGCGTGCCGTTGGTGCCCATCAGGAACACGCATTCGCGCCCGCTCCAGACCGATACCGAGGGAAAGACCTCGCGGAAGGCCTTCACGATGCTGAGCAGGCTCGGCGTGGACATGTGATAGAGCGGCACCCACTGAACCAGGATGCCGTCGGGCCGGAGCTTGCGACGGGCGTCACGATAGAAGTCCGCGGAGTAGAGCATCATCACCGGTGGGTCGGTCTGGTCGATGGTGATCACGTCGTATTGGTCCGCGGTCTGCAAGAGGAAGTCGCGCCCGTCGTTTTCGACGAGCCGAACGTTGGATTGCTGGTAGGCACCGAGGTTCGCGGAGCGAAAGAGTGGCTGGGCCTCGATCACCGAGCGCGAGAGCTCCACCACCGTGATCGAATCGAGGTCGTGCTGCGCCATCGCCCCCACGGTGATGCCGGCCCCGAGGCCGATGACGAGCACGTCTTTGGGTGCGGCGTGCCAGAGCAGCGGCAGGTGACCCTTCAAGGCCAGGTTCCAGAACACGATCTCCGAGTCGGACGCTGTGATGATTCCGTCGACGAGCAGGATCCGGTGACCGGAAGCGACCTCGAGCACGGTCGCCAGCGAAGTCGGATCCTCGCGGTTGAATACGACCTTGGCTTGCGTGCCGAGCGCGCTCTCGAACGGTTGCTGGGTGATCGGCTGGACCACGGCGACGTCACCGAAGTAGCTGCCGTAGTGGTAGAGGGGCGTCCGCGCTGCAATCCCACACGCCGCCAGCGAAACGAGCGCCACCGCCGCGGCAGTTCGCCGTGCACCTTGGGCCGCGAACAAGATCACCGCGGACAGGAGCACGAGCGATGCGAGCAGCAGCGAGGTGGCGTTGCTGCCGAGGTACGGCAACAAGGCGAATCCGGCGCCGAAGGAACCGAAGATCGCGCCGACGGTGTTGACGGCATAGACGTCGCCCACCGACCGTCCCATCCACGTGAGCTGTCCGATCCTGGCGCGCATCAGGAGCGGCAGCGCCATGCCGAATACCGTCGTCGCGAAGAAAACCGGGCCGAACACGATCGTGAAGCGCCGTGCCGCCCATCGAACCCATGCGCCGGCACCAACCGAGTCGGGGTCGTTGATGCGATTCAGGAGCCGTGCGAAGAACGGCAGGCACGGGTAGATCGCCAGCATCACCAACCCGCTCACCAGGAGCACGCCGGCTGCCAGCGTGATCGTCTTCTGCCGGTCGAGTGTCGCGAACCGCTGTGCGGTGAGCAGGCTGCCGACTCCCAGCCCCGCGAGGAAACCCACCAAGATGGTGGTGAAAACGTAGGGGGTGGGCGCGAGCAGCGCCGAGAACACCCGCGTCCACACGACCTCGATTCCCAGCGACGCGAATCCCGTGAGCAGCGCGACCAGCGGCACCACCCGTCGGATGGTGTCCATTGCTTCCGGGGCAAACGAACGCGAGTCGCCTGCCTCCGCCGCCTCCTGGGGCTGGGCTCTCGAATCGCCGGTATTGGCGGACGCGACGCCCGCGCGCGACGCGAAGAGCGAGGCGCTGACGCACACCAGCAGGTTGCCGACGATCGCGAGGCTCATCGTGGCGCGAACCCCGAGCGTCGGTATCGCCGCGAAGCCCGCGAGTGCCGTTCCCGCGACACCCCCCAGCGTGTTCCAGCCGTAGAGTGAGCCGAGGCTCTGGCCGAGCTGCTCGATGCGCGGGGTCGCGTATCGCGACAGCACCGGCAACGTGGCACCCATCAGGAACGTGAGTGGCATCAGGAGTGTCGCGCCGATCGCGAACTTGATGCCGAGCGCCAGGCCGAAGGACGGCTCGATCGCGGTCCCGATCCACCGCATCACGCCCTTGCTGACGGGCTCCCACCACAGTGCCACCGGAATCGCGTACAGCGCGATCGCGCCCTCCAGGCGTGCGTAGTAGCGCAGCCCGAGCTCCGGTCGGCGGTCGGCCACCTTCCCGAACACGTGACTGCCCAGCGCCAGCCCCGCCATGTACGTGGTGAGCACGGTACTCACCGCATAGAACGTGTGCCCGAACGCGTAGCCCAGCACCCGCACCAACGTGATCTCGTAGATGAGCGCGCACATGCCCGACACGAACACCATCGCGGCCAGCGGCGGGATCATTCGAGCTCCGTTTCGGTTCGTGTGCCCGTGGGCGCGGCGAAACGCAGGCGCCAACCGGTGTCACGGTGGAGAGTCGTGGGCTTCACGTCACCGAGTCGTTGGCCGAGCGCTGCACAGCCGGCGAGGTAGCGGCGGGCACCATCGCGCACCGCGACTCGCTCGACGGGACCGAGCTGGCCCAAGCGACGCGCGTAGTCGTAGTGCGGATTCGCGGCCAGGGCGCCGTCGAGACGCGCGTCGAAATCGTTCGTGAGCATCGCATCGTCGGCTGCGTCGACGAAAAGCACGTAGCGAGCAATCGGTGACGTCTCCGGAGCGAGCATCACGAAGCGCGGCGATGCCTCACCAAGCACCTGGGCGAGCGCTTGGGCCACGAAGCCTTCGTGGAGCTTCTCACCGACGAGATCCACGACGCGATCGACGCGCCCCACGAATTCCAGGAGCGGTGTTGAGTGCAATCGTCCCACCACCCGTACCGCATCGCCGAGCGCGTAACGGTAGAGACCACCGCTGGTGGTGACGATCACCTCGTAGTCTTGGCCGGCGTCGAGCTCGTCGACGAACACCGTCTGCGCGTCGCTCGCGCCCACGGCGCGGAACTCGAGAACGTGGGAAAGCAGTGCGGGCGCCGAGCCCGGGTGAGCGAGGAGGGGAATCGACACCACGCCTTCGGTGGCGAGCAAGCCCTTGCCCTGAATCTCCGTGCCCGGAAAGCGCGCGGCGACATCGCGCGCGCCGGCGGCGGAGGCGGCGGCGGTCCAACAGCTCAAGAGCGTGAGATTGGGCCAAACCCGCCGTGGCTCGAACCGACCGTCGCGGGCAAGGAGCGCTTCGAGCGTCTTGGCCCGACCGGGATCGGGCCGAAGCCGCCGGCTCAGCGTCGCGTGCACCCGCGGCTCCATGGGACCGACGTGGGCCAGCCGCCCATCGTGGATGTCGCGAATCAGGTCGCTACCGTGCTCGGCCAGAGAATCACAGAGCACACCCCAGAAGCTCGGGCTCCACACCGATACCAGGCCCAGGCGCTCGCTCGCCGCCAAGAAGCGCAACGTGACGTAGCGCCAGGTATCGAGGTCGCCGACGAGCCGCACGGCGCGGGGGACGACGTGTGTGGCGCGGGTGAGCAGGCGCGTGAGCGGCGAGAGGTAGGCGCCGTCGTC
>CAYUSL010000218.1:2871-10039 GCA_964447125.1 uncultured bacterium | reverse complement strand
TGCCGCAGGTCGAAAGGATCCCAGGGCTTGGTGAGGTAGTAGTAGATGTGGCCGTCGTTGATCGCCGAGACCACGGCCCCCATGTCCGAGTATCCGGTGAGCAGGATGCGCATGGTGTCCGGGTGCTCGACGTTGATGCGGCCCAGCAAGTCGACGCCCGTCATGCCGGGCATGCGCTGGTCGGCGATCACCAGCGCGATCGACTCGCGGGCAAGGACTTCGAGCGCCTGGGCTCCGCCGTTCGCGCGGTGCACGACGTAGCTCTGCTCCAGCGCCAGCTCGAGCGCATCGAGGCCGAGGGCCTCGTCGTCGACGATCAGGATCGCGTTGTCAGGAGGGCTCGACACGGGGCTTTCCTCGGTTTGCAGCGGCGTTGAGCGGCAGCACCACCCGGAACTCGGCACCGCCTTCGGGATGGTTCTGCGCTTCGATCACGCCGCCGTGGTAGCGGACGATGCCGTAGCTGACGGAAAGGCCGAGGCCGGTGCCCTGGCCGGGCGGCTTGGTGGTGAAGAACGGCTCGAAGAGCCGGGCCGCCGCATCGGCGGGAAAACCGGGCCCGCTGTCACGGACCACCGCCTCCACCCACGGACCCGCCACTTCGCGCAGCACGCCGCGCGGTGGATCGGTGCGCTCGCGAGTGCTGAGCCAGATGTGGCCGCGCTCGCCGACGGCGTCGAGCGCGTTCGCCAAGAGGTTCACGAACACTTGGTTGATCTCGCCACCGCGACCCAGGACCCGCGGCAGCCGCGCGTAGTCGCGGTGCACCTCGACCCCTTCGCCGATGCGATGGCTCACGAACGTAACCGCCGCTTCGAGATTCTCCACGAGATCGATGGTGTGGAGCGTGGCTTCGCCCGGCCGCGCGAATCTCCTGAGGCGCTCGATGATCTCGCGGGTGCGCTCGGTGCCCACGCGACAGCCGTCGAGCAGCCGATCGACGCGGCGTGCGAGGCGATCGATCTCCGCGAGCGCCTCGGCACGCGCCGCGGCGTCGCGACCGCGCTCGGCCTGCGCACGCGCGAGCTTCTCCAGAGACTCCAACGCTTCCCCCAGCACCCGCACGTTCGAGTACACGAATCCCATGGGATTGTTGATCTCGTGGGCGACGCCCGCGACCATCTCGCCCAGCGCCGCCATCTTGCCGGCGTGGACGAGCTGGTGCTGCGCCTCCTCCAGCTCGCCCTTGGCGCGAGCCAACGCCGCGTTGCTCTCCGCGAGGCTCGCGTTGCGTCGCTCCAGCTCGTCGAGGGTGGCGCGGTTGGCGAGCCGGAGGCGGCGATGCTGCAGCGCGCGTCCGATGGCGATCATCACCCGATCGAGGGGCACCAGCGGCTTCTCGATGAAATCGTACGCACCCAGCCGCACCGCAGCGATCAGATCCGGCATCGTGCCTTGTCCCGAGACGATGATGCACGGGATGTCCGGCCACCGCCGCCCCACGTGTTCGAGCAGCTCGAGCCCGGACATCCGCGCCATGCGCAGATCGGTGAGCACCACGTCCACGCTCTCGCGCTCGAGCACCGCCAGCGCCTCGAGACCGTCGGCGGCTGCGTAGACCACCAGGCGCTCGTCCGTGAGGTAGTCGACGAGCGCGTCGCGGTTGGCCGCCTCGTCCTCGACCACCAGCACGTGTGCCGACGTCATGCCGCACCCTCACCCAGCAGGCGTCGCACCTTCTCCGCGAGCGACCCCAGCTCGTAAGGCTTCACCAGCGTATCCTCGGGCGCGATCCCGATCGCACGCAGCGACTTGCCGGGCACGAAGTCGGGCGAGCCGGTGATGATGAGCAGCTTGATCTCGGGCGCCATCGCCCTGAGCTCGAGCGCCAGCTCGGTGCCGCTCATGCCCGGCATGCGCAGGTCGAGGATGCAGAGCGCGAAGCGTCCCGCGCGTGCCAGCTCGATCGCTTCCAGCCCACTCGCCGCCGACACCACGGAGTAGCCCTCGTCCATCAGGAAGTCGACGACGGCCTCGCGCACCGGCCGCTCGTCGTCCACCACCAGGATCCGCGCTTCGCTCATGCCGCCTCCTGTACCGGAAGCTCGATCACGAACCGCGCACCGCCCGCGGCGCCGTCCTCGACCCACATCCGCCCGGCGTGGCCTTCGGTCACGATCAGATAGCTGATCGAGAGCCCCAGCCCGGTGCCTTCGCCGATGTCCTTGGTGGTGTAGAAGGGCTCGAAGATGTGCTCGCGCGCCGCGGCGGGGATGCCGGGGCCGTTGTCCTCGACCTCGATGCGCACGTGTTCCTCGCTGCCGCGCACTCGGCAGCGCAACCGCGGCTCGAACGTCGGCTCGGCCTGGCGGCGGGCGAAGAGTGCCTGCGCCGCGTTGTTGACCAGATTGAGCAGCACCTGCTCGATGCGCTGGGTGTTGCAGCGGATCCGCGACACCGTGCCCTCCACCTCGACGCCGAGATCGATGTCCCGGAAGTCGTGGCGTTTCTCGAGGTCGAACGCGGCCCGCGCCAGGAGTAACGTGCTCTCGATCAGCGCCCGCGGATCGGCATCGACGTGCTTCTCACCGCGCGCCGAGAAATCGCCGAGGGTCTTCACGATGCCGTCGGCCCGCAATCCGCACTCGCGGATCACCGACACGTAGTGCGGGATCTTCTGCGAGTCCAGGAAGCGCTGAAAGCGCTCGATCGCGTCGCCGTCGAGGCCTGCCTCCTCCATGCGCGTGCGTGCCACCGGCGAGCTGGGATGCAGCCGCCGTTCGAGGTTGTGCAAGTTCCACAAGATGCCGGCGAGGGGATTCTTGATCTCGTGGGCCATGTTGGCCGCGAGCCGGCCGATCATCGCCATCTTCTCGGCGTGCACCATCATCCGTTCGATCTGTTCTTCCGCGGTCACATCCTCGCTCGACAGCACCACGCCGCCGGCCTCGCCGCTGTCGCCGAGCACCGGAAAGAGCGAGACCCGACGAATCCCCTTCTCGCCGCTCGCCAGCTCGTACGCCTCGCGCACGCCACGCACCGGCCTACCCTCGGCCAGCACCTTCTCGAACACGTCCCGGTGCAGCGCGAGCTCGGGTACGCGTGCGAACAGATCGGCACCCAGCATCGTGCGCCGCGACTGACCCGTCTGGCGCTCGGCCGCTTCGTTCCACTGCAGCACCTTGCCCTGGCGGTCGACCACCATCACCGCCGCGGGGGTGCTCTCGATCACGTTCTCGAGGGTGGTCCGAAGGCGAATCGACTCTTCGAGCTGCGAAGCGAGCTGGGCGCGGCTCGAACGCAGCGCCTGCACCATCTCGTTGAACGCGCGCGCCACGCGTCCGATCTCGTCCTCCGGCCCTTCCGCCACCTCCGCCTTGAGGTCGCCCTCCCCAGCGCGGCTCATCGCCTCGGCGAGATCGCTGAGTGGGCGCGTCGCCCAGCCCAAACCCCACAGACACGCGGCGCTCACCACCACCGTGAGCGCCGCCGTGAGCACGTAGATGTCCCCGGGAAAGAGCGAGCTCGCGAAGCGCCCGCGCGAAGGCGGTGTGACGAGCACCAAGCTCCAATCGAGTGCCCGGATGCGGCGCGGCTCGAGCGCCGGCACGGTGAGCGCGATCACGCGCCCATCGACGTTTCCAGCACGCACCGCGGAACCGGCGTGCGCGGGCGCGAGGCGCGCCGCCAGCGATCCATCGCTCACGCCGAGAGCGCCGCTCGTCTGGTGAAACGAGGCCGCATTTGCGTCGGGATCGCCACCCCCGGAGGCCACGACCGGCGCGCCCGCGGCATCGACCAGTGCCACGGTCACCGGTGCAGCACGACGCGTGCGTTCGAGCTCGGCGGCGAGGGCATCGCGGCCGAGATCGAGGACCAGCACGCCGATCTCGCTCGCTTGCGCGTCCGGCTCGCCGGCGTCGACCACGGTCGCGTAGCGCACTCCTTCCGTCATGACCTCAGGCGGCGTCTCGCGCCCGAGGTCGCCTGCGCTCGACTCGGCGAGCAGTCGCGCGCCGGTCGCGACCAAGCCGCGTGCGAACTCCGAGCCTTCGCCGCAGGGCGGCGATGGAACGCATTTGAGCACCGATACCGACCACGGCTCGGTGGCTTCCGAGCGGCGCGCCGTGAGGTAGGCGACCGCCCGATAGTGCGGCGCCTTGGCCCGGAAATTGGCGAGGAACCGCTGCAGATCGCCCGAGCGCTCGGTGGCTTCGGCCTCGAGGTGACTGCGCTCCCAGAAGATGGCGTCGTGAAAATCCGCGGCGCGCGACAGCGTGAGCAGATCGCGCGACGGATCGTCGAGCAGCTTCTCGATCCCATCGAGCGTTTCCACCAGGATCAGCGAGGCCTCGTTCTGGTAGCGCAGCGCCGACTCGCGGTCGGCGGTGCACTTGCTCATGAGCGCCAGGCTCGAGAGCACCGCGGGAAAGATCCCGAGATAGAGCTTCTGCCGGAGCGTGAGCGCCGCCCTGCCGGCGGCGCGGCTCGTGCCACCGCTCATCGGTAGCGATCCTCGAGCGCCCGCACCCGCTCCTCGGGAATGCCCAGCTCGCGCGCCACCACCGGGTCGATCACGACCTGTGGTTTCACCTCGACGGCCGGCAGTCGTGCCAGGGACTCGCCGCCGAGGAAGCGCGCCGCCAGATCCCCGAGCGCGCGCCCGGTGTCGACGGTGCGCAGGTTGAGCGCCACCAGCGCTCCATCGCGGACGATCTCGCCGCTGTGCACCATGAGCGCCAGGTGCGAGCGCCGGGCGAGTGCCGCGAGCGCCGGCAGCACCTGGCGGTTGATGAGCATCGAGTCGAGCGGCAGCCACAGCGCTTCCACGTCCTCGAGATAGCGAGCGACGCGACCCGTCACCTCGGCTCGCGACTCGACGCGGATCGGCTCGATCCTGAGACCGAGCGCTCGAGCCGCATCCTCGGCCGCGCGAAGCGCTTCGACGCTGTTGGTCGCCGTGTACGGCACACCGACGCTGCGCAAGCCGGGCACCAGCGCCTTGAGCTCGCGAAGCTGAACGGCGACCGGCACCGTCTGCGGAACACCGCGGATCGTCGGGCCGGTCAGCTCGCGTGGATCGAGCACCATCGCGTAGAGGATCGGCGTACCCTCGAAACGCAGTTGCGCGAGCTCCGACGCGCGGATGCCGAGGGTCAGGATGAGCACCGGATTCGCCGCACGGATCGACTCCACGAACGCGGCTTCGTCCTCGCCCTCGCCAGGAAGGATGCGCTCGTCGGGACGAAATCCGAGCCGGCTCGCAACCCCGTCGAGCACCTCGTCGTAGAGCGCCAGCGCACCACTCTTGATGGCGATCACGTGGGCGTGCGGCGGCGGTGCCACCGCCGGGGTTTCTGCGGCGAGCGCCTGCAGAGCGGCCGCCACCAGCACGGTCACCCCGACGAGGTGGGTGACGAGGCGTCGCACCGCGCGCGCCGGCTCAGTAGCGCAGCGTGATCTCACCGGTGAAGATCCGGTTGCCGCGGCCCCAGGCGGGAAGCGGCTCGTCGAGGAGGTTCCACGCGGCGAGCGCGACGTCGAGCCGGCACGGGATCGCTTCCCACGCGAGCCGCGTGTTGAGCATCCGCGTCTGCGGAACGTCGGTGAAGTCGCCCAAGCCAGGGACGAGATCGTCGAGGCGGATCTCGCGCCCCAGGAACGGGAACGCCGACGGCAGCGTGTTGCGGACGCTCGAGGTCGCCTGGTAGAGGACGCTGAACGAAAAGCCGCGCAGCACCGGCGTGGGGATGGCGCCCTTGCGGAAATCGAGCGTCAGGCCGACCGAGCCGCGATGGCGGCGAATGGTGTCGGCGAGGTCGGCGCCCGGGGCGCGGCTCGCCGCGTTCTGATCGTCGAACGGGTACGCGAGCCCGTACGTGGCGTCGAGGCTCAACCAGTCGAGCGGCGCCCAGTCGAGCGCGTACTCGACACCGACGACCGAGTAGCCGCCCTGATACGAGATCGGCAGGCCGAAGGTGAAGGGATTCGAGTCGCCGTCGTCGTCGAGGGCGGCACCCGCGCCGGGCAAGTTGCGTACGCGCTCCCAGTAGACCTCGGCGCTCGCCGAGAGCCGCGGTCCGGGGAAACGTCCACGCCAGCCCAGCTCGGTCGCCCACAGCTCGGGCGGCGGTGCCGCGGGATCGCCACGAACGCTCAGGCTCACCTGGCGCAGCAACGCGAGGTTGAACGGAGGCGTCGCGTTCGGCAGGCCGAGCGGCGTGACCGGCAACGCGCCACCCAGCTCGTAGCTGGTCGGAAACGAGACGCCGCGCGCCACGCTCAGTCGAAAGCTCTGCTGCTCCTCGACTGGCTCCCACACGATGCTGCCGCTCGGCAACAGCTCGAAGCCGGCAGGATGCAGGCCCTCGGCACGCAAACCGCCGCGAATCGCCACGCTCCTGCCCAGACGGCACTCGTCCGACACGTACCCGCCGAGGGTGCGGATGGTGGGCTCGGCCGAGCGCGCGAGCACTTCGCCACGACCCTCGGCCCAACGGAACGAGGTACCCACCAGGAGGTCTTGGGGGCAGCCCAGATCGAGCTCGACCTCGTGCCGAAGCTCGCTCGAAACGTTGTGCGATCCGGTGAAGAGCCGACCTTCGGGGTTCACCGGATCGCGATCCGTGAGCGCCGCCTGGTTCACGGCGCGCCCGGTGTAGCCCTCCCACGACGCTTGCGCAGTGGTCGTGCCCGCGAACCAATCGCGCTCGTGGCGCACCAGCACGCTGCCGTCGGTGATGTCGCGGCTCTCGATGGGCACGAACACGTAGCCGTCGTACTGACCGCTCACGTAGCTGGCGATCGCCTCCCAGCGTCCACCCGAGCCGCGATCCCATTCACCACGCCACGAGGTCTTGAAGAGGTCTTCGCCGACGTCGTTGTGGTCGCCTTCGAGCTGCTCGACGAGCTGGCCCTCGGCGTTGTGGGTATCGGGGCCGAGCTCGGCTTGGTACCCGTAGCTCACCATCACCTTGTTCGCGATCGGCCCCAGCTCGAAACCCTGCACGGCGATGCCGTCGCCGAGCGCCGTCGGTCCGCCACCGCGCAGGTGCACGAGCGTTCCCTGGGCGCGCGACGGCGCGCGGGTGGTGATGTCGATGAGGAGGTTCAAGCCACCGGATCCGTAGATCGCGGTATCCGGCCCGCGCACCACCTCGATGCGCTCGATGTCTTCGAGCGCCACGGGCATCGACGCGAAGCTGGGTGTACCGCCGAGCGACTCGTC
>CAYUSL010000218.1:0-2771 GCA_964447125.1 uncultured bacterium | reverse complement strand
TCACGGCGGCGCGATGGCGCGCGCACGTAGTGGCGCTCCTCCTCGGAGCGAAGCCAGCACTCGAGCTCGTCGAGCGGATCGCTCGAGGCTCCGCAGGCCAAGTCCTCGGCAACGGCCTCCGGTGCCGGGCAGGACTCGGCGGCACGAGCCGTGCTGCCGCGAACGCCCGCGATCGCCAACACCAACGCGACCGCAACCGCGAGGCGCGCTCGTGAGGGTGCGGCGAGTGACGGCGGCATGTAGCGGTCGATGGCGGACGCGAGCTTCGCCCGATCGCCAGGCACGCGACGTCGCGCGGCGGATTATCTCACGGACGCCAGCGAAGTGAACGAGCGGGAGCTGCGCGGCGGCTCACACGGGGCAGAGGCCGTGGACGCTCGCCAGGAATACGGCGACGTCGAATGGTTTGTGAAAGCAGGCGCGCACTCCTGCGCACGCCATCGCCTCGTCCGACACGTGGGGGTGGGCGGTGATGAGAGCCACCGGCACCCGCTCGGTGGCGGAATGGTGGCGCAAGATCCGCAGCAACGACATGCCGTCCATGTCCGGCATCATGAGATCGAGCAGCAAGAGGTCGAAGCAATTGCCATCGGCGGCGCGTAACGCGTCGTGCGCGCCGTACGCCTTGACGACGTCGTAGCCGTCGTCGATCAGGATCTCCTCGAGCGCGTCGGCGACGGGTCGATCGTCATCGACCAAGAGCACACGCGGGCGGGGGCGATGCTCGGCATTCGCCGAGCGCTCGGGAGTCGTCATCGGAATCAGCGGGCGTGATCGCCCCAGTCCACAAGATCGCTTCGTGACGCGGCGGCCAGGAATCCGTGCAGCGCCTCGTCGCGGACCTCGGCGTCGGCGTCGTCGAGAGCCAGTGACAGAACCGGAACCGCCTCGCCGACGTGTTGGCTCAGCTCGGCGAGCGTCGCGACCGACCAGCGCCGCAGCTCGGGCTCGCCATGCTCGAGGGCATCTCGGAGAAACGGGATCGCCTCCGAGCCCATCTCGGCGACTCGCCGTTTCGCGTCGATGTCACCGCTCGCCGCATTGCGAATGACCCGGGAAGCCTCGGGCACGCGCGGCCGAGAACGTCTGGTTCGATTGCTGAGCCACGTCATCAGCTTCACGGCGGTCCCCCCCTGGGCCGGCTGCCTGACCGGACCCGCAGCCACCAGGCAGCAAACGACGAGCCAAGTTTAGGGGCGACACACCAGCGCGAGATTTCGAACGATTTCGCGACACCAACCGGTGTGGACTGTACACACCGCTGGGGTGCGCAAACGGGTGTACGCAGTTTCGCCCGGCTGCAAGCGTCAGGTTGGCCGTCCCTGCCAACTCGGACCGGCGCGCGAATCGCGGCACGCGCTCGTGAGCAACGCCTCACGCCGGGCGCCGCTGCGGCGCCGCGAAGGCGCGAGCTCCGACTCGCCCGCCACGCCCATCGATCTCGGGCAGCGAGGATGGAGCACCAGGGCCCCTGCAAACGGGCTGAGATTGCCTCGCTTGACATATCTACTCGTGAGTAGATAAATTGCTCGACGTCATGGGACGACCGCGCCTCGCCGCCAACGACGTCGCCACCACCGAACGGCTACTGGAAGCCGCGCAGGCGGAGTTCGGGCGAATCGGCTTTGACGCAGCGCGGCTCGAGGACATCGCCCGCGCCGCGGGAATCAGCCGGCCGTCGCTGCTCTATCACTTCGGCTCCAAGGACGAGCTCTACGCAGCCGCCGTGAACGAGAGCTTCTCGCGGCTCGGCGCAGCCCTCACGGGTGCCATCGAGATGAAGGGCGATTTCCGAACGCGATTCGACGCCGTGGTGGAGCGCTACCTGACCTTCATCGACGCGAACCCCGAGCTGGTGCGATTGATCCTGCGCGAGCTGCTCGACGGACGCGGTCCCGGCCACCAAGTGCTGCTCACCGCCGGCCTGCCGATCCTGGATCGCATCGAGCGTTTCGTGCGCGTCGACGGACGCGGCCTGGTGCGCAAGACGCTGCCACTGCGCGCCGCGCTCCTCGACATCGTGTCGGGCGCGGTGGTGCGCACCGCCTCCGGCCCGTTGCGCGAGCCGCTGTGGGGCAAGACCGACCGCACCCTCGAGCTCGCCCATTCGCTCTTCTTCGAGGACCCCGCGTGACTCACGCGTCGTAACGAAACACCCTCACCCCAAGGAGCCCACATGCACCCGCTGCGCATGATCCAGAATCTGGCGACGAACTCGGACAGCATCCGCGACGCGGTGCACATCCGAAATCCCAAGGTGCTCAAGGCGCTCATCGGTCCGGCAACCCGGGGCTACGTGTTGCAGCGGGGCAAGGGACAGCACTCCACCGACGTGGCCACCGGCTACGACGCCCACTTCGTGTGGGAGTACAGCCGTGACCACGCCGAGCTGGCGAAGCTCTTCGCGGCCGCCAAGGCCGGCCAGTGGAACTCCGACGAGGCACTCGACTGGAAGACCGAGGTCGATCCCTTCGATCCCAAGCGCGAGCTCATTCCCGAAGAGCTGCTGCCGCTCGCGGACATCCCCATCTACACCAAGCTCTCCGACCGTGAGCGCGCCGAGCAGCGCTACGCGCTCCTCGCCTGGATGCTCAGCCAATTCCTGCACGGCGAGCAGGGAGCGCTATTCGCCGCCTGTCAGGTGACCGAAGCGGTCCAATGGATCGACGGCAAGCTCTACGGCTCCACGCAGGTGATGGACGAAGGCCGGCACGTGGAGGTCTTCCACCGCTACCTCACCGAGAAGCTCGAGAAGTTCTACCCGATCAACG
>CAYUSL010000217.1:8211-10047 GCA_964447125.1 uncultured bacterium | reverse complement strand
CAGGAGCTGCTGGCGCGCGATCGCACCCGCACCACGCCACGGCTCGCGAGCGTTTGCCTGCTTAACGGCGGCCTCTTCCCCGAGACCCACCGCCCGCTCGCGATCCAGCGCCTGTTGCTCGGACCGCTCGGCCCGGTGGTGTCGCGGTTCACGAACCGTCGCGCGTTCGAGCGCAGCATGCGGCGGATCTTCGGTGCGCAAACCCCGCCGAGCCCGGACGAGTTGGACTCGTTGTGGCAACTCGTCAGTCACGACGACGGGCATCGCATCTTCCATCGCCTCATCCCCTACATGCGCGAGCGCCGTGAGAACCGCGAGCGCTGGGTCGGAGCGCTGGTGGACGCCCACGTGCCGCTCGGGCTTATCGTGGGTGCCGCCGATCCGATCTCGGGTGCGCACATGGTGGCGCGCTACCGCGAGCTGGTTGGGCACGGCTACGTCGCCGAGCTGCCCGGCATCGGCCATTACCCGCAGATCGAGACGCCCGGGAAGGTGCTCGAACATTTCCACGCACTCCACGCGCAGCGCCCCGCCGACCCTGCATGACGGGCCACGGCTGCGTGAGGACCCGACGCAGGAGGTGAGCATCATGGGAGGCCGTCGTGTATCGATCGCCCTGCTCGTGCCGCTGCTGATGTGCTCGTGCACTGCCACGACGCCGCTCGCACACCCTCCACCGCCCCACCACTGGCCGACCCTCGACTGGGAAACGGCCACGCCCGAAAGCCGCGGTCTCGACTCGGAAGCGCTCGCGACGGCGATCGAGACCATCCACGAGCGGCGGTTGCCCGTGCACAGCCTCGCGATCGTCCGCGACGGGGCGTTGGTCGTGGACGCTTGCTTTCATCCCTACGACTGCTCCGTTCCCCACGACGTCGCATCGGTGACCAAGAGCGTGACTTCCACACTGGTGGGCATCGCCCTCGACGACGGCGCGATCGAGAGCGTGGACGCTCCCGCGGCGTCCTTTTTTCCCGAGGTCGATGTGGCGGCAATGGATCGCCGCAAGACCCACATTCGGGTCGCCGATCTGCTCACGATGCGAAGCGGCCTCGCGTGTGGGCTCGAGCCTGGCGAGCGCGAGCTCTACGCCATGCTCGAATCACCCGACTGGGCTCATTTCGTGCTCGGGCTGCCCATGGCCACCGAGCCGGGCACCGCGTTCGCCTACTGCAGCGGCGGCATGCACCTGCTGTCGTCGATCGTGAGTCGTTCTACCGGTCTGCCCACGCAGGATTTCGCGCGGGAGCGACTCTTCGCGCCGCTCGGCATCTCGGCGTTCGCGTGGCCGGTCGATCCCATGGGGGTGGCACACGGCTGGGGAGATCTGAAGCTCTTCCCCCATGACATGCTCAAGCTCGGCCTGCTGGTGCTGCAAGGCGGCCGCTGGCACGGCAAGCAGGTGGTTTCCGCGCGCTGGCTCAGCGAGGCCACGCGCGCCCGCGTACAAGCCGGCAAGGATGGGTACGGGTACGGCTGGTGGCTGCCGAGCGGCGCCTTCCAAGGCGCAATCGAAGCCCGCGGACGCGGCGGCCAGAGCATCGCGATCTGGCCCGCTCGCAACTTGGTGGCCGCGTTGACGGGCGCGGGCTATTCGAGCGACGAAGTGATCGCATTGCTCGCCGATGCGCTGCGCGCCGATTCACCGCTCCCACCCAACCCGAGCGGCGAGGAGCGACTGGCGCAGGCGGTGGCGCGTGCTCACGAGCCGCCGCCGCGCCACGCCGTTCCGCCTCTCCCGGCGACTGCGGCGACCGTCTCGGCGCGACGCTACCGGCTCGATCGGAACCGCCTCGACTTGGGCGAGATTGCGGTTTCGTTCTCGGGTCCGGCGAC
>CAYUSL010000217.1:0-8111 GCA_964447125.1 uncultured bacterium | reverse complement strand
ATCGGAACCGCCTCGACTTGGGCGAGATTGCGGTTTCGTTCTCGGGTCCGGCGACGGCCGCCGTCGATCTCGTGCGCGGCGGCACGCGCTACCCACTGGAGGTGGGCCTGGATGGCGTCGCGCGCATCGCCCCAACCGGTCCGGCAGGCTCACCGGTGGCGTCGACCGGCGAGTGGGTCGACGACGACACGTTCCGGATTCACTACGAGGACGCCGCCGCGATGAACCGCTTCACGATCTCGCTGCGATTCACCGGCGGCGGCGCGGGCCTGGATCTGACGATCGACGATCCGGCCCACCTCTTCGATCTCGGCGTCACCGGTCGCGCGTGGCCACCGGTCGCCGTGGCCGACCCCTGACCGCGAAACCCGCGCTCGCCCGTCGACCGAGGCTCGCTCGCCGCCGGCGTCACTTGCCCGAGATCGCGTAGAACGCGGGGCTTTGATCGACGCCCGCGTAAATCGGATCGTTCGCCGGACGCAGCCAGGGATCGACGTTGCGCGCGCGCATGTCGCCGAAGCGAAGCGCGCCGTCGCCACCGAGCACCGGATGCGCGTACGCGATCACGCCCTGCGCGTCGTACGACCACTTCACCGCACCCTTTTCGGTGACGGCGAAGATCCGCGCGCCGCGCTGCACGGGATAGGCCGGCGACCCGCTCACGTACGAGCCCGAGCTACCCGTGTAGATCGTGCCGTCTTTGTCGATGCTGGGGTAGAGCGCGTTGCCGAAGCCGCCGGCGCGGGAGGGGTCGAAGAAAGGTGAGCCCCACGACTGCTTGCCGGTGGCGGGGTCGAACGCGAACACGCGACCGCCCGTGGGCTGGCCGATGGGCGACATCTCGGCGCTGAAGTTGGTCGACGCGTACACGCGCGTGGTCTTACCCGAGACCTCGCGAAGCGCGAGGCCACCGGTGCGGTTCGCGCACGGGATGCCGAAGCCGGAGGGCAGCGCCACGGGGCCCCAACGACGGGCACCCTGCTTGGGCTCGAACGCGGTGAGGTAAGCCGAGTCACACGCGCTCGAGCCGCCGCCGCCCACGAACACCGTACCGTCGGTGCCCACGGCCATCGACCACGCACCGGCAGGACGATTCTTGCCGTCGTAGAGCGGGATCGGGTTCCAGCGCAGCGTGCCGTTGGGATCGAAGGCGTAGAGGTAGCCGGGGGCGGTGCAGTTCGCCGCGGGCGCGCACATGGTGGCCGCATAGATCGTGTTGCCGTCTGGGCTGAGTGCGGGAGCCGCCATGAAGACACCGGGAAGCGAGCCGCTACCCGGATAGCGCCACACCAAGGCACCGCTCGCCGCGTCGAGCTTGTAGAGTGCCGTGCTCTCGATCCCGTTCGACCCTTCGACTGCGAAGCTGCCGAGGTAGAGCTCCGTGCCGCCACGCAACAACAGGCCGGCGACGACCTCACCGCCGAACTCGGGGTTGGACGGCGTGCGGCCACAGTCGTTGACGTCGTTGCAGGTGTGAAAGTCCCACAGCATCTGGCCGGTCTTCGTGTCGAGGGCGTAGACCTTGCCGTCGCCGCGGCCGAGGTAGAGCACCTTCTGGTCGGGCGACAGCACCGGCGTGCCCTCTACCGTGCCCGTCCACATCGTGAGCTCTTCGCTGAGCGAGCCACCGCACTGCGTCGGTGAGGCGCCCGACGGGTTGTAGTCGTAGCAATACGGGACGGGATCGAGGGTGGACGGCGCAAACGAGGACGCCAGCGTGGCCGTCGTGCCGAAGCTGGGACGGACGGCGAGCACGTCACCGGAGAGCTTGTCCCAGTCCGACCGATCGGTCTTGCCGTTGTCCTGGACCGTGCCCCAGGTGCCGAAGAACGTGGTGCCGTCGCTGGCGACGGTGGCGGCGACGTTGATCGCACCGCCCTGATCGATGCGGGTCGTCGCGACACTCTTCACGGTCGCCGGTCCGGACACGTTGATCTGGGCAGTGCGACGGTTGTCGTGACCCTTCGTCGGCCATGATTCGGCGGCGCGCGTTGTGGTTGCAGCCACTGCGACCGTGCTGACCAGCGAGAGAAACAGGGCAGGGACGAGGATTTGACGCGCCCGGCTGGCGACACGGGCTCGCGGGTTGGATGGGATGCTCACGGCGACCTCCTCGCCGCGATCGCACATCGATCACGGCTTGCGGGCCGCCTCTAGGGCAACGCCAGTGCCTGTCTCCAATCGGATCCCGACTCTCGCCAGAAGCAACTGACATCACAACACTTTCTAGTCGCATTGCGCGCCCCATCGACGACCTCGGCCGAGCGCCGAACTCGGGCGCGCGGGGCGCGCAGCCCGACCCGACAATCCGGCGCCGGGCACCTTGTCCCGACCTCGTGGGCGTAAGACGCCGATCGTGCCGCACGCCACGTCCCGACGCCTTGCGCGCACCGCAGAGCGTCATGACGCCGCAGAAGTGACGACAATATTTCGACATTCAATCACTTGTCGTCACATTTCACTCAATCGCGTCACTTTCGCCGATCCGGCCGCTGAACTTCGCTTGATCACGCTTACCGCTACAAATCCCTGCAAATACAAATCTTCTTGGATGCAGTGCCAACCGTCGTCACGGTGCGAGACAGACAGACGAGACACTTCGCCATAAAACTGGCGAAGGAAATGTCTCGGTTAGTGGCTCATGACTTGCGATGCCTGGTCGCGACGAGCAGTTCGTCACAAAACCGATCCAGGCATAGATGTAAGAAGGATGGAACGAATGGACCGTCGGCATGGCAGTCAGGTGAATCGCTCGCTCGGTCGCTTCGTGAAGCGCGGCGCATCGGTCGCGATCGTCTGTCTCGCACTCACCGCGGCCTCCCAGCGAGCGCTTGCTCAGACGTCGTGCGGAACCGCCGCCACGCCGATCCCACCGTTCGGCGAGGTCGGCGTGCTCGCGCTCCAATTCAACGCGGCGCTCTCGGTGGGGCTCACCAGCCATCACGTGGTCGGCAAGTCCGCGTCGTGGGCGACCCTCCAGCCCGATGGTGTGAACTTCGACAACACCAAGCTCCAGGACCTCGACCGGGAAGTGAAGGAAGCGGTGGCCGACGGCATGACAGCCATCGAGCTGCGCGTGCGCCCCGGCGGCGGCGGCTCCGAGCCCTTCGCCGGCGCCCAGTCGACTTGGCCCGTCGATCTGAGCTCGTACGACTACAAGGACGGCGAATGGCTGGGTCCGCGCAACGGTCCCGCACTCGAAGCCGCCGCGTCGTTCCCACCCAAAGTCCTCACCCGCGACACGGCAGGCAACACCTCGCCTTGGTACGAGTTCATCAAGGCGCTCGCCGCTCGCTACAGCGGTTGCACGCCCGATCCTGATCCGCTTTTCCCGAACAGTTACCTGCCACGGGTCGATTATTGGTCGACCGTCCACGAAGCCGATTCCAAGGGCTTCTGGTACGGCACCTCGAAGGACATGTTCGGTGGCGTCGGCGGCGATCTCGCCGTCGGGCTGCAGCCGAGCTTCTACCGCGCCGTCAAGGCCGGTAACCCGAACGCCAAGGTGACCAGCGGCGGTGCCTCGAGCCAGGGCATCGGCTACTACATGGCGTTCGAACGCGCCCAGCAGGCGGGCAACCAGTACACGCAAGCGGTTCGGAACTGGGGCAAGGGCTTCTTCCACACCAGCCTGCTCTTGCAGGTGGTGTTCGATCAGTACCCGGGCAACGACGCCGGGCTCTATCAGCACCTCGCCGATGAGCCCACCGAGATCCGCAGCCGCACCATCATCGACGCGATGTTCACGCCCAGCGCCAATGCCTACTACGACATCCTCGGCGCGCACTTTTACGACAACCCGCTGATGCTCGAGGACTTCGTGGCGTTCCTCGATGCGCGCCAAGTCGTGCGCAAGCCGATCTGGCTCAGCGAGCTGGGATTCGCGAACCAGAGCTCGACCTTCAATGCCGACGACCAAGGTCGCTGGCTCGTCCAGAAGCTGGTGGTGGCGATGGCCACGGGCGTCGAGCACGTGACGTACTCGCCGCTCATGGCGTCGCTCATGGCGCCCACGTTCGTGCCGCTCTTCGACGGCACCCCCGGGGCGCCGACGTGGCGTCCGGCCGCCTACAGCGCCAAGCTCGTGGCCGACGCGATCGGCGCAGGCAAGGGCTACTCGTTCCTGCAAAAGCGCGGGGAAGCGGGCGGCGACTTCTACGAATTCCAGCAGACCACCGGCAACGGGCACCTCGCGTTCGCGTGGCACCCGGCGACCACCACGACCGTGGACCTGCGCCAGCTCTTCGGCATCGACGCGACCACGCCGATCGACGTCTACGACTACAAGGGCACGCAGCTCTGGAACAAGTCGACGCAGACCACCTACACGGTGACGACATCCCCAGTGCTGGTGCGCTGGGCCGGCTCCTCCACCATCGGTTGCACGGTGGATCGCGGCGCCCCCGCGACGAGCGGCCTCGAGAACCTCGTGCTGCTCGTGGCGCCGCTCGCGTGGGCCGCATGGCGGCGTCGCAGCGCGCGGCCCGCCGCACTGCCGATCCTCGCCTGACGCTCGCGGCGAGCGCTTCGAGCTCGCGGCTTGCGGCCTGCGGTTGGCCGGTTCGGTGGGCGCCCGTCACGGCTTCGCCTGCGGATCTTCAGAACGGAGCGCAGGCAGGTGCTGGCTGCCGGTGAGGCTGACAGGCCATACTTGATGGGTTCTCCGAACCCATTCACGAGGCCGCGATGACGTCACTGCCGCCGAGCCTGCCGGGCTCTCCGCTCCGCCAGCTCTACCGTTGGGCGCGCGAACCGATCGGATTGCTCGACGAATGCCACGAGAAGCTCGGCGAGCCGTTCAGCCTGCGCCTTCCGGGCGGACGCCCGCACGTGGTGTTCTCCCATCCCGACGAGGTGAAGCAGATCCTCGCGGGTGATCCCGACGTCTTTTACGGGGGCGTGTCGAACGCGATCACCGGCCCGGTGGTCGGGAAGCAATCGATCTTCCTCTCCGACGGTCCACGTCACGGCGCGCTGCGCCGCCTGGTCGGGCCGCCCTTCACCGGCAATCGGATGCGCGCCTACGGCGACGCGATGCGCGAGATCGCCGACACCGCCATCCGTACTTGGCCCCGCGGCGTCCCCTTCGCCATCAATCCCGCGGTCCACGAGATCAGCCTCGACGTCGTGATGCGAACGGTCTTCGGGCTGGAGAAAGGCGAGCGCTTCGAGCGGCTGCGGAGCCTGTGCCTCAAGGTGATGACCCGCAGCGAGTGGTTCCCGCTCATCCAGGCGAAGCTCGGCTTGCTCAAGCCGCTGCTCGACCGCATCGACGAAGTGCTCTACGCCGAGATCCGGCGAACCCGAGAAGAAGCCAGCCACGGCGCCACCCGCGAGGACGTGCTGCACCTGCTGGTCACGGCGCGCGACGAATCGGGGCAGACGCTCAGCGAAGAGTCGCTACGCGATCAGCTCGTGACGCTGTTGCTCGCCGGCCACGAGACCACCGCCACCACGCTGGCGTGGGTCTTTCACCGCCTGACCCGGCATCCGGACGTGCTCGAGAAAGCACGCGAGGAGATCGCGCGGGTGGTCGGCAAGGGACCGGTGAAGCCCGACGACGTCGCCAAGCTCGAGTACCTGGAAGGCGTGATCAAAGAGACGATGCGCCTCTTCCCGATCCTGCCGCTGATGGCGCGTGACCTCCAGGCGCCAGCGCGAGTCGGCGACTGGGAGCTGCCCAAGGAAACCTGCGCGCTGGCGGCGACCTATCTCACGCACCGCCGACCCGACGTGTGGCCCGATCCCGAACGCTTCGATCCGATGCGCTTCGTGGGTACGCGCGTGAGCCCTTACGCGTTCTACCCGTTCGGGGGCGGCTCGCGGCTGTGCGTGGGGATGTCGTTCGCGTACTACGAGATGAAGATCGTGATCGCGCAAGCATTGACGCAGGTCGTGCCACGAGCGGCGCCGGGATTCGAGCCGAGAATCGTGCGCACCTCGACGGTGCTGGCGCCGTCCGATGGCATGCCGGTGATCCTCGAACCGGCGGCGTGACCGTCGCCGTCACGACCACGCCGAGGAGAGCAAATGCTGACTCGAGACGAGCTCGAAGCATTCGAGCGCGATGGTTGCGTCGGACCGTTCCGGGTCCGCAGCGAAGAAGCGATGGCGAATCTCTGCAGCGACATCCAGCCGCTGCTCGACGATCCCAAGGGACCACCGTGGGCGAACCTCACGATGGACGTGCACATGCTGAACGAGCACGTGTACCGCTTGGGTGCCGAACCGGCGATCGTCGACCGCATCCGCAGCATCATCGGTGACGACGTGCTCTTCTGGCGGGCGTGGACGTTCGTGAAGAAACCGGGCGCCAAGGCGACCGGCGTCCACCGCGACGGCCGCCAGGACCAGACCTGGCCCACCGTCGACAAACCGCGCTCGCGGGTTGGCTCGATCGCCGTGTGGGTAGCTCTCGAACCGGCCGATCTCGAGAGCGGCTGCTTGTGGGTGCAGCCCGGCTCGCAGTTCATCCAGTGGCAAGCGACGGAGATCCCCCGCTACGACCCCGTCGACTACTGGATGTTCCCCACGCGCTCGTTCCTCGCCGAATACGACGTACCCTCGCTCAAGATCGGATCGAAGCTCGAGATCGGCCGCGGCGCCTGGCCCGTGGTGAGCACGGCGCTGCGCGCCATCGGCCTGGCACAGCGCGCCAAGCAAGCGATCGACAAGCGCTCCGGCGCAACGATGAAGAACGATTTCCGCGCCCCGCCGCTCACCGGCCTGACCCGCGCCGAGCAAGCCATGTGGGCGGAATTCGCGGGTCCGAACGTGAACACGATCACCGTGGACGCATTGAAGCGCATGCCCGCCAAGCCTCGTCCACTGGTGTGCAAGGCCGGGGAGTTCTGGATCTTCCGCGAAGACATGATCCACACGGCCCCGGGCAACAAGACGGATCGACGTCGCGCCGCGGTCACGTTCGGTTACGCCTCGCCTGAGTGCTCGATGCACACGGATCGCTTTCCGGTGCTCATCCACGGCGCGAATACCGGCACCAACAAGCTCGCCACCCCGAGCTTCCTCGCGTCCGCACAGAGTTGATGCGGCGCGCTCGCGACGGCGGGCCCGGCAGCCGCGTGGCCACGCGCTAGCTCGTCCCGCGCGAATGCGCGAGAGCTCGTGCGCCCGACGACCTCGCCGCATACCCTGATTCATGAGACTCTTGCGCTGCCGCCCGACCCGGCGGCGGCGGGTCGCCACTGCGCTCCCGCGCTACGCTGACAGGCCACCTCCGAGGAACACGTCATGGGTGCATCGACTCGCACGGTCTTCGTCCTCGCCGCAGCGTTCATGCTGTGTTGCTCGGCTGCTTCGGCGACTCGCGCCCAAGTCTCGGGCGGCAATCTGCTGATGAACGGCGACTTCGATGCCGATCTGTCGGGCTGGACCACACCCGGCACACCGGGCCTCTCGTTCGCGCGCAGCCCCCTGGACGCAATCGACAGACTGAGCTCTGGGTCCGGATTTGTGTCGAACGGCGACTACGGGACGACCCGCCTGGTGGCGCGTAGCGCGTGCCTGTCCGCGAGCGCCGGCGTCGCTCACGACGTGGCCGTGCACATCGCCATCCCCGCCGGCCAGAAGCCCGTGGATGGTTCGTGTGAGATGCGGGTCGACTGGTTCGGGCTGGACTGCGTGGACGCGCTCTACCTCACGTCCACCTACGTCGCGAGTGCGGAGAGCGTGATACACGATCTCGGCAACGTCTGGCAGCTCTTCACGACGCGCGTCACCGCCCCGAACGCCGGAGATCTCAAGGCACAGGTGGTCCTGCACTCGACGGTGGTCGATACCTACCCAGGCGCCCCCGACTTCGTCTGCTACTTCGACGAGCTCATCCTGGCGCCAGTAGGTGGCGCGACGATCCCGCTCTTTGGCAACGGCTTCGAGAGTGTGTTCGGCTGGTCGGACCAGGTTCCCTGACGCGCCCACGGGCGCGTCCTGGGCACGGCGGCGCGCGCAGCCCGAGAGCCGTACCGGGCAGACGACAGCGTCCTAGAGGCGGTCGGTAGCGTCGAGCTAGTGGACGCTACTCCATCCACGAACGATCACAGACCCGGCGGGTCGAAGCTCCGGGTGCCGTCCACGTCCACGAACACCGGGTT
>CAYUSL010000216.1:0-10092 GCA_964447125.1 uncultured bacterium | reverse complement strand
ATGTACGACGCTTCGCGCCCTTCACGATCTCGCCAACGCGAATCCCGTCTGTGCGGTCGATGTGGCTCGAGCGGATGACATGAACCAATCGGTGGTCGAATGGAAGGCGGACTACCGATTTCCGCCACCGATCGACGCCATGGTCTGGGTGCCGGGATACACCGTCACGCGACGCGGAACGCTCGCCATCCCTGGCACGTACGGCGCTCGACTCGGCGCGGATCGTGGCGCGGACGACTTGGCGCCCATGACACCTCACCAGTTCGTATCGCTTCAGCGCTGCGCGCTCCACCTGAACTTCGTATCCCCGTATCCCAGTCGGATCGAGGCAGCACCGGGGCTCGTGCGCATACGTGCCCGGTCAGCGCCGGGGGACCGGAGCCAAACCGCGATCGCAGTCATCGATGAGCAGGGTGACGAGATCGCCTCGACCGAATTGCCAGTCGAGGTTGCCTACCACTCTCCCGAACGCTGGGGCTGGCTGCTCGCCTCGCCCGTGGTCGACGTATTCGTCCTGCCCGCGAACGTCCTGCTCTTCGGTGCGTTGCTGGTCGCCGCCGCCGTCTCCTGATGCAGAGCGGCCGTCATTCCTCGACCAACACGTCGTCAGCGTCGTCGTGGTTGCGGAACGACCATTCGGCCGCCGAGAGCGTGAGCTGAATCGGCTCGTTCGGCGTCCCCTCGACCACCTCGACGAACTGTCCTGCCCGCGTGTCGGATTCATCGTCGAACGTCCGCACGTGCCAGCGACGCGGCGTCAGACCCTGAATCTCGAACTCACCCGAGCGCCGCGAGATCGTCTTCTGGTGAATGAGCTGCTCGCAGACGTAGAACGAGACATTGCCGGGACATGCCCAAACCCACACTCCTGCGCGTGGGCGCCCGGCCGCATCCACGACGCGACCGCGCACGACTCCTCCGCGCGTCAGGCGCACGACCCCACCGTCGACCGTCTCTCCCGGCGGACCGTGGTACGGACCTGCGTACGTCTCGGCGTAGCCGGTCGCCCAGATGCGCAGCTTCACGGGCTCGCGGGGCAACCATTCGAACAGAAATCGCCCGTCCGCATCGGTGTTCCCGTAGCCGTGAACACTCGCGCCGACGACGGGCGTGCCCGTGGCGTCGTCGACGACGCGAAGACTGAGCTTCCCGGGCGGATGGACGTCGATGACGAGGTCGTGTGTGCCTGCGGCGACGTCCTGGATTGTCGTGGAGGTGTGCTCGTCGGCGCTCGCGGTGACCGCGAATCGCTCGGCAGGAAGCCGGTCGATGGCGAATCGCCCGTCGGCGTCGATGCTCGCAGCCTGAACCCAATGCGCGCCACTCTCCGCAGAGACGCGGAAACCCGTCAGCAACTCACCATCGCCGCCGATCACCCGGCCGCGAATCGAATATCCGCCCTCCGCAGGCTGCCATCGCGTCAACACGAAATGAATCGAAGCGCGCTGCTGATCTGGACCGATCGACACGGACTGCGGTCGCGGGCTCTCGTACCCAGCTCGGTACGTCCGGCACGTCCAACGATCACCGACCAGAGGCGACAGCAGCATCTCGCCACGCTCGTCCGTCGCTCCCTCGGCCCGGACGTCGAGACCGTGCAGCGCAGTCGTGCCCGCCGTGCACGAAACCTCGAGCCCCGAGAGCGGAGCACCCGTCTGATCGACCGCTCGGATGGCGATCGCCCACCCGTCCTCGAGCCTGACGTGAACGGGCCCGACGTCTCCGCCAGGGCGACAGACCCATTTCATGGCGCCGGGATGATCAGGATGGGTGACGCGCAGCATGCATTGATCGGACCCGCGCACGATCGAAAACCGTCCCGCGAGATCCGTCTCCACGGGCTCATGTGCGTCGATGCGGACGACGGCACCCGCGAGCGGGCGGCCGCGAGCGTCCGTGACCAGACCATCGAGCCGTTGCGGTGGATCGGGTTCGTCTGGTTCGAGCGTGGCGTCGACTTCTTCGATCTCGCCAGGCTCGAGCAGGAAGCTCCTTCTCCACCAGCGGCGCCCCTCGGCGGTGATGTCGAGCGTCATCGGCAGGCCGGCGACCACGTCGACGAACTCGAAACGATCGTTGGCGACGAGCACGGCGCTCGCCAAGGTCTTCATGTCACCGTGAAGCTCGACTTTCACGGGTGGCCAAGGTGGGGCACCGCCTGAGAAACGCACCCTGCCCCGCACCGTACAGCCGAGACCTCCGCTCGCCTGCAGGTACACCTCACTCGACGGCCGCTCGGACTCTTCTCCCGTGCTCAAGTCGCCGGGCAAGTGCGATGGCTCTTCCTCATCATGCCAAGCCGGCTCGACCTGCCGCTGCGATGCAGTCGACGAGGCGGGGGTTCGTGGTCTCGGCGCCTCGCCCCTGCGGGGCGCGGCGAGACGCTGCAACCCCGACACACCAAGTGCCAGGAGAGCGATTGCGACCCACGTTCGGAGGCGCCATCGCGGAATGTCACGTCCACCCGCGAGCGGCTGCTGCCTGCGACCGATCATTCGCACCACCCTCGTGCCGCGCGCAACAGCTCGTCCACGTTCAATACTCACCCCAGACCATGCCGAGAGCCTCTGGGTCGCGCGCGTTTGCGGCAAGCCCGGACGCGCGCGCGGAGTCGTGGCCGCATTGTCATGGCGTTGGCGTCGGCTCGCCAATGCGGAACCTTGCGATCCACCGGACGCGCTGAGCCGCTACGGCGCCGTACCGAATCAGGACGCCCCTGCGCCGGCGCAGGATCGCCGCGTGTCTGCGTTGCTCGGCGTCGTCAGGCGGTGGTAGCGTTTTCGGGCTCGTCACGGGGGCGTGGCGATCCGATCACAATCGACGTCGAAGGCCGGTTGCTGGATGCCGGCGAGGGGCACCCGATGCGGCGACACGCACGCTTCTCGATCGTTTTGTCTCTGCTCGCGGGCTGGACCGCCGCCTGCAACACGACTCCGCCGATCGCGGTGGTAGCGCCCTTCGAAGAAGAGGTGGTCGTCACCGCCACCGTCCCGATTCAGGTCACCTTCCAGCCCGGCACCACGCCGGCGAGCTTCCACGCCGTGCTGAACGGAAGCGACGTGACGCCGTCGTTCAGCGTGAGCGCGGGCGGGGCCACCGCTGCGCTGCCGATCGCGCCTGGTGCTGCCAGCACGGGCCGCAATCGTCTCGTGGTGTCGATCGGGTCGGGCAGCAGCACCGCGGAAGACGTGGCCGAGTTCTCCGTGGCGCAGGGCCACGCCGTGGCCACTCTCACGACACCGGCGACCGCTGGCCTGCTCGTGGGAGGGCCACAGGCGCGCGGGCGGGTGGGCGACTACGTCCTCTACAACGATCTCGTCCGCGTGGTGATCGAAGACCTCACGCCCACGGACGGCGGAGGCAAGGCCGTGCGCTCGGCGTACGGCGCACACGTCTACGGCGGCAACATCATCGACGCCGACTTGCAGCGCGGCCCGGGCGATCCCGATCGTGACAGCTTCGAGGTGGTGACGCCGCTCATCAACGTCGAATCGACGCCTCATTACACAAGCGCAACCCTCGTCAACGACGGCACCGACGGCAGCCCTGCGGTGGTCCGCTTCGAGGGCGTCGACGACGTCTTCGACACCCAGAACCTTAGCTCGCTGATCGTCTTCCTGGGTGGCGGGCTCTTCTCACTGCCGGCGCAATACGACGATCACGACCTGCCCATCGAGATCGCCACCGAATACTCGCTCGCCCCCGGCGAGAACTTCGTGCGCATCACCACCACCCTCAAGAATCTGGGCGGCACGGATCTCGGCATCCCCATCGGCGATTGGGTGAACGGCGGCGGCGAGGGTGAGATCTTCTTCCCCGGCCTCGGCTATGGCGGCACCTCCGGCTCGGGGATGCTGGTGCGCTTCGACGCCGACTACATGGCGTGGGTGGCGAGCGGTCCCACCATGGCCGGCGTCTCGTACGGCTACATCCCCGACGCTCAGGGCGGCAACGACGCCGTCTCCAACAGCGGCCTCAACATCTTCCTTCACGACGCCGGCATCTTCGATCTGATCTTCGGCGCAACACCGCATTTCGTGGTGCCCGCCGGCGGCACCAACAGCTATTCGCGGAAATTCGTGATCGGCAACGGCGACACCACGCCGGTTTCCTCGGTGCGCGACCGCCAGCTCGGCATCGCGTTCGGTACCGTCGAAGGCTTCGTGCGCTCCGGCGGCCAGCCCGTCGCAGGCGCACGAGTGAGCGTGGTGACGCTCCTCGGGGATCTCTTCCAGTCCGTCAAAGTCGTCGGCGGAATGGAGACGGACGCCGACGGCCACTACATCGGCACGGTGCCCACGGGGATCTACAGCCTGGTGGTGAACGCCGAGGGCTACCCCGCTCCTGCGGGGCTCACGCTCAACGTGCCGGTGGACGGCACGGGCGTCGCGTACAACGAGCACAACCTCGACCCCGCAGGCACCATCGCGGTGAACGTCGTCGACGAGTCGAACGCGCCCATCGCCGCCAAGGTGAGCGTGGTCGGTATCGACCCCAGCCCATCCACCACCGCCAACCTCGACTTACTCGGCTTCATCACCTCGACAGGCGGCATCTTCCGAAACGACGGCGATCTGCTGCCCCGCGGCGTGTCGGCGGTGAAGTTCGCGGGTGTCGACGGCCACGTCGGTGCCTTCCCCATCGAGCCAGGCGATTATCAGGTGGTGGTCTCGCACGGCCCCGAGTACGACGTGGATCGCCAAGCGATCACCGTCACCGCCGGCTCCTCGCAAGTGGTGAACGCGACCGTGCGCCGTGTCCTCGACACCGCGGGCTTCGTGTCGAGCGATTTCCACCAGCATCAGCAGGCGAGCTACGACGCGGGCGCGAGCGATCCCGATCGCATCCTCACCAACCTCGCCGAAGGGCTCGATTTCTTCGTGAGCACCGATCACGACTTCATCGCCGACCTCACGCCGAGCATCGCCGCAGCCGGCGCGTCGAGCGTCATCGGCTACGCGGAAGGCGCCGAAGTGACGCCGAGTGACTACGGCCACATCAATCCGTGGCCTCTGGTCCAGGACCCGAGCACGCGCAACATGGGCGCGCTCGATTGGAGCCGTGGCGAGGTCCCCGGCACGGACTTCCCCGCGCTCGGTCATTACAGCCGCTCACCCGGCGAGATCTACACGGCGTTGCGCGCGCTCCCGCCTGCTGGCCCGCGGGTGGTCCAGATCAACCACTTGAACTCGCTGCAAATGGGCACCTTCGAGGCACTCGGCATCGACACCGGCTTGGTGCCGCCCGCGTCCGCGTTCGATCCCGCGGCGTTTCGCCTCGATCCGGCGAGCGGCAATCTCTTCGATCCCGGCTTCGACGCCATGGAGATCTGGATCGGCAGCGGCAACGGCGAGATCGCCGAGCTCACCGATCAGAACCTGGGCGACTGGTTCAACCTCATGAATCAGGGATTGGTGAAGACCGCCACCTGCGATTCCGATTCCCACGTTGCCGCCACCACGCAAGTCGGTGAACCACGGAATTGGGTGGCGTCGTCCACCGACGCACCGGCATCGGTCGATGCCAGCGAGATCGCCACCAGCGTCCTCGGCGGGAAATCGGTGTGCTCGAACGGACCGTTCGTGACGGCGAGCCTCACGGCGGCATCCACCGGCGAGAGCGCCGGGCTCGGCCTCGCCGACTCGCGCATCGCAACCACCAGCGACGGCCAAGCGACGCTTCACGTGAGCGTGCAAGCGGCGCCGTGGGTCGACTTCGACACCATCGAGGTCTACGTGAACACCGTTCCCACCGGCGTGGACGCCGACGGCAACGCGGCCACACCGCCCGAGTACCGCGTGACACCCACGCTCACCCTCCACGCGGGAAGCGACTTCGCGATCACGTCCGTCCCGGTCAACGGCGCGAGCCGCAGCGAGGCGAGCGTCACCGCACCGCTCTCCGTGGGCACGAGCGACGCGTGGGTAGTGGTGATCGTCAAGGGCACCACGGGGAATGCGCGAACGCTCTTCCCGGTGCTGCCGAGCAACGTCGACGTCAACCAAACGCTCGCGGACCTGTTCGTGAACGATCCCGCGGAGCCCGGCGTGCGCGCGCTGGCGTTCACCAATCCACTCTTCGTGGATGGCAACGGCAACGACGTCTTCGACGCTCCCCTCGCGGCCGCACACTGAATGATCCATCGATCGCGTTCGCGCGAGCGGGACGCCCGTACCGGGCGACTCGCTCGCGCGCTCGTCAGGGTTGCGTTTCTCCCGCTCGGCCTCGCGGCGACTGCGCGTGCGGGCCTGCCCGCGCCACCCGCGAGCGCCTTCGATCTGGCGCGCGAGTCGTCACTCACCGTCGTTGCCCGCATCACCCGCGTGACCGAGTCCGCCGATCGAATCGAGGAAGGAACCGCCGAGATCGTCGAAGCGATTCGCGGCACGCCACCTTCTGAGCTGCACATCGTGACGCGCCGCGAGTTCCCGTCCGATCCGCGGCGCCTGGCTTCTGGGGCCACCTACGTCGCGTTCCTGCGAGACGTACCCACCCAGAGCCTCTGGAAAACGCAACACGCCGATCCCCACGTGCGGCTCGCCGATGGCCACGAATCGCTGCGCCCCATCCGCGAAGACGACGTCGCGCCGCTCGCCACGGCGCTGCGTCGCTACCTCGGCGCGCTCGGTGACGACGCACCCGTGCAACAGGGGCTCGATGTCCTTCTCGATCAGCTTCACGATGCGCCGGAGAGTCTTCGCGCCGACGCCGCACGCGCGCTGGCTGCGAGCCCGCTACTCGGACGCTGGCTGAACGAAGTGCGTGTGAAGCACTTGGCGCGCTGGCTGGGCGACTCGCGCCAAGAGCGAGCGTCACAGGTGTTCGTGGTCGGACGGCTCGGCAACGCACACGTGGAGGGGCTCGCTGCGGCGCTCGTCGGTGCCGGCACCACCAACTCGGATCTCAGGCCCGCGCTCTTGGGCTCGCTGGCGGCGCTGGCAGACGACTCGCCGGCCAACCGCGCCGCGGCGCTGGCGGCGCTCACGGCCTGGCGCACGGGCGCGGACGAGGGCACCCGCGCTGCGCTCATGGCGCTCGCTGCGCGGCTCGGCGGCGCCGAGTCCCTGCCCTACCTCACCGATGGAGCCATCCAGGACCCGAGCGATGACGTGGCGGTGGCCGCGGTCGCCGCGCTGGCAACCCTCGTGCGCGACGAGCCGCAGGCCGACGCCGCCTTCACGAGCCTCGGCAACGTCGCACGCTCCGGTCGCGACCGTGCCGCGTCCCGCGCCATCGAGGAGCTGGGGCAAACGGGTACCGCACGTGCCGTGACGGAGATCGAGGGAGTCTTCGCCGGTGGTCGTCCCGAGATCGAGATCGTGGCAGTGATGGCGCTGCTCAACGCCAATCACCCCGCTGCGTTCGAGGTCCTGAAGAAAGTGCGCGCCAACCCGGCCCTGGATCCCCGCGTACGGCTCGCCATCGATCGGATCACCGGATCCCGTTCATCCGCGCCTCGCTGACCCCGGCCGTCACGCAGGCGCGATCGCCGTGAGCGCTCGCTGGTCCGCGGGGCGATCCACGGGCGCCTCGATCAGCCCCGAGGTACGCCGAGCGAAGATCGCGCAGGTTCCCAGCGCGGCGAGAAAGACCACGGCCGTGAGGGAGCCAGTGGCGCGAACGCCCCACAGCGGCACGCCGAGCAAGCCCACCACCGCCGCGATCGTTGCGCCCAGAGCATCGGCGATGAAGAGCACCACGAGGTGCCGAGCATCCGCGCGCACGAGCGACGGAAACAGCGTGCCCGTCGCGAGGGTCATCACCGCGCAGCCGACGACGGCGAGCACAGCGTCGCCAAGCCCGGCGCACGCGAACGTGGCGCTCGCTCCCAGGATGCCGATTACACCCACGCGGCGCCGCGCGCGCTCTCCCTCGACCAAGCCGCCGCAACCTGCGAGCAGCAAGAATCCGAGACTCGCGGCAATCGTGCTCAGAAAGATCTCGTGAAACGCGCGGTTGGCGAGACCGACCGCGTACACCTCGAGCAACGCGAAATTGAGCCCCACCGCGACTCCAGCCAGCGAGACGCACCCCCACGGCCACGCGCGCGGCGCCCGCACCAGCCACCGAAAGCGGCTGCAGGCGAACACGAACACCGCCGCGATTGCGCACACCCCACCGAACACGTGCTGAAGACGCGCACGCAACTCCTCGACGCTCATGGCGTAGAGGAGCTGAGAGAGGGGCCGATCATCCATCCCCACGAGCAGCTCGGAAGACTTCGCCGACGGCTCGCGCGCCTCGACCGTCCATGCGCCGGCAATCCGTGCCAGTGACGCCTCCATGCGGGGCTGCAAGACCGCAGCGGTCAGCGCTCCCGCGCCGAGCACGACGTATCCGTCTGGTGCCGACACGCTCCACGGCACCAGTCCGGCATCGCGAAACGTCGCAACGACGTGAGCAAGCATGCGCCGATCCGGGTCCACGTCGTGATGGGTGAAGCTCGCGATCACCCCGCCCGGCGCGAGCTTCGCCGCGTACTCTCGCAGCGCTTCGCGGGTGAGCAGGAACGAACCGTCGATCAAGAGATCGAGGCTGTTGTAGCGCGCAGCGCCTGCGTCCGCGACGTAGACCAGACCCAAGCCGCGCTCGAGCCGCTCCACCGCAGCGCGGCCCTCCGCTGCCATCGGCGCGACCACGCCGTTCACGAACACGTTCCGATTGGCCGCAGGCCGAATTCGCCTGAAGTAGTCGATCACCGCCGGTTCGAGCTCGATGGCGCGCACGTCGCGCGCGCCCGCTGCGATCGCCATCGCCACCTGGCGTCCACCGCCGGCACCGATCACGACTGCGGGCAGAGACGGCTCGGCGACCAGGAAGGGCAGCGCATCGACCGTGCTCGTCCCGTCGAAAGCGGGATCGCCGTACGACCAGTGCACGATGTCGTTGAGCAAGCCGAGCCCCCCAGGCGTACCCCCCTTTTCCCGCAAGCTCACCAGCCCGTAGCGTCCCCAACGCGTGAAGACTTCGCGATAGCCGTCGCGTTCGAGCCCCTGACTCTGCCAGTGGATCGCCAGCGCGCGATGCAGCCACGCGGGGCCCGTCAACGCCGTGAGCCCGATGGCGACCACGGCCACCATCGCCGCAGTGAGCCATCGGCGCTTGCCAGCGGCTTCGGGCCCGCCGGCCGCAGCCCTCGCGAGCCATGCGCAGGCGAAGGCCGCGCCCAAGACGCTGGTCGGTCCGACGGACCTCTGGAGTGCGATTCCCACCGCTAATCCCAGCGCGTGACCCGCCAAGATCCAGGCGTAGATGCGCTGGGCGGAGTCTCGCTTCGCCGCCCGCTCGTAGAGCGACAGTTCCACGAATCCGTGGGCCACGAAGAAGGGAAGCGGCGCCACGAGCGGCAAGATCGTGACCCAGAGCGGCCAGAACGCGTGGGGCTCACCCTCGGGCGGTAGGCCGGCATGAAGCTGCGGCAGGATCCACGCAGCGGCACTCGCCGCCACCAACCACGCGAGGGCACGCGCAAACGGGCGCTCGCAGGCGGCTCGCCGCCCGTGGTGCAGCGCACCGCCGATCGGCCATGCCACCAACGCGAGCAAGAAGACGAGACGCGGCGGACAGCCGAAACACGTGAGAAAGAGGTACTCGAAGGTGAGCCCGAGGCTCACCGCGGCGCCAGCAAGCGCCGCGACGGGAGCATCGCGATTCTGACCCGCGATGCGCCCCGCCATTCGCCCCCGTCACCCCACCGCGGCTGCGCCCGACGGGCACTCCGCGGCCTCGAGCCGGGCGATCTCATCCTCGACACGTGCGAAGAGATCGCGGCGGAGGCCCAACAGCTTGTACACCTCGGCCACCACGAAGAGCGGTGCCGTCACTTGCGCCAAGAGCAGGTTCTCGAAGAGTGCCGGCTTCTTGCCTTCGATCCCGTGAGTCACGAACTGAAGCGTGTAGCCACCCAAGAAAAGCCCGGCGGCCCAGCCGAGCGCCGCAGCGGTCGGCAGCGCCGCCACCGCGTGCGCGGCCACCATCACACCCGCCAGCATGACCAGCGCGCCGATCGCGAACCCGCGATCCAATCGGAAAT
Organism: uncultured bacterium; assembly: GCA_964447125.1. Classification (GTDB taxonomy): domain Bacteria; phylum JADJOY01; class JADJOY01; order JADJOY01; family JADJOY01; genus JADJOY01. Next base: position 59 of record CAYUSL010000216.1, on the reverse strand, counting down.
AGGTTTCCCCGAGCGCGACCGCCGCGATCCACGCGAGCGTGAGCGAGAGCCCCGGCAAC
>CAYUSL010000215.1:0-10096 GCA_964447125.1 uncultured bacterium | reverse complement strand
GCAGAACTGGGGCAAGAACCTCGACGGCGCCTCGATCGTCACCGCGGTCACCACGCTCGGCGGGCGTGACGTCGCCATCTACGGCCACGACTTCACGGTGCGCGCCGGCTCGATGGACGCCACCAACGGCCGCAAGCTCGCGAATCTCATTTATCTAGCTGCCGAGCGCGGGATTCCCCTGGTCGGCATGAACGACAGCGCGGGGGCCTACGTGCCCGCCGGGATCGGCGGCCTCGACGGCTACGCCGAGGCGTTCACGGCGCTGCGCAAGGTGAGCGGCATCGTCCCCAGCGTCATGTGCATGTTCGGCTTCAACGCCGGCGGCGGCGCTTATCTGCCGCGCCAAGGCAGCTTCATGATCCAGTGCGAGGGCACCTTCTTCGGCCTGACCGGGCCGGGAGTCGTGAAGAGCGTGCTCGGCGAGGACGTGACACCCGACGAGCTGGGCGGTCCCAAGGTTCACGGTGCCAGCGGCGTGGTGGATCTGTGCGTCCAGGACGAGCTCGCGTCGCTGCGCACGGCGCGCCGGCTGCTCTCGTACCTGCCGAGCTCGAATCGGGTGATGGCGCCGTTCGAGGCCACCAGCGATCCCATCGACCGCCAGACCACCGAGATCGACACGCTCTTCCGCAAGGCGTTCAACTCACCCACCGGGTTCAACACGCCGCTCGACGTGTCGATCGTGATCGAGCGGATCTGCGATCACGGCGACTACTTCGAGATCCAGCCCGACCGCGCCCGCAACGCGATCACCGCGTTCGGCCGCCTGGGCGGGCACGTGGTCGGCTTCATCGCCAACAACAGCGCGGTGGCGAGCGGCCAGATCGACGTCGATTGCGCCTACAAGATCGCGCGTTTCGTGCGCTTCTGCTCGATCTACAACATCCCCACGATCTTCATGGAAGACACCACGGGCTTCCTGCCCGGCAAGGAGCAAGAAGGTCGCGGCATCGTGCAGGCCGGCCGCGCCATGCTCGACGCGATCATCGACGTCCGCACGCCGCGCATCCTGCTGATCCTGCGCAACGCGTTCGGCGGTGCCTATGCGGCGTTCAATTGCTACGCCACCGGCGCGGACCTGGTCTTGGCGCTGCCGACCACGCGCGTGGCGGTGATGGGGACCGCCGGCAAGGAATACGTCTACAAGGACGACCTGCGCCGCATCCGCGCCCGCGCGGCGGCGCTGGAGCGCGAAGAGACCGATTCGCGCGTCCAGGCGGGTGCCGCGCGCGACGAGGCGGCCACCGAGGCACGCCGCATCGCCCAGGACTGGCTCAAGCAGGAAGAGGCGCAGATCAACCAGCGCTACGAGCGTGAGCTCATGAATCCTCGCGAGGCGCTGTCGCTGGGATCGATCTCCGAGATCGTGATGCCGAGCGAGCTGCGCTCGGTGCTGGGTCGCAACCTCGAATCGTTGCTCCGTTCCTACGTGCCTGGCCCGATGAACGGGCCGCAGCGGGAGTTCCATTGATGCCCCCCGACGCCGCCGTCACCGACCCGTACACCGCGAATCCGTTGATTCATCGCGATCGCCGGCTCGAACGAGCCGCCAGCGAGTGGGTTCGCTCGTTCGCCTGCGACGCGATGAGCGTGCTGATCGTCTGTCGTGGGCCGATCCGCAAGGAAGCGATCGAGGTGTTCCGTGAGATGGGCATGACCCGCGTGGGCATGCTGCTGTCGGAACGCGACAGCATCGTGTTTCCGCGGGCGCTCTCGCCCGAGCTCCGGATGATGCCCCCCGAGCACGTCCATTCCGTCGCGGACTACACGGGCGCGACCAAGGAAGAGCGCGATCAGCGGATCGCGCAGATCATCGAGATCTGCAAGCAGCATGGCTACCAGTACGTGTTCGCCGGCTACGGTTTCATGGCCGAAGACGCCCATTTCGTGCGCTCGCTCGAGGACGCAGGGCTCGGCTTCATCGGTCCGTGCTCGTTCACGCAGGGCGCAGCAGGCGCCAAGGACGAGGCCAAGCGCACCGCCATCGCCAACGACGTGTCGGTGACACCGGGCATCAACGACTCCACCGTGCGCACCTTGCTCCGCAAGTACCCCGACGCGGCGGCATTGGCGCGTTGCGCTGCGGAACATCGGCTCGAGGTCGCGCCCCCCGTCGCCAAGAAGGGAGCGGCGCTCGAGAAGGTCGCCGAGCAGTTGTTGGAGGCGTCGTATCGCGCCCGCATCGATCTGTTCACCATCGACGAGCTCGCCGACACCATCCAGCTCGAGGCCCGGCGCCTGCTCACGGAGAATCCCGGCCGCCGCTTCCGCCTCAAGGCGATCGGCGGTGGCGGTGGCAAAGGCCAGCGGATCTTCTCCGAAGCGGGAGGAGTCCCGTCGTTCGTGCGCGAGATCCTGCAAGAGGTGAAGGCGACCGGGGTCGGTGACAACAAGAACATGCTCATCGAGCTCAACGTCGAGTCCACGCGCCACAACGAGATTCAGATGCTCGGCAACGGCGAGTGGTGCGTGACGCTGGGTGGGCGCGATTGCTCGCTGCAGATGCACGAGCAGAAGCTGGTCGAGGTCTCGATCACCGTGGAAGGGCTTCGCGCCGCCGTGGAGGACGCGCGTGCCGCCGGCCGCAGCCGACACGCGGACGTGCTCACGCGAGACCTCGCTGTGCTCGAGCGCATGGAAGCCGAGGCCGAGCGCTTCGGTCGCGCAGTCAAGCTCGACAGTGCCTCCACGTTCGAGTGCATCGTCGAGGGCGATCGCCACTACTTCATGGAAGTGAACACCCGCATCCAGGTGGAGCACCGGGTGTCGGAGCTCTGTTACGCGCTGCGCTTCGTGAACCCGGACGATCCGCGGGAGCACTTCGACGTCCATTCCTTGGTCGAGGCGATGGCGCTGGTGGCGCGGCACAAGAGCCGCTTGCCGCGGCCGACCCGGGTGCTGCGCGAGGGCGCGGCCCTCGAGGTGCGGCTCAACGCCACCGATCGGGCACTTCAGCCGTCGGCGGGCGGCGTGATGGTGTCGTGGTCGGACCCCATCGAGCACGAGATCCGGGACGATCAGGGCATTTCCATCAAGAATCCGGATACCGGGCTCTTCATGCGATATCGCCTGGCCGGCGCCTACGATTCCAACATCGCGCTGCTGCTCTCGACCGGCGCCAACCGCCGCGAGAGCTGGGCCAAGCTCACGGAGGTGTTGCGCTGCACCACGCTCCGAGGCATCGACCTCGCCACCAACCTGGAGTTCCACCGCGGCATCATGACGTGGTTCCTACACCGCGATCCGTGGGCCAAGCCCACCACCAAGTTCGTGGTGCCGTACCTCACCGCCGTCGGTGAGCTGGGGCGGGAAGCGGAGTCCATCGATCTCGATTACGCCTTCCATCAGATCGAGAAGCGGCGCGTCGCCGCCGCCAGTCCCGATGCGCGCGCGGCCACGGCACAGGTCTTCGATTCCAAGGAAACGTTGGTGGAGCGGCCGATGCAGCGGCTCTTCGCGGAGCCGCATCTGCTCTCGGCGTGGCTTTCGCAGCACATGCACGACTTCCGTGTCACCGACGGGCGCCTCGTGTGGCTTCGCAATCCGCTGCAGGTGCTCGCCGACACCATCCGCCTGGTGCATCTCGACGACGCCGAGGCCGCCGCTGCCGAGCGCATCTGGGACCACGACCGCGAGATGCTCGAGGTCGGGCTCGCGTTCTACGAGCGACTCGAAGCGCGCGTGCCCGCGGGTCTTTCCTGGCCCGACCTGGATGCGGCGCTGCGTGGCGCCGAACCGGCGTGGGGCTTCGTGGCCGAAGCCTGGGAGCGCGTGCAGTCGGCGCACCTCGGCCACCAGCTCGGCCTCGAGATGCTCGGCGTGGTGCCGTTGCTGGGAAGCAAGGTCGGCTTCTTCGATCTCACGCTCGGCGACGATCTCGAGGTGGAGATCCCGGAGCGCCTACTCGTTCCGGCGCACCAGGAGGCGATGCGCAGGGTGCTGGCACCGCCGCCCGAGCAAAAATCCGACGAGATCGTGGCCGCGATGGGTGGCACCTACTGGAATCGCGAAGCACCGCACCTGCCACCGTTCGTGGAGCCCGGTACGCACTTCGAGAAGGGCCAGCCCCTTTACATCATCGAAGTGATGAAGATGTTCAACAAGGTGTACGCACCGTTCGCGGGGCGGATCGTCGACCTCTTCGTCCACGAGAGCAGCGTGGTGGTGCGCAAGGGGCAGCCGCTCTTCCGCGTGGTGCCCGACGAGAAGCTCGAGGTCGAGGATCCCGCAACCCGTGCGCGTCGCATCCGATCGAACACCGACGGCTATCTCGACAAGCTCGCCTGACGCATCAGGCGGCGCGCGCCGTGGCCGCACGCGGCGACGCGGTCACGCGAGCTGATAGCGCTTGAGCTTGTCGTAGAGCGTGCGCAGCCCGATGCCCAGCCGCTCTGCGGCGAGACGTCGATTTCCGTTGACCGCGTCGAGGGCGCGCACGATGGCCTCGCGCTCGAGCGCATCCAGGGTCACGGGCGAGACGGCGGCGTCGCGCGCGATCGCAGCCGTCTCGTTCGCACGTGCGAGGCCTGCGTACGCACCGAGACCATCGAGGTGCTCGGCGCCGATCGTGTCCCCCTCGGCGAGGATCGCCGCGCGCTCCAGGGCGTTGGCGAGCTGGCGCACGTTACCGGGCCAATCGGCGTCGCAGAGGCAGCGCTCAGCGTCCGCGTCGAGGGTGAGCGCCGCGCGCTTGAGATCGCGGCGAATGCGCTCGAGTAGGGCACGCGCGAGCGACGGAATGTCCTCGCGGCGCTCGCGGAGCGGCGGCAGCTCGATCGGGAACACCGCGAGCCGATGGTAGAGATCCTCGCGAAACCGTCCCTCGCGCATGAGCGCCGCGAGGTCGCGGTTGGTGGCGGCGATCCAGCGGACGTCGGCATCGAGAGTGCGGTGTCCGCCGACCCTCTCGAAGCGGCGCTCCTGGAGCACGCGCAGGAGCTTCGCCTGCAGATCGAGCTTGAGCTCGCCGACTTCGTCGAGGAAGAAGGTCCCGCCCGCAGCGAGCTCCAGCCGTCCGCGGCGTCGTTCGTGGGCTCCGGTGAAGGCACCACGTTCGTGCCCGAAGAGCTCGCTCTCGAGGAGATGCTCCGACAGCGCTGCGCAGTTGATGGCCACGAACGGCGCCGCCGCTCGATCGCTCGCACGGTGGATGGCTCGCGCCGCCACCTCCTTACCGGTGCCGCTCTCGCCGGTGAGCAGCACGGTGGCTTGCGTGCGCGCGACCTTGGCGATCGCGTCGGCGATCCGCGTCATCGCGGGTGCGCCGTAGCTGAGCGGTGGCCCGCCGTCGGTGTCGCGATCGGCTCGATCGGCGAGCGCCTTCAGGCTCTTGCGCTCGGCGGCGCGGCTCACCAGCAGGCGCAGCTCCGCTGGGCCGCTCACGGGCTTGCGTAGGTAGTCGAAGGCGCCGAGCTTCATGGCCTCCACGGCGCTCTCCACCGTGCCGTGGGCCGTGAGCACGATCACTTCGATCTCGGGCTGCTCGGCGCGCATTTTGCGGAGCAAGGTCTCGCCGTCGACGCCTGGCATCTTGAGATCGGTGAGCACCACGTCGAACGATTGGCGGTCGAGGCGCGTGAGGGCGTCGGCGCCGTCGGGACTCTCGGTGACGGCATGTCCATCGAGGGTCAGCGCCTCGGCGAGGAACGAGCGCACACCCTCCTCGTCGTCGACCACCAGCACCCGTGCCATCGCTCAGTCTCCCGGCAACACCACGCGAAACACCGCGCCGCCGTTTTCGTGATTGAACGCGTGGATGGCGCCGTGGTGCAACTCCACCAAACGGCGCGCCACGGTGAGCCCCAGCCCCGTGCCTTGGGTGCGCGTGGTGTGGAACGGCTCGAAGAGATCGGCGGGATCGCCAGGCGGCAAACCGGCGCCGTGGTCGCGGACCGTGAGGACCAGATCGTCGTCGTGAAGTGCCGCGGCCACCTCCACGCCGGCATTCGCCGGCGAGGCTTGGAGCGCGTTGCGGATCAGGTTGGTGAGCACTTGGCGCATCCGGGCCGGATCGAGGTTCCAGGTGGTGGGGGCGCGTGTGACGTCCACGCGGACGCGGCGGGGATCGATCTCCGCCGCCGACTCGCGCAGCAGCGCCGCGAGCGAGGTGGGGCGGCATTCGATGTCGGCGCTGCGCACGAACTCGAGGAGATCGCTCGTGAGCGACTCCAGACGCACGGCCTCGCTCACGACCCGTTCCGCCTTGGTGCGCGTGGCGCCCGCGTCGGCCAGCATCTCCACGAGGAGCTGGGCGTGCCCCTTGAGCGAGGCGAGCGGATTGCGGATCTCGTGTGCCAGCACCGCCGACATCTCGCCCAGGGTCGCGAGCCGTCGCTCGTGGTCGAGGCGCCGTTCGAGCGCATCTTCGCGGACCCAGCGTCGCCCGAGGACCACGGCGCCGCCCACCAACGCGAACGCGGCCAGCAAGCCGGCGGCGAGCGTTCCCCGTGCTTGCTCGGCGAGGCGATTGGCGATCACCGGCACGTATTCGATGAGGAAGACCGGTGGCCCCAGCTCGCCAGGACGCGGCGGGAGCCCGTCGCGGGCACGAAGCGGACCGCGGGGCGGCAGCGGTCGCGACACCAATCGCATCACCGCACCGTTGCGTTCGGCCATGCCCGGGCGCAGGCGACGAAGCTCTCGTTCCAGCGCGTCGGTGGCCACGCTCGCGGTGCCGGCTTCGAGGTGAATGCGTGCGTCGGGCCCGATGAGCGCGACGTAGCGCAGTCCGTCCTCGCGATGCTCCTCGACACAGCTCTCGAGGTCCTCGGGCCGGGGCGGCGGTCCGTCGGGTCCGCCGAGCCGCAGGATGGTGCGCAGCATGGCGCCGCCTTCACCGAGCGCGACGGTCGCCGACGCGCGCTCGATCGACAGCGACGCGGTGATCGTGGTGGCGAGCAGCGCTCCCACCACCAGTACCGCGAGCGACGGGATCAGCCAGCGCCCGAGCCGCTTTCGCGGGGCACGCGCGCGGCTGGGCTGGCGCCGCTCGCGCGTTTTTCGCTCGCCGTTCGTCATGGTGCGAAGGGCCGCGGCGAAGCCATGGGCGGAAGTGTAGCGGGCGGACGCGTTCAGCGCGCTCTCACTCGGGTGGTCCGGCACCTGCGTCGTGCTCACCCGCACGCTCCGGATCGCCGCCGCACGGATGCCGATCCGCGTCGGAGCCGTCGGTCGAGCACGGGCGACCCCCATCGCGGGGATCGCGCTCGGGGCGAGGAGGTGCGAGTGAGCCACGCAGCCGCTCCGGCAGCAGCGCACGCACCGCGAGCACCAGGTCGATGCGCTGGCGCTCGGCGCTTCGCTCGAGATCGGCGAGCTTCGTAGCCTCCGCGCGGACTGCGTCGTCCCCACTGGACCCATCAGCGAGCAACTCGCGGAGGTGGCGGCGGGCGCTCTCGATCGCACGTTGCGTGGCGCGGCGCGTGCCCTCGGCCCCATCGAGCACGGCGTAGATGCGCTCGCGCGTCGAGTCGGGGAGGTCCAGCGACTCGATTCGCCGCTCGAGTGGCGGCGGGGGTGGGAACGGCGGACGCGCGGACGCTGCCGACGATGTCGATGTGAGTGTGGCCACGGAGGCCAGCGCGATGAATGCGTGTCGGCTCGTTCGCGAACGAGGTCGAGGAATCGCCATGAGCTCCTCCCGTGCGGGCTCGTTGCGAGCCCGCGAGCGTGATGTCGTTGCCCGGTGAGTCTCAGCAACCCACGCGCCAAGCGCCGTCCGCGCGCTTCGAGATCGTCGAGTCGGCGATTTCAGGCGCTTGCAGCCGTTCTTCGTGGCGCTCGCCGGAGCCCCGCGCGAAAGGCGGGGACGAAGCGTGCGGAACCCGCACGATCGGGGTGCGAGATCCGCACGAACGCATCCCGGACGATCCATCGCTCGGGCACGCGCATGTCGTTGCGATGCCTGGAAATGGTCGTTTTCTCGGCAGTGTGAACGCACGCCAGTCGTCCGCGCCGCACACGGCACGCGCGTTGCGATTCGGCGCCCGTCGAACCCGCAGCACATGGGAGGGGTCAGATCGATGCGTAACGAGAGTAGGGCGCTGGCAATGGCGCTGGCGTTTTGGGTTTCGACCGCAGCAACGGTGGCGTTGGCGCAGGTTCCACCGCCGCCTCCACCACCGGCAGGGCTTCCACCCGTACCCGTGCCGGCGGAGAATCCGATCACGGAAGCCAAGCGGGTGCTCGGCAAGATCCTGTACTGGGACGAGCAGCTTTCGAGCGACGATACGGTCGCGTGCGGCACGTGCCACCAGCCGCGATTCGCCGGCAGTGATCCTCGTCCTGGCACCCATCCCGGCGTGGATGGGATCCGCGGCACCCCCGACGACGTGCAGGGTTCGCTGGGCGTGATCCGCGCCGATACCGCCAACGTCTACTTCGCCGATCCGGTCTTCGGGCTCGATCCGCAGGTCGGTACGCGCGAGGCGCCGTCGGTGATCGGCAGTCAATGGTCGCGGCAGCTCTTCTGGGACGGCCGCGCAGGACCTGCGTTCGTCGATCCCGAGACCGGCGACACGGCGATCGCCCAGGGCGGTGCGCTGGAAGCACAGTCGGTGGGCCCGCCCCTCAACGACGTGGAGATGGCGCACGAGGAGCGCGACTGGGCGGAGATCACGGCCAAGCTCGCCGATGCCAAGCCGCTCGCACTGGCCCGGGATCTTCCTGCCGACGTGACTGCGGCGATCGCCTCGCATCCGACCTATGGCGCGTTGTTCGGCGACGCGTTCGGCGACGGGGCCATCACCGCGCAGCGGATCGCGTTCGCGATCGCCACCTACGAACGCACGCTGGTGCCGAACCAGACGCCCTTCGACGCGTTCGTGGCCGGCAACACGAACGCGCTGACGCCTCAGCAGCAAGCGGGCCTCAATGCCTTCCGAGCCACCACCTGTGGCGCCTGTCATCGGCCGGCGCTCTTCACCGACGACAGCTTCCGCAACATCGGTCTTCGCCCAGTGGCCGAGGACATCGGACGTCAGTCCGTCACCGGCAACCCAGGCGATCGCGGCCGCTTCAAGGTGCCGACGCTTCGCAACGTCGGTCTCAAGACCGAGTTCATGCACAACGGGCAGCTGCGCAGCCTCGAACAGGTGCTCGATTTCTACCTGCGCGCCAACGGCCAGGTGCAGTTCCCGGACAACCAGGACCCGCTGGTTCAGCAGATTCAGATCCCGCCCAATCAGGTGCCTGCGGTCGTCGACTTCCTGCGCAACGGGCTGACCGATCCGCGAGTCGCCGCGGGTACGTTCCCGTTCGATCGACCGACACTCTCGGCGTCACCAGGCCAATGCTCGAACGGCATCGACGACGACGGCGACGGAGTCACCGACGGCGACGATCCCGGCTGCGTCAGCGGCGGGGATACCTCGGAGCACGCCGTGTCGGCGAGTTGCGACGACGGGCTCGACAACGATGGCGATGGCGCCGCGGACCTCGCGGACGCGGATTGTGCGACGCTTGCCGGCGACGAAAGCGGCACTACGCCGCCACCGCCGCCCTCCGGCTGCGGCTCGGCTGCGGGCCTCGTTTACGTGGGCGCGCCGCTCACGCTCCTCAAGAAGAAGCGCCGGCAGTGATGGGCTAGCCGAGAACCAAGCGCAAGGCGCTTGGTTCTCGGCTAGGCGATGTTCTTGCGGGGGGCTTTTCAAGCCCCCCGCCCGCTGCGGCAAAGCCGCAGCGGGTCCCACCCCCGAGGCGCTTCGCTTCGCTCGCGGCTCGCCGCTGGCTCGCGGTGTGATCGACGGCGAGCGTAGAGTCCGCGGCGCGGAGTGATCGGTAAGGGAGCGCACGAGGGGCTTTTCAAGCCCCCGCCCATCGCGGCAAAGCGGCGGTGGGACCCACCCCGGGGCGCTTCGCTTCGCTCGCGGCTCGCCTGAAGGCGCGTGCCGCTCTTTGGCCCGGCAAACCAGACTCAATTCTCGACCCGGCGAACTCGTGAACGCTGCGTCGGGACACCTCGAATCGACCCTGTCGACGCTTGCGATCGTCGCAAGCGGCCGTGGCTCGGGTCCGCGACAGCGCGTCGGCGCCGACGGAGCGGCGCCCTCGTGCGCCTTCAATGGCGCGTAACTCGTGGGGTGCAAGTCCCCACCGG
>CAYUSL010000214.1:0-10133 GCA_964447125.1 uncultured bacterium | reverse complement strand
AGTGCCGCGCTGTAGCCGCTGGTCAAGATGACTTTGAGCGCCGGTGCGCGCTCCGTAAGCGTCGCTGCGAGACCGAGCCCGGACATGCCCTCGGGCATGACCACGTCGCTGATGAGCAGATCGATGGCGCCGTTCGCACGCTCCCAGCATGCGAGCGCCGCAGGCCCGGAAGTGGCCTCGATCACGCGATAGCCGTGATGCGTGAGCACGCGGGCCAGGATGCGGCGCATGTCGGGCTCGTCCTCGACGACCAGCACCGTCTCTTGGCCGCGCAACGCCGCCGTGGAGCTGGCCTGCACGAGATCGCTCTTGGCTGTGGCGTCCAGTCGCGGCAGCAGCACGTCGAACGTGGTGCCGCGTCCCACCTGACTCTCCACGCGCATCGTCCCGCGGTGTTGTTGCACGATGCTCGCCACCGTCGCGAGCCCCAGGCCCGTGCCTTTGCCGAGCTCTTTGGTGGTGAAGAAGGGCTCGAAGATGTTCGGCAGATCGCCCTCGGGAATGCCGCATCCCGTGTCGCTCACGCGGATCCGCGCGTACTCGACGGGTACGTCGCCGGGCAGAGCGGCGGCCGCTGGATCGAGCGGTACCAACGTGGTTTCCACCACCAGCCGACCGCCGACGGGCATGGCATCGCGGGCGTTCACCGCCAGATTCATGAGCACCTGCTCGATCATGCCGGCGTCGCCGTCGATCACGAGTGGAGCGGTGTGGAGCCGCAGCTCGAGCCCGATGTCTTCGCCCAGGATGCGGCACAGCATCTTCGCCAGGTCCCCGACGACCACGTTGAGGTCGATGGGCTTGGTCTGCATGACCTGACGGCGGCTGAAGGCGAGCAATTGCCGACTCAGGTCCGCGGCCCGCTCCAGGGCACGCGTCATGTCGTCGGTGCGCTCGAGCGCTTCGCAGCTCGTGCTCGGCAGGCTGGCGATCTCTTCGGTGAGCATCATCAGCGCGCCCAGGATGTTGTTGAAGTCGTGAGCGACCCCGCCCGCGAGGCGGCCGATCGCTTCGAGTCGCTGCGCTTGGATGAACTGGGACTCCGCGCGGCGTCGTTCGGTGATGTCCTCGGCGACGCCGACACGGCGCTGCACTCGACCGTCCGCGTCGCGAATCTCGTTGCCTTGGTCGTGGATCCAGCGAATCGAGCCGTCCGTTCGCACGATCCGGTACTCGATCTCGAAAGCCCCGTCGATCCACATCGCGTCGAGGGCGGCGCGCACGCGTTCCTGGTCCTCGTGATGGATGCAATCGATCCACAGGTTCCGATCGTCGTAGAGGCTCTGGCGCGTGCGCCCCCAGATTCGTTCGAAGCTGGGGCTCACGTAGAGCACGCTCGCGCGATCGCCGTCGGTCATCCAGAAGACTTCCTGGATGTTCTCGACGACCTGCCGGAAGCGCGCTTCGCTTTCCCGCAGGGCTCGCTCGGCGAGATGCCGTTCGGTCACGTCCTGATTGGCTCCGTAGGTGCGCGTCACGCGTCCGGATGCGTCGCGCTCGACGCGGATCTCGACCTGGATGACGCCGACGGAACCGTCCGCGCGACGGATGGGGTGCTCCAGCCGGCGGTGGTAGTGAGCGTCGCTGGACGCGCACGCGGTCTCGATCTCATGCCGTACCAGCGACACTGCATCGGGCGGCAGGAAGCGCTGCGCGTACTCCTCGGGAGACAGAATGCGGCCACCTTCACGTTCCGCCGAGGTCGCGAAGATCCGGAAGAAATCGTCGTCGAAGGTGAACCGGTCGCTCGCGACGTCATACTCCCAATAGCCGAGCTTCGCGATGTCCATCGCGAGCGTGAGCTTGGAGTTGGTGTCTCGCAGCTCGCGCTCGGCCCGCAACGGCTCGGTGATGTCCTGGATCTGGGAGAAGAAGTGGAGGGGCTTGCCGCTCGGATCGCGCACCAGCGACACGTTGAGCTGTGCGAAAACGACCTTGCCGTCGGCGCGCACGTAGCGCTTCACCAGCTCGTACGAGTCGGCCTTGCCTGCCAGCAGGCGGCGCACCTGCGCCAGATCGGGTGCCAGGTCGTCGGCGTGCGTGAGCTTCTGGAAGTTGCAGTGAAGCAGCTCGTCCGGTGAGTAGCCGAGCATCGCGCAGAGGGCAGGATTCACGTTCAGGAAGCGCCCATCGGTGGCGACGATCGCCATGCCGATGGGCGAGCTGTCCATCGCCGATCGCAGCCGGTCCTCGCTGGCGGCGAGCGCGCGGATCAGGCGATCGACTTCGGGCGGGATTTCGCTTCGCGGTGGAAGCAAAGACGTCGTGGGATCGGCAGAATCCTGCATGAATGCAGAGCTCGTGTGCGAGCGCGCCGAAACAGGAATGCAGCGACTCCTGACGAGTCTCTCGCATCCGCCTCGACTCGTCCAAAATGCTCCCACTGCGCGGGGAAACCAAGAGTCGAATGGCCCGAAGCAGCATGGCGTCGGGGCCGTGGCGATCCCGGCACCTGCCCAGAGTGGGGCAGGCGGGTACGGTGTGCGGGTGCGTGCTCGTGCCCGAGTGCGTGGGCGAGTGAGTCAGATCACGCCGCGGGTGGTCCACGAGGCGAGTGCGGCCTCGCAACGCTCGCGCTCCGCCCCAGTGTGCGCGGCGCTCCAGCCGAGCTCGCTCGCGAGCAGCGGCGCGACCTTGGCTGCCAGCGCGGATGCGAGCGCGGGTTGCCACATGCCCACGCGTGCTCGCCGCAGCAGCACGTCCTCGAGGCGCACCACGCCGCCGAAGCGCACGTGTGCGCGTACCTCGGCGGCGCTGAGATCGGTCTCGGGAAGCAGGGGAACCAGCGCGTCTGCGTCGGCGCCGGCGCACGCGAGCCAGGCTCGCGCGCCGAGACGGCGCGCCAGGGCGCTCGCGATCGACGCGCTCAAGCCGTGGGCCGCGACCAAAGCGGCGTCGAGATCTCGGGGTGCCAATCCCACGAGCGGTGTGCCGTCGGTGCGACACGGGCCGGCCACGCGCGCTCGCTCGTCGGGGAGCAGGTCGAGCGCTGCGTCGACCGCCTCGGCAGCGGTGGTGCGCCACGTGGTGAGCTTGCCGCCAGCGACCGACAGCAGCCGGCGCTCTTCCCAGATCGCCTCTTCGCGGGTGGCTTCGGAGGGGTTGTCGGCGTGGGTGTCGAGGATCGGTCGCAGGCCGGAGTAGGTCGCGACGACGTCTGCAGCGCTCAGATTGCGCTCCGGGAACTGCGCCTGTACGGCCCGCAGGATGTAGTCCGCTTCCTCACGGCTGGGGCGTGGATCGTCCAGGTCGCCCTCGTGATAGAGGTCGGTGGTCCCCGCGAGCACGCCTTCCGGATGCGGCACCACGAAGAGTGGGCGGCCGTCGTCGGGCGAGATGAAGCCGACGGCAGCTCGGACCGGCAGCCGCTCGTGCGAGAAGATGAGGTGCGAGCCGCGCGAAGGACGCACCCGCCGGCCCTCGAGGCCGAAACGCTCGCGCAGGCGATCGGTCCAATGGCCGGTGGCGTTCACCACCACGTGCGCGCGGGCCTCGTGCTCGGCACCGGTTTCGAGATCGCGCAGCTTGACGCCGGTGATGCGGCCTTCGGCGTCGTCGATACCCGCGAGCACTTCCGCGCGCGTGAGGACCAGGCCGCCGAACGCGAGGCCGGTGGCCGCGACTGCGAGGGTGAGCCGCGCGTCGTCGGTGCGGGCATCGGCGTACGCGAGGGTGCGATCGAGTCCCTTCAGGTCGATCCCGGGTGCTTGCGCTGCGAGCTCTTCGGCCTCGAGCCGCGTGTGCTTCTCGGGACGGCTGGTGAGGCGGTCGTACATCCACAGCCCCAGGTCCACGGTCCACCCGGGCATCTTGTCGCCGCGCCGTGCGGGATAGAGGAAGCGCACGGGTTCCACGAGGTGCGGGTTCAGATCCACCATGCGGTCGCGCTCCGCGCACGAGAGCCGCGTCACGCGGAACTGCATCTGCTTCAGATAGCGCAGGCCGCCGTGCACGAGCTTCGAGGAGCGCGAGGAGGTGCCGGACCCGATGTCACCCGACTCGACGAGCAGCACTCGCAAGCCGCGTTGCGCGGCATCGAGCAGGATCCCCGAGCCCGTGATGCCGCCGCCCACGATGATGAGATCGAACGAACCCGCGGAGAGCGCCGCGAGCGCCCGCTCACGCCAGCCGGGATGGAACATCGTTGCCTCCGGATTTGCTCGCTTCGCGCGAATCGCCGCGGTGGACCGTGAGCTGTGGAAACGGGATGGTCCAGCCGTTCGCGCTCGCGGCTTCGATGCACAGCTTTCGGATCAGTCGCCCCAGCGTCGAGTAACGCTCCGCCACGTCGCCGGCGAAATCGACCTGCACCGCGAGATCCAGGGACGAAGCGGCGGCATCGTGGGGTTCGACGATCGTCCGGCGCACCGAGGGGCCGTAGCCGGCCTCCTCGAGACCGCGACGGACGTAGGCGTCGAGCGTGGCGGGAATCGTGGAGGTCACGTCGGCCTGGTGGCGGTAGTCGATGCCGAACACCGCGCTCAGCCGGAAACCACGCGACAGCACCGTGGGGTTCGTGCCGAGAAACGCCGAGGCGGCAACCGTGCGCTCCGCGCCGCCCAGGAACTTCAGCACCACCATTTCCGGGGTCTGCTGGATCACCTGTGCGGGCTGGTCGTCGAGCAGCAGCCACTCGCCCTTGTGGGTGGGGAACCACGGCTCTTCCGCAGCGAAGAGCCGTGAGGTGAGCCCGAACACCGCACGGATGGGAAGGCGAATGTCGCCGCCCTCGAGCTCGGGGTTTTCGAGGTGGGTGTAGAAGCTCAGCGTGCCCACCCGCCAGGGAAGGCCGTTGTAGACGACGCGCTCGCCTTCGCGGACGGCACCCAGGTTCAAGAGCAGCATCGTTTGCTCCCAGAACCGCGGGAGCGCCGCCTTCGAAGCCCAAGCGATGCCGAACAAGAACAGGCCCGTGATGGTCAGCAGCACCCAGTCGCCGACCAGGTAGAGCACGTACAGGAAGACGACGACCGCGCCGAGCCCGGTGAAGAGCGCGTAAACGAGGTTGAAGACGCGCGTCGTCGCGGTGTGCCCGCGGCGGTGGAGCGGGCTCAGCTTCTCGACCCAGGTCTGGAAGTAGCGGAACACCACCCAGAACGTGATGAGTGCCAGCACCGCGAGGATGAGGTTGCGTCCGCGGCTGCGGAAGAAGATGCCCACCAGGTTCTCGACGGTGCTGGAGAGGCTGTGCCGCTCGCTGCGCATCCGTTCGAGGCGGTTGGTGTCGTAGGTGAGCTCGGCGCTCACTTCCTGATGTCGTGTTTCCCACTCGGCGACGATCTCGCCCAGCGGCACGGCGAGCTCGGGGTCGGGAAAGCGCTGCAGGAAGCGATTCAGGTTTTCCTGGGCGTGCTCGATGGTTTTGAGCCGCTCGCCGAGCACGTCGATCTCGCGCCGCAGGCGATCCATCTCGCGGGGGCGAGTGGTCACACGCTTGAGCTCGTTGATCGCCGGACCGAGCAGCTCCTTCACTTCCTTGGTCCAGTCGAACTCGAGCTCGGTGCGCGACTCGATGTCGACGTCCACGCCGGACGCGAGCTCCTTGAAGCGGCGGTCCATGACGTCGAGATCGGCGTCGAGGCTCTTGACCTGAGCTTCGAGCTCTTCGCGCCGACCCTCGTAGCGAGGATTGACCAGGTCGGCGCGGCGCTGGTCGAGCTCGGCTTCGCGCTTGCGGATGCTGCGCAGGAGCGCGAGCAGGCCGTCGCGCTTGTTCGCGAGCTCTTTGTCGTCGGCGCGTGGCGGTAGCTGATCCACACCCGGGAACGCACCGCCCGAGCGGAGCGCCCCGTCGCCCGCAGGCGCCGCGTCGGCACCCGCGGGGCGCGCGGGAGCGGGGACCGCGCCGGCCGTGGATGCACCCGACGCCGGTGGGGATTCGGTGCCGGGGAATTGGGCGTGGGCGACACCGACCCACGTGAGCCAGAGCACCGCAGCGATCCCCATCGCCAGCGCCGCCGCCGCGACGGCGGGCATGCGAAGGGATCGGCGCGTGGTCGTCACGGGCGAGGGTGGGTCGGCGCGTCGTGCTCGGGGGAAGCGGCCGTGCGGTTTCGCGTCCCGCGCGGTGGCTCAGAAGAGCCGCGCGAAGAACCCTCGGATCTTAGCCCACGGGGATACGCCGGGCGCCCCTTGGCACGAGCCGTCCGCGTTCGCGAGCCCGACCGCCTCCAGGTGCACCTTGGCGATGCCTTTCTTGGTCACGCCCGCGGTGTCCGCGGCGATCTTCGAGAGGTCGATGATGCGGTCCTTCACGAAGGGGCCGCGGTCGTTGACCTTCACCGTCACGCTGCTGCCGTTGTCGAGGTTCTGCACGTTCACACACACGTTGAACGGCAGCGTCTTGTGGGCGGCGGTGTACGCGGCGTAGGTATCGAAGGTCTCGCCGCTCGCCGTCTTCCTGCCGTGGTAGGGCGGCCCGTACCACGAGGCGATGCCGTCTTCGCTGAAGCCCTCCCAGTTCTTGACGGGCGTGTAGCGAACGCCGTCCTGGGTGTAGGACGCGAGTCCCTTGAGCGGGGCCGTACCGGCGCTCTGCTGCGTCGCACAGCCCTCGAGCGCGACGGCCAGCGACAGCAGAGCGAATGGGAGCCATTTCCGCATCGCCTCGTCATGGTATGCCGCGCATCTCGACTCCTTCAAGGTAGGGTGAGGCGCGCATCGGACGTGTGAGCGGGCAGCGGTCGCCTCCCGGACGTCTGGCGCTCCGCGACGTGATTGAGGGTGCGGAAGCGTTGTGTGGGAGAATGGCCGCGAAGCCCGCGAGAGTGTCGTGACCGATCGAGTCGATCCCGTCCCCACCCTCGAGCACGCGCTCGCCGAGCGCGGTGAGCGCATCGCCGAGCTCGAAGCCTCGGTGGGGGGATTGCGGGCACTCCTGGAGCAGCTTCCGGGTGTGCTCTGGGCGGTCGATCGCGATCTTCGGTTCTCGTCCTCGAGCGGAGCCGGGCTCGCGAACCTCGAGCTCGCGCCGGATCAAGTGATCGGGCTCTCGCTCTACGACTATTTCGGCACCGACGACCCCGACCATCCGGTCATCGCCGCGCATCGTCGCGCCGTCGAGGGCCGCCCGTCGCGCTACGAGTTCCGCTGGCGCGATCGCACGTACCTCTCGTACGTGGAGCCGCTGCGCGATCCGAGCGGGGCGATTCACGGGGCGATCGGTGTGGCGCTCGATGCCACCGACGAGGAGCGGGCCTCACGTGCGCTGCGCGCCGCGCGCGACGAGCTGGAGCGTGTGGCATCGTCGCGCAACGATCAGCTCGGTGCCGCCAACCGTCGGCTCGAGCTCGAGATCGACCAGCGCCGCCACAACGAAGCGCGGCTCGGTGCGGTGACGCGCTGCCTGGCGGGGCTGGGCGCGGACGTGCGCTCCAACCTGCAGCGCATCACGGTGGTGGCTGGCGAGACGCTGGGTGGCACGTGTGCGGTGTTCCAGCGCATCGAGGGCGGGCGGCTCGTGACTGCCGGAAGCTGGAACGTCGCGGCCGGGCATCCCGCGGACCAGCCGCTCGAGGGAACGATCGCCGGTGAGCTGATCGAGCTCGACGGCGAGGACCGCGTGGTGCTGCGCAAGCTCGGCTCGTCGGGATTCCTGGCGACCGATCCGCTGGTGCGCGACGCGCGGCTGCACACGTTGGTGGCGCAGGTCGTGCGTGCGGAGCGGGTCGCCGTGGGCGTGCTGCTCGTGGGCTACGACGAGGACCGCAATCCGACGGGCGAGGATCGAGAGCTGCTCGCGGTGCTCGCCGGGGCGATCGGCGCGCAGGAAGAACGTTTCCGCGCCGAGGCCGCATTACTCGGTAGCGAGGCCCGCTACCGCCGGCTCGTGGAGAGCCTCCACGATCGCCTGATCTACGCGCGGCGGACCGACGGACGTTTCACGTACACCGCGCCGTCTTCGGTGTTCGTCGTCGGCTACAAGCCCGACGAGATCATCGGCCACGTGCGCGAGCTGCTCACCGACAATCCCGTGAACCTGGAGGCGGAGCGACAGCAGGAGATCACCAACGAGGGGCGCACGCCGCCACCGTTCCTGGTCGAGTTCTTCCACAAGGACGGAAGCCGCCGTTGGCTCGAGGTTTCCGAGTTCCCGATCCGCGACGAGCACGGCACCGTGGTCGGCGCTGAAGGGTTGGCGCGCGACATCACCGAGGAAAAACGCCGCGCCGCCGAGCTGGCGGAGAGCGAGGAACGATTCCGGCAGCTCGCCGAGAACATCGACGAGGTGTTCTGGATGACGAGCATCACCAAGGACCGGATTCTCTACGTGAGCCCGGCCTACGAGGTGATCTGGGGCCGTCCCCGCCGCGAAATCTACGAATCCGCGCTCAACTGGGTGGATGCGATCCACCCCGAGGATCGCGCGCGGGTGCGGCGCGCGGCGCTCGAGGACCAGGTGCGTGGCACGTACGACGAGGAGTACCGCGTGGTCCGTCCCGACGGTTCGCTGCGCTGGGTCCGTGACCGGGCGTTTCCGGTGCGCAACGAACGTGGCCAGGTCTACCGCATCGCCGGGATCGCCGAGGACATCACCGAGCGCAAGCGTACCGAGGAGCGGGTGCGGGCGATCGTCGAGCATGCGCTCGATGCGATCATCACCATCGATGCCAGCGGAAGCATCCATTCGTTCAACCCGGCTGCCGAGCAGACCTTCGGCTACACCGCCGACGAGATCGTGGGACGGAGCGTTCAGGTGCTCATGCCCGACGAGATCCAGGGGCGAGCCGAGGGACTCTTGCGTTGGTATCTGCGCCGCGGGCTGCGCACGCTCAGCGAGGGTGTGGGCCGCCACAAGGACGGCACCACGTTCCCGATCGAGCTGTCGGTGACCGCGCTCAAGACCGACGGGCGCCGGCTCTTCACCGGTGTCGTCCGCGACATCACGCGCCGCAAGCGCGCGGAAGCGGCACTGGTGGCGGCTTCACGCATGGAGGCGACGCTCACCCTCGCCGGCGGAGTCGCGCACGACTTCAACAACCTCATGGCGGTCGTGCTCACCAACACCGAGCTCTTGCGGCAAAACCTCGCAGGGCGGGACGAAGACCTCGAGATGATCCACGAGATCTCCGAGCTGGCGCGGCGCGGCGGCCATCTCGCGAAGCAGCTCGTGGCGTTCGCTCGTGGCGGCAAGTCGCGCTCGTTGCTCGTGGATCTGAGCGAGATCGTGCAGGAAAGCCTGACGCTGCAGCGACGCTCGATTCCGCGCGGGATCACGATCGAGACCGCGCTCACGCCCGAGCCGTGGCTGGTCGAAGCGGATCCCACGCAGATGGGACAGGTGGTGGTGAACCTCTGCATCAACGCCGTCGAGGCGGTGGGCGAGCGCGGGCGGATTCGGATCGAGACGCGCAACGTCGACGTCGACGACGATCGCTCGACGTTGAGCCCGGGGCTACGTCCCGGACCGCACGTGTCGCTGAGCATCCACGACGACGGCGTGGGCATGGACGCCGCCACCGTGGCGCGCGTGTTCGAGCCCTTCTTCACCACCAAGTTCCAGGGACGCGGGCTCGGGCTCGCCGCGACGTACGGCATCGTGAAGAACCACGGCGGCTACATCACGGTCACCAGCGCGCCCGGGGAGGGCTCGACCTTCGAGGTGCTGCTGCCCGCAGTGAAACCGGCGGAGTTCTGAAAACGACCGAAGGGACACGAGGAGTCCAAGACATGCGCATTCTTCACACGATGATCCGCGTGGGCGATCTCGACCGCTCGCTCGCGTTCTACACCGACGTGCTCGGCATGAAGCTGATCCGCAAGCACGACTATCCCGACGGCAAGTTCACGCTCGCGTTCGTGGGCTTCGGCGCCGAAAGCGAAGGTGCCGTGATCGAGCTCACGCACAACTGGGGCGTCGAGAAATACGAGCTCGGCAGCGGTTTCGGGCACATCGCGCTCGAGGTACCGAACGCGTACACCGCGTGCGACGAGATCAAGAAGCGCGGCGGCAAGGTCACCCGCGAAGCTGGACCGATGAAACACGGCACCACGGTGATCGCGTTCGTCGAAGATCCCGACGGTTACAAGATCGAGCTCATCCAGCGCGGATGAGCAGCTCGGCTGCTCAACGCGCCACGCGGTCGGCGCCTTCGCTGAGGAAGCGGGCGACGGCGTCGCCGCACATGCGGTGG
>CAYUSL010000213.1:0-10143 GCA_964447125.1 uncultured bacterium | reverse complement strand
GCCTCGCTCTCGCGCCACGCGGCGATGCTGGCGCGTGACTCGGCGTCGGGATCGCTCGGTTGCCATACGATCCCCGATAGGTGCCGCGCGAAGTGAACCGCGTGCTCGCCCGTGCCGCTCGCGATCTCGAGCACGAGCCCCTCTGCCGGCAGCACGCGCCGCAGCACGTCGAGGATCGGATCGCGATTTCGCGCTGTCGCCGGCGCGCGCAAACGAGCGTCGCGTGGCATCACAAGCCGCCGAGTCCCGCACCTTCCCAGAGGCGCGCGGACGATTCGGCCACCAAGTCGATCACACCGAGCCCGAGGCTCGTGACACCGGTGATCGCGACGCTCCCGTCCGCGTTCACGGCGAGATCGCCGACCGGCTCGGTGAGATGCGAGAGCGAGAGAAAAGCACCGTCGCGGAGATCGATGCCGTAGAGGCCCTGCCCGCTCGCCAGCACGAGCAAGTCCTGGCGCGGATCGAGCGTCATCGCGTTGGATCCGAAGGCATCGAGCATGGTGAGACCATGGCCGGCGATCGGTGCAGCATAGAGGTGATCGCCGAGGATGTAGGCGACTGCGCAATCGCGGCTCATCACTAGCCGGCCGTTTCCGGGGCCGGCCGTGAACGTCTGCGCAGCGTCCGAGGTCGGGCCGAGCGTGCGCACCCGCACGAGCGCGCGATCGCGCAGCTCGTAGAGCGCGTCGGCGGTCTCGATGCCGTCCGCGGACCACTCCGTGCCGAGCGCGAAGAGTCGCCCCACTTCACAGCTACTCACGTCGGAGACGTGGGTGCGTTCCGATGTCACGCCCTTGGTGATGTTTCCCGTCACGACGTCGAGCGCGTCCACCCGCGCGTCGCCGAGACGATACGGCGGGAAGTACGAGAAGCCCGTCGGCGAGACCGCAAGCCAGAGAGTGGCTCCGCTGGCCGCCGAGGTGAACGCGGCCACCGGCTCGCCAAAGGCGCTGCCCCCGGGGAGCACAGGCTCGAACGTGCCGCTCGCGAGGTCGACTCGAAACGGTCCCGGCGACGCGTTCGGTCCGCCGACGACGAATGCCGAATTCGCGCGATCGCCGCCAGCGACGTGGCTGATGGCAGCGCCGCCCTCGGCGATGCGCCGCGCTTCCCGCGTCGCGGTGTCGTACTGAAAGACTCCCGATGGCGTTCCGAACCACACGCTCGTGCAATCGCCCACCGCGGTCGCGGGGCCACCGGGCGCCCGCAGCTCGGAGATCGCCGTGGTGGTGTCGAAGGAGTCGAGCCGGTCGAGGGTCGTCGGATCGAACGCGTCGTAGAGAACCGTCGCGTAGGTGCCCTCCGCGGTCACCCCCGAGAAATACTCGTGCGCCCGGAAGAGACGCGTGCCGCCGCAACTGAGGGCCAGGGCCTCCTGCTGGTATCCCACGATCCCGCCAATCACCTCGCCCGTCATCCGATCGCAACGATTCAGGTTCGCGTACGGGTTGGTGTGCAGGCCGCCGCCCGCCACGTATTGCGAATACGCCGCATTTCCCGACGAGGCAATCAGCGTCGCCGGGAAGTCCGCGCAGCCGTCGAGCCGTTCGCGACCGCCGTCCGCGAAGCGGATGTGGTCGATGCCGTTTCGCCACGTGAAAGCACCCGTGCCGGTCACGTCGACGAAGAAGCCGGTGCCGGCGAATGCACGATTCAGAACCAGCTCCCAATCGCCGCTTTGGATCCCGAGTCGGTAGACCGAGCCGCTGATCTCGGGTTGCCAGAGCGGCGGCACCGCTTCACCCACCGTTCCCACGAGCGCTAGCGCGGCGTCTCCCGTCGGATCGGGTTCGAGAGCGATGACGGGCGTTTCGGGCTCGGGAGAATCGACGCGCGTGATGGTGCCGGTCGCGACGTCGACACGCACGACGCGTCCGGCGGCGCGCTCGAGCACGAGCAGCGTGGCTCCGTCGGCGGACGGCACGATGTTCCACGGGTTGGCGAGACCGCGCCCTGGCGCTGTCGAGAACGCGATCGGCTGCGAGGGAACGAGGAGCGGCGCGCCACTCTCGCCGGAGCTACACGCGGCGGCGACGATCAGCGTCGCGGGAATGGCAAAGCGGCGGCACAGCGAATGACGAACACGCGAACGAGGGTCCATCGGGACCTCCGGAATGCGTTTCCGTCCGCGGGAGATCGGATGGCGTGGCTGACTGCATGTCTCGACGTATAGCACCGCACAGAGCTCGCGCGGGACTCGGGTGCGGCGGCGTGCGGACCAGCGACGGAAGAGCGCCAGGGAGGAGCGGGCGCTACGCGATCTCGATCGGAACTTCGAGGGGCGCGGCGCCGAGCGACTCGAACCAGAAATGACCTTCCTTGAGGAGGCCCACGCGCGCGGTGTAGCGACCGGCAGGAAGTGCCCCGGCAGGAATCGCGAACTTGAGCTCGCGGCTCTCGGCCGCTGCGAGCGGCGGGTCGAAGTAAGCGCGTTCCTGATCGCGAACGCACGCGCCGGTGGCGGCGTCGAACCAGCGGATGCCGAGCCCGCAGCGGCCGAGAAGTGGTCCCGTGCCGTCGAGTGAAGCGCCATCGGGACCGCGTACCCGCGCACGAAGCGCCACCGAGCCGTCGGCCGCCGCCGCAGCCGGCGCCGCCAGCTCGACGCGCGATGTCGCGAGCGTGGAGCCTTCGACCTCGACCGTCCACTCCACGGGTGTGGCACCCAGGTCAGCGAGCCAGAAGCACGCCTCGCGCACCAGATCCACGCGGCAGCGATAGGTGCCCGCCGGCAGCAATGCGACGCTCGCCGAGATCGAGAGATCGCGCACCTCGCCGGGAACGAGCGGCGGTGTGAGCGCGGCACGATCCGACGCGCGCACTTCCTGGCCGTCGGAGGCGCGAAACCAGCGCATGCCGATCGCGATCCTTCCCCATCCCGAAGCGGCGGTCTCGCTGCTGTCGAGGGTGGACGTGGCCTGGCCCCGGATGCGGATCGGCAGCACGAGATCGTCGGGTCCGCGTGCCGTGCTCGGCTGGCTCAGCACTTCGAGCAGCGGCTCCGCATGCGGCTCGCCTGCGACCTCGAGGTCCCACTCGATCGGCTTCACGTCGAGGTGCTCGAACCACCACAAGCCGTGCCGCACGAGATCCGCCTTGAGGTGGTAGCGGCCGGGCGTGGTCGGCACGCGACCGATGAGCGTGAGATCCACGCCTTGGCCTGCTTCGACGGTCTCGGCCATGCCGACCTGCGCGAACGTGTCGTCGATCACGTGGCCGGCAGCGTCGTGGAGACGCGCACACAGATAGACCTTGCGGTACGGCTGCGTGCCCGCAGCAACCCACGGCATCTCGCCGGTGTTGGTGGCGCGAAAGCGCGCCACGAAGAGCTCGCCAGGCCGCGCCGCGCGAGGGATCTCGCGCGCTTCGATGCGCGCATCCCACACCAGCGCGTTGGGCAGCTTGCGGCCGCCGTCGATGAGCGCGTGGCGCACCCGCTCGTAGTCGGGCTTGCCGGGGTAGTAGCGCTCGGAGGGAAAGCCGAGCGGCTGATCGGTGGTCGCGAACGTGAGCCGGTCCACTCCCAGCTCGCGCGCCAGGCGGCGCGCCTTGTCGAGCTCTTCGTCCGAATCGTTCCAGCGGAAGAGGATGTAGTTCCAGATGATCCACGGGAAGAGCAAGCCGCGGCGCTCACGCTCCTCCACCACGTCGTGGATGGCCTTCAGCACCTTGTCGAGCTTTCCGCGCTTTCGGTAGGTCTCGTAGACCTCCTGCGTGGCGCCGTCGACCGAGAACTGGACCTCGTTGATCCCCGAGTCCACGAGCGCCGCCACCTTGTCCGGCTTGTCGAAGTAGTGGCCGTTGGTGCTGGTCCAGATCCAGATGTTGGGATTCACGTCCTTCGCGTACTTGAGCATCTTGAAGGCTTCCTTGTGCAGGAAGCTTTCGCCGTAGTTGTAGAAGACCATGCGTTCGATGTGCGGCCCGACCTCGTCGATCACCTTCTTGTAGAGATCGAAGGGCAGCATGCGCTCGACGCGGGTGTCGTAGACCTCCACCTCGCAGGCGGGCTGCGGGCAGCGCAAGTTGCAGATGATCGTGGGCTCGACGTAGAGGACCTGCGGGTAGGTCTGCGGGACCAGCGGCAGGTCGGGCGGCTGATAGTCGCCGTCGTGGACCTCCATGAGCCCGCATTTGTAGCAAAAGGCCGGCGGCCGATTGGCGTGCATGCCGCGACGCATGCGCTGGAAGCCCGAGCCCTGCCAGATCTCGAGGGCGCTCTGGCTGCCCACGTGGCCCATCTTGTTTTCGTTGCGGGCGTCACCGCAGCCACACACCACCGTGCCGTCGCACGTGAGCACCAGCGTGCGCCACGGCCACATGCAGAACATGCGCTTGCCCTCGTAGCTCACGCCGAAGCGATTGAGCTGCGGCGGGCCTTCGGCAAGGACGTCGAGCTGTGTGAGACTCATCGAGACCTCGAAGGGAGCGCCGGGACGCGCTCGAACCGAGGAGGTTATGCGCCACCACGATCCCCGTCCAACCAAGTTGACCTGGCCTGCGTGGCAGGCGCTCGTCATGGCCGCGGCGATCGCCACGACCGGGATGGTCGCTGACGGCACACGAGATGTGCGTGCCGGTGAGACGTATCGTCGCGTGCAGCTCGTTCCGCGAGACGAAGCGATGGCGGACCCGTCCTTCCGTGCCTTTCGCACCACGCTCGATGCCGCCGTCGCCGCCAAGGACGCGAGCGCGCTCCGTGGGCTGCTCGCGCCCGACGTGTTGATCAACTTCGGGGGCGAAAGCGGCGCGGATGTGTTCTTCGAGCGCTGGCAGCCGAGCGCGGCCGACTCGAAGCTCTGGGAGCTGCTCGCCGAGCTGCTTCGCTCGGGCTCCACGTTCCACCGCGAATCGGGCGCGGCCGACGCGACCTATCCGTTCTTCTTCGAGTCATTCCCGGACGACTTCGACGGTTTCACGAGCGGAGTGATCGTCGGCAGGAACGTGAACGTCCGCGAGCGGCCTGATTCCGAGTCTCCCGTGGTCGCGCAGCTCAGCTACGACATCGTCCGCGTCCCCGACTGGGGTGAGGGTGACTCGCAGTCGCCTGCGTCGCCGTGGGTGCGCGTCGAGCTTCACGACGGAAACGCGGGCTACGTCTCGCGGAAGCTGATTCGCTCACCGGCGGGCTACCGCGTGGGATTCCACGCAAGCGCTGGCACCTGGAAGCTCACCTACCTCGTCGCCGGCGATTGACGATGGAGGGCTTGATCGCAACGCTCGGCGAGCGGGTGGTGCTGTTCGACGGGGCGATGGGGACGATGTTGCTCGATCGCGGGCTCACGCTCGGAACGCCCCCCGAGCGTTGGGTGCTCGAACGTCCGGATGAGATCTGCGCCGTTCACGAGGCGTACGTCGCAGCCGGCGCCGAAGTGCTCACCACCTGCACGTTCGGCGCGAATCGCGTTCACCTCGCTCGCGCCGGGCTCGCCGAGCGTCGACACACGATCTGGAACGTCGCGGTCGAGCTGGCTCGCGCAGCGGCCGGCCCGGACCGTTGGGTCGTCGGCGACATGGGTCCGATCTGGCCGCCCGCCGGTCAGCCCGAGGCGCCGAGCGAATCCGAGCGGCGCGTCGATTACGGCGAACAAGCCTCTGCGCTCGCTGCGGCGGGTTGTGACGCGCTGCTGGTCGAGACCATGACTGACCTCGACGAAGCGGTGCTCGCGATCACGGCGATCCGGGATCAGACCCCGCTTCCCGTCATCGCCTCACTCGCGTTCCTGCCCGAGACCGAGAAGCGTCCAGGGCTGCGACCGGCGCTGGCAGCGCACCGGCTGATCCGCGCCGGCGCTACGGCCGTGGGTGCCAACTGTGTGCTCACGGCAAGCGAGCTGCTACCGCACATCGTTCAGCTCGTCGCTGCGACGGACGCTCCCGTGATCGCCCGCCCCAACGCCGGTCAACCGCGTCGCGGCCCCGGCGACCGCTTCAGCTACGACGAGACTCCCGAGCGATTCGCACGCGGGATCATGGCACTCGTCGCCGCTGGAGCGCGTGGCGTCGGCGGCTGCTGCGGCACCACGCCGGACATGGTTGCCGCTGCGGCGAAGGCGCTCAGCTCGTGGCGAGCGGGATCTTGATCCGGAACGTGGTGCCCACACCCTCGGCGCTTTCGCATTCGATCGTGCCGCCGTGGCCCTGCACGATGATGCGGCAGATCTCGAGGCCGAGCCCGGTTCCCGCGGAGCGGGTCGAGAAGAACGGCTCGAAGACCCGTGCGCGCACGTCCTCGGGCATCCCGCGGCCCGTGTCTTCGACCTCGATGCAGGCCTGCGAGCCCAGCGTGAAGCTGCGAAACGTGATGCGCGATCCATCCTCCGTGGCGTCGACGGCGTTTTGCAGCAGGTTCCACAGCACGCGCCAGAGCTTGCGGGGAGCGACCTCGCAGACCAGCGACACGGAGGGGTCGAGCTCCAGACGGCGCGTCTGATCGATGGTTCCGCCGCGCATGTCGTTCACGAAGCCGCGTACGACCTCCGCCAGGTCGGCGCGCTCGAGCTGATACGAGAGCGGCCGCCCCTCGGCCACCATCATGAGCTCGCTCGAGAGCTCGTGGATACCGTGAACCGCTTGATCGAGGAGGCGCCGCACGGTGCCGCCCGCAGGCCCGAGATCGGCGAGCCCGGCGAGCCCCACCACCGCCGTGAGGTAGTTGCGGATGTCGTGGGCGAACCCCGACGCGAGGCGCCCCGCGAGCGCGAGCTTCTCCGCGCGCACCAGGCTCTCGCGAGCGGTGTTGAGCTCGCGCAGCGTGTACTCGAGGTGGCGGTTGCGCAGCGCCAGCTCTTCCAGCAGGTGTCGGTTCTCGCGCGCCAGGCGGCGCCGCTCGAGGGCCTCCGAGATCTCCTGGCGCAGCACGGTGGGATTGCAGGGCTTGAGCAGGAAGCGCAGCACCTCGCCTTCGTTGATGGCGCGCAGCATGGCGTCGGGCTCGTTGTACGCCGTGAGCACGATGCGCACGATGTCGGGATCGCGCTCGCGGATGCGCGCCAGCAGATCGGTGCCGCGCACGCCGGGCATGCGCTCGTCGGTGAGCACCAGATCCACGGGATGCTCGTCGAGGATTTGCTGGGCTTCGCGTGCATCCGCGGCGGTGAGCACCTCGTACTCGCGGCCGAGGATCACCATCATCGTCTGGCGCAGCGGCTCTTCGTCGTCGACGACCAAGATGCGGGCACGGGGCATGGACGCGTCGGAGGGGAGAGTCATGAACCGCAGTCCTGTGGTGAGACGAAGTGTGTCGAGAGCGCAGCCTGCAGCTCACGCGAGTGAGTCGACCGGCGAGCTCGTGCTCGAGTGCTGGCGTCGCGCGATCGCGACGCGCTCCCTCGCACGGCGCACTCTTTTCCCCTAGCCATCGGCGCGCGTCAACCCTCGATTCGCCGGGGAATCTTCGCCCTCGCGCCCGAGCGTGAACGCACGCACGTCACGCGGCGCTGGTCGCAGGGGCCGCCGGAAGGCGGATCACGGCACGGGTGCCCTCGTTCACCACGCTCGAGAGCGAGAGGTTGCCGCCGTGCTCCTCGACGATCTTGCGGCACAGCGCCAGTCCCAGCCCGGTGCCGCGTCCCGGCTCCCGGGTGGTGAAGAACGGATCGAAGACCCGTTCCAGATTCTCGGGGGTGATGCCCGCGCCGTTGTCGGCGATCACCACCTCCACCTCGGCGCCGAGCCGTCGCGTCTTCACCCACAAGGTTCCGCCTTCCGGCGGAAGTGCGAGCAGCGCGTTCTTGACGAGGTTCAGGAAGACCTGATTCATGCGGCCGCTGCGACACACCGCCACGACATCCGCGCCCAGATCGGTGTGGAACTGGACCTTCGAGGTCCCGCCGCCACCCGCGAGCGAGATGGTCGAACGCAGTGCCTGATTGAGGTCCATGGGCGCGGCCTCGAGATCCGGATGGGGCTCGGAGACCTGCTTGAGCTCCTGGATGAGGCCCTGGATGCGTTCGAGACCCACGTTGGCCGAGCGCAGCAGATCGATGCAGGTGGGCAGCGCCTTGGTGCTGCCTTCCCGCTGCATCTCGCCGAGCAGCTCGTCGAGGGCGAACACGGCGTTGGAGATGAAACCCAGCGGATTCAAGAGCTCGTGCGCCAGGCCCGCTGTGAGCACGCGCATCGATTTCGAGGTCTCGGTGGTGAGCGAGTCGACACGCTCTTCCTTGCGCTTCATCAGGCGGTGCACGGCAGCCTGAAGCTCGCGGACGTTGAAGGGCTTGCTCAGGTAGACGTCGGCGCCGTGCTCGCGTGCCTCCGCGCGGTCGTGGCTCTGGCCACGCGCGGTCAGCATGATGATGGGAATGGGGCGCGTCTGGACGTTGTTGCGCAACTGCTCGCACAGCCAGAAGCCGTCGCGACGCGGCATCATCAGGTCGGTGATCACGAGGTCGGGAAGATCGGCTCGGGCGCGTTCCCAGCCTTCTTCGCCGTCGGCGGCCGTGATGACGTGATACTCGGAGGCGAGCTGCAGCGCGACGAAGCGCGCCAGGTCGCGCGAGTCCTCGACCACCAGCACGGTGCCGCGCCGCGGCCCCATCTCGATGCGCGCGGTGGTGCGCCTGTCGGCGACGTCGTAGAGCTCGCCGAAGCGGTACTCCGGCGACTCCGACATGCTCTGTACCCAGGCACCGAGCCCCGCGTCCTCCTGACGGCGCGCGTGTGCGGTATCGGCGCGCGCGACCCGTCGGTCGATCCGATCTTCCGGGATGCGCGACGGATCCGCGGGTAGCCGCACCACGAAGCTCGACCCCTGCCCAGGCGTGCTGGTGACGGCCACCGAACCCGCGTGGAGCTCGACGAACTCGCGCACCAACGCGAGCCCGATGCCCGTGCCGCCCTTGGCGCGCGTCGCGGTCGTGTCCACCTGGCTGAAGCGTTCGAAGATGCGCGCGTGATGCTCGGGTGCGATGCCGATGCCCGAGTCCGCCACCTCGATCTCGACCGCGTCGGGCAGGGCGCGTGCGGCGATGCGGATCTGTCCGTGCGCGGGGGTGAACTTGATGGCGTTCGAGAGCAGGTTGAGCACCACCTTCTCGATCTTGAGGCGATCGAGGGTGACCACCAGTGGCCCGTCGGGAAGGTGCGCGTCGAGCTCGAGCGATCGCCACGCGAACATCGGCCCGGCTTGCGTGGTGATGCCCTGGATCAGCTCGATGAGGTCGAATTCTTCCAGCCGAAGCCGCGCTTGCGCGGCCTCGATCCGCGCCAGATCGAGGAGGTCGTTGATGAGCCGCAGCAAGCTCAGCCCGTTTCGCCGGATGACCTCGAGGTATTCGAGCTGGCGTTCGCCGAGGCTCTGGTCCGACGCCGACCCCAGGCTCTCGAGCGCGCCCAGCATCAGCGTGAGCGGTGTCCGCATCTCGTGGGAGATGTTCGCCATGAAGTCGCTCTTCAGCCGATCGAGGCCGCGGAGCTGCTCGTTGGCGCGCGCCAAGTCCTGCCGCCCGTCGAACTCGGCGCGCGACAAGCGACCAGCCTGGAGGTTCGCTGCCAGCGAGATCCCCACAGCGCCGAACAGGAAGAACGTGTTGTTGAGGGCGACCTGGGCGTCACGCTCGGCGTTGGCGAGCGCCACGGTCACGTACATGACCACGGCGCCGAGGCCGGCGATCAGCGACTCCTCCCACGTCCAGGGAATCACCAGCCCCATGCCCATCACCACCAGCACCAGGCCGGCGTAGTAGAGGCTCTGCTCGTAGCCGGTGCGGGTGAGCATCGCGCAGATGATGCCGCTCACCCACCACACTTCGATGCAGCCGAGCCAGCGCAACGTGGCGCGCGCTCGCACCCGCGGCAGCGCCGCCAGCACCGCGGCGTAGCCCAGCGCGCAGACGATGCGCAGGATCAGGAACGTCCGGGCCACGCCTGGGTAGCGCGACGCCGGATAGATGATGAGGTCGACGACCCAGAAGACCAGGAAGATGATGATGGCGACGACCGCGAAGAGCCGTACGCCGGCGCGGACTCGCTGCGCTTCCTCGCTTCGCCAGAGATCCAGGTCACCGGCTTCGTTCATCGCTTCTCGGCGCGCAGCACGACCGCGCGCGGTGGCGTGCCGAAGATACGCTCGACGCTGCGTACCACGAGGCCGGCGCTGGCGAAGAGATCGCCGAACTCGTCGGCCTCGAAGAAGCGGAA
>CAYUSL010000212.1:0-10209 GCA_964447125.1 uncultured bacterium | reverse complement strand
CTTGCACCCTCTGTATTACCGCGGCTGCTGGCACAGAGTTAGCCGGTGCTTCCTCTAGTGGTACCGTCATCCTCGCCGATTGTTCACCGTCGAGGGCTTCTTCCCACCCGACAGGGCTTTACGACCCGAGGGCCTTCATCACCCACGCGGCGTTGCTGCGTCAGGGTTTCCCCCATTGCGCAAAATTCCCCACTGCTGCCTCCCGTAGGAGTCTGGGCCGTGTTTCAGTCCCAGTGTGGCTGATCATCCTCTCAGACCAGCTACCCATCACTGCCTTGGTGAGCCGTTACCTCACCAACTAGCTAATGGGCCGCGGGCCCATCCAAGAGCGGTAGCGTGCAAGCATAGGCC
Source organism: uncultured bacterium (assembly GCA_964447125.1). Lineage (GTDB taxonomy): Bacteria > JADJOY01 > JADJOY01 > JADJOY01 > JADJOY01 > JADJOY01. Next base: position 9,858 of record CAYUSL010000212.1, on the reverse strand, counting down.
ACCCATTCCACCCGACGGCCGAGACCATCGGGCGCGTATCCGGCATTAGCCAGAGTTTCCCCTGGTTGTTCCGATCTCAAGGGTAGGTTACCCACGTGTTACTCACCCGTGCGCCACTCTACTCGAGGGTTGCCCCTCTTTCGCGTTCGACTTGCATGTGTTAGGCACGCCGCCAGCGTTCGTTCTGAGCCAGGATCAAACTCTCCAGTTTAAAGACGAGCATGATCGCGCGCCCCGATGAGGCGGGCGATCACGACAGGGTACGTGATTGAACACGCGCGCGAGGCACTGAGGCCCGGCGCGGTTCCAACCGCCGCACGCCGACAAGCAAAGCGTACTATCTAGTTTTCAAAGACCGAGAAGGTAAACGGGAAGTATGGCGACAGTGTTGCGGAGCGTCAAGCGCGCAAGAGAAGTTTTTTTGATGAACGACGGATGGAAGTAGAAAGTGCTAGTAAGTACGGTTGGTTAGCCGAGGCAAGGTAAGGCGAAGGGAGATGGCTATCCGGGCGGCCAGCCCATCGATCGGCCCGCGAGCAGGTGGAGGTGCAGGTGATATACGGACTGGCCGGCGTTGGCATTGGTGTTGACGACGAGCCGGAAGCCGTCTTCGGCAACACGACGCTTGGTGGCGATCTCGGCCGCGACTCGGATCATCCGACCAATGGTCTGGTCGTCGGCGCCGCTCAGGTCGAGCGTTGTCGCGCAGTGCGATCGGGGAATGACGAGGATGTGGACAGGTGCCTGGGGGGTGAGGTCTTCGAACGCGAGAACTTCCGAGTCTTCGTAGACGATGCGCGCGGGGGTCTCATGCGCTGCAATCCGGCAGAAGATGCAGTCCGTCACGACGGTCGTTCCGCGATCTCGCTTGGTTGTCGAAGGATCGACAGGATGCTGTCTTGGGAGCTGGGCTCAGGTTGGGCAGGATGCCATATCAATGCGAGACCACAGCTCTTTTTTCCCTTCCGCCGTCACGGAGCTGAAGCCGACGATGTCCGCGAGGTCTCGGCCCAAGCTCCTGGCGATGGCGCCCAGTCGCGGGAGTCGCTGTCCACGAGGGAGCTTGTCGATCTTGGTCGCCACCAGCAACGTAGGGCGGCCTCGCTCCGCTAGCCAGCGAACGAAACTCAGCTCCGACTCGTCGGGATCACGGCGGCAGTCCACCAGGAGTAGCACCAGCGCGAGCTCGTGACGTTCGGCCAGATAGCCTTCCACCATGGGCGCCCAGCGCGCCCGCTCATCACGCGCGACCTTCGCGTAACCGTATCCGGGTAAATCGACCAGCGCGACGCGTCGCGCCACGCGGATGAAGCCGAGCATGCGCGTCCGGCCTGGATCCTTGCTCGTTCGGACCAGGGTTCGCCGTCCCACCAGGGTGTTGATGAGACTCGACTTACCGACGTTCGACCGCCCCGCGAGGGCGACCTCGGGCAAGTCCAAACGTGGACAGGATGCAATCGAGTCGGCGACGCCGACGAACTCGACGTCCATTCCCACGCTCTTGTTACACCGACCAATCGCCCGACGCGAGTACTATTTTGAATGATTTCAGGTATTTGGTCGGTCCGTGCCGCGGCGGTGCCCCATCCGGACTCGACCCTCGAGCACGCCGCCCTCTTCGATCACGATCGCCGGAGCGACGATATCGCCTGCCACTTCGCCTGTCGCCGCGATCTCGACCCGACTCGTGGCCTGAAGGTCGCCCTCCACCAGTCCGGCAACCCGGATTCGGTCCGCTTGAATCCGCGCTCGCGCTACGCCTGATGCGTCGATCACGACCTCTTCGCGGGCCACGATCTCGCCCTCGACCAAACCCTGGATGCGGATCGATGCGGGATACTCGATGCGACCACGCACCTCGCATCCGCGCGTCACCAAGCCGCCCGGCTCGCGGCCGGTGGCCGGTGTCACGCGAAGCACGGGTGCCGTTGCTGCTGCCGCCATGGTCGTCACCTCCTAGTGGTCGTCACGCCACGCAACCAGCCCGAGCCCTTTGCTGGGTGCGGTGGCTCAGGCTCGCCTTCAAACGAGGGCTCACGCCGCTGTGCGAACGCGCCAGAGAGCCGTCGGATCCGCGAATGAGTGCGTACGCCACTGGTTGTCAGGGAATGTGCGGCTCTTGTACCCCGGCACCCTGGGTGAGTCAAGGCGCTGCGGTGCGATGCCGCGACGCCACGCACCGGAGTCGCGCAGCTCATCGAAAACGGGTTCTTGCGACGCCCTCAGGGCCTCGCTAAGGTGCCGCGATCCCTGGGGGAGCCCGCCCGCGTGACCACGACTCCAATCGATCCCGCCGCGAGTCGGGCCGCCTCGGCAGCGAACACGATCCGCAACGTCGCGATCGGGCTGGCGGTGTCGGTAGTGTTCCTCTACTTCACGTTGCGTTCGGTCGATCTGCGCAAGATGGTGGCGTCGGTGCGGACCGTCGACGTCACCCTGCTGCTGATGGCCGCAGCTTGCTTCGCTGCGCACTTCGTCGTGCGTGCCGTGCGCTGGCGCATCGTGGTCAACCCGATCCAACGCGTCGGCGTACGCAGTCTGCTGCGCGCAACGGTAGTCGGTTTTGCCGCCAACAACGTGTTCCCACTGCGGCTGGGCGAATTCGTGCGCGCGCTGATGCTCACGCTCACCGAGCCCGTGCCCCTCGCGTCGGCCGTCACCACCGTGGTGCTGGTGCGGCTCCTCGACATGGTCGCGATGGGGACGATGTTCGTCACCGTGTTGGTCGTGTTTCCGTTGCCCGCGGCGGTCCGCCAAGGCGCGCTGTTCGCGATTCCGATCTATCTCGCGGCGCTCGCGTTTCTGCTGGCACTCAAGTTCCGCGAGGAGCAAGCCCTCAAGTTGCTCGCCATGCTTCTCAAGCCGTTCCCGGCGCGCCTGGCCAGCGGCGTATTGAGCCTGGTGCGAGCGTTCCTGCCAGGCCTCGAAGCGTTGCGCAGTGGTTGGGAACTGGCCAAGGCCGCGCTCATCACGCACGTCGCCTGGATGCTTCTGTTCGCCTACAACGCGCTGATTCTCGCCGGATTCGGTTTCCACCTTCCCTGGTATGCCGGCATGGTCGTCATCTTGACCGTGGGCTTCCTGATCTCGATCCCATCGAGCCCCGGCTATCTGGGCGTCTACCACGTCGGTGTGACCACCGCCCTCGGCCTCTTCTCGAGCCTCTCGTTGACGGACGAGAGCAAGACGGCCGCGGCCTTCGTGATCCACGGTGTGCAGTTCCTGCTGACCACCGGGTGGGGTGTCGTCTACATGGTGATCAGCCCGGTGCGGCTCTCGGACATCATGAGCGCGCTCAAGCGGCCAGCGCGTGCGGAAGCCGCGATCGGCACGGAGCCGGGCTGAGGGGCGGGGCTCAGCCGCCCATCCACGCGACGCACTCAGATACCGCGCTCGACATCTGCACTGCCGGCATCCAGTGACGGCGGCCGTGACCGGGAAGCACCCATTCGAATCGGTGCTGCGCGAGCCGCTCCATCGATTCGCGCTGGCGCGCCCAGTCGAACCAGCAGGCATCGCGAAACGCCACGAGCCGTTCGTCTTCGTCGCTCCAGGCGAGGTGGTCGCCGCTGAAGAGAAACGTCTTGCGATGAAGCAGGCACGCCGATCCGCGGGTGTGACCGGGTACCGGAATGGCGAGCAGCTCCTCGTCCAGGGCGATGGGATCCGCACCGTCGAGCACCCACTCGACGTCGCGTGTGGACGCGGTCACGTCATCGTGATGCAGGATGCGCGCGCAGCCGAAGTGGTCGCGGAACTTGCGATGGTCGGCGACGTCGTCGCGATGGGTCAGGAACATCCACGCCACGCCTCCGAGCTCCTCCAATCGACGAACGAGCGGGCGCGCGAATCGCGGTGAGTCGACGAGCACGTTGGCGCCCGGGCCTCGCCGAACGAGGTAGCTCGCCGCCCCGAAGCTCGCCTCGGCGTGAAAACCCACGTGGAAGACGTTCTCGGCGATGGGCTCGGGAAACGCGTCGCGCGCCTCCGCGCAGTCGATGGCCTCTGTCGTTCCGATCGAGCCGGTCGGGCACGCGACGAGCGCCATGAGCGCCCGCTGAACCTCGGCCGCCGCATCCGGCTGACGAGCGACGAACGCATGATCTTCGGCTGCAGCGAAGGTGGCCGGAGCGAGCCAGCGACAGGTGTCGCAGTCGATACACGAGTCGTCGACGAAGAATGCCCCGGCCATCCCCTCGGACACGCGTCGTGAGTAGGAAGCCATCGCTCTGCGTCCCGCGATGTGCAGCCTAATCGTCCACCGAATTCATCGGCTGCTTTCGTCGTGCCCGTGCGCCGGCCCAGCACCCGAGCTCGACGACGAACGTCGCGATCACCGGCCACCACTCGAGCCGCATCCATGCGTCGGGCAGGAACCAGCGGCCAGTCGCCTCGCGCACGGCGAGCACCACATACGACGACGACACCGCGAGGCTCAGCACCAGCGCCGTCAGCCGCGGCGGGCCCGACGCGAGCACGGCCAACGGGACCAGCCACATGACGTACCACGGGTGGATGGTCGGATTCAGCGCCACCAGCGCGAAGACGATCCAGAGCACGGCATCGGCCACGGAACGAACGCGTGCGGTGGCCACGCTCGCCACGGCGATGACGAGGCCGAGGAGCAGTGATCGCGCGGCGCCCGAGCCGAACGCCGCGCGGCGCAGCTGTTCGTACACGAAACCGTTGAACTCCCAGTCGCGGGCATAGACACCCAGCGCAGCGACCAGCGCGTGCCAGCCTGCGTCGAGGTAGGGCGCCCCGAGTGCTGCGCCGATCGCAACCGGAATCCACCACGTGCGCCGTAGACCCGCGCGACGCAGGAAGAGCGGTAGCACCAACGCGGGATAGAGCTTGATTCCAGCGGCGACGGACGCGAGCGCCGTCGCGGCGCGTTGCCGTTGCGCCAGGCTCGCGACCACGGCGCCGACGAGAAGCGCCGTGGCGGCCACGTCGACGTGCGCGTTCCAGGTGAGCTCGACCAGCACCAACGGGTTCCAGGCGTAGAACGCGAGCATCGCCGCCGGCCGTCCCGCGGCGTGAAGCCCGCGCGCGAGCGCCAGCATCGTGGTCACGTCGAAGGCGAGCACCAGGATCTTCCAAGCGCCGAGTCCACCGGCCTGAGCAGCAGCTCGAAAGAGGAGCTGCGCGGCCGGCGGGTAGATCGTGGGAATCGAGCGATGATTGACGCGGCTCCAGACCTCATCACGTAGCGGGATGAGCGCGGCGTCATCGGGCGCGTGTGCGTAGGGATTGATGCCGGCGCGGGCCACTTCGCCGTCCCACAGGTAACGCCACACGTCGTCGGAAAGGCTGGGCGTGAGGAACAAGAAGAGCAGGCGAAACGCGAGCGCCGCAGCGACGATTCGACCGACCCCCGGCGTGACTCTCCCGTGGAGAGCCGTCGCGGCGGCGATGATGAACACCGCGCTCGCGATCAGCAACCCGAGCACGATCCACTCGACATCGAGCCTCAGTGCTGCGCCGCCGGCGAGCGCCGCATAGACTGCACCGAGCGCCCAAATCCAGCGTCGTGCATCCTGCGAGTGCAGGCACTCGCGGAGCGCGCCGAGCAGCCTGCGCATGACGACGGTCGACGTGATCATTCCCGCGCTCGACGAGGAGGCGTCGATCGGCAACGTCCTGCGGGCGTTGCCCGTCGATCGGGTTCGCCGGGTGATCGTCGCGGACAACGGCTCCCGCGACCGTACCGCACAGGTCGCATCAGCGTTGGGAGCGATCGTGGTCAGCGAACCGCGGCGCGGTTACGGCAGCGCGTGTCTCGCCGGCCTGCGTTGCGCGGCGCAGGACCCGCCCGAGATCGTGGTCTTCTTGGACGCGGATTTCAGCGACCACCCCGAAGAGCTGCCGGCGCTGGTCGCGCCACTTCTCGCCGGCAGCGCGGACCTCGTGATCGGCTCGCGCATCCGCGGCTGCGCGGAACCCGGAGCGCTCGCGCCGCAAGCGCGCTACGGCAATCAGCTCGCGTGCCTGTTGATCGCGCGGCGCTACGGCCATCGATACACCGATCTCGGTCCGTTCCGCGCGATCCGCTGGGAATCGCTCCAGGCGCTCGGCATGCGCGATCCCGCCTTCGGTTGGACGGTCGAGATGCAGATCAAGGCGCTCGTTCGAGGCTTGCGTGTCGTCGAGGTACCGGTCCGCTATCGACGTCGCATCGGTCGGTCGAAGATCACGGGCACGGTGACGGGCACCCTTCGCGCTGGAGCCAAGATCCTGTGGACGATCTTTCGCTACGCGATTGCCGAGCCGCCCCGCGCTGCCGCACTCGGCACGCGGACGGCGTGATCTCTCCGGGCGGGTGTCAACGCGATCCCGCGCGCCGTTCGAGGCCGCGCGCGCGGGTCACGAGCGTCGCGCTGTACCCGAGGATCGCCGTCAAGACGATCGCGTACGCCGCCGCCAGGTACGGGAAATGTGGACCCATCTCGAGCTGCATGACGACCTCCACGAACGATCAGCGACCCGCCGCATCGAGCTCGTTCCGCCTGTGCTCGATCTGCACCCGCTTGGCCAAGAAGAAGAGATAGAGCAGCGTCCACGCACCGAGCGTGAACATCAGCGTCTGGAACATCGCCGGGTCGAGGTGCTTGCCGCCCACCGGATCCATCACCACCGGCTTGGGGTGGAGCGTGCGCCACCACAGCACCGAGAAGTGGATGATGGGCAGGTCGGCGAAGCCGACGATCGAGAGCACTGCGGCGAAGCGCGCGCCGCGCTCGCTCTCGCCGGCGAACGGCCGCACGAGCTGATACGCGGCGAAAACCAGCCACAGGATCAACGTGTAGGTGAGTCGCGCGTCCCAGGTCCACCACGTGTTCCAGACCGGCCGCCCCCAGAGCGGTCCGGTGGTGAGCACGATGGTCAGGAATACCAGCGCAATCTCGCCGGACGAGGCGGCGATCTCGTCCCACACCCGGTCGCGGGTGAGCAGGAACAGAATGCTGGACACGAACACGATGGTCACGGCCAGGAACGCCGTCCACGCCGACGGCACGTGCACGTAGAAGATCTTCTGCACCTCGCCTTGCTCGGCTTCGACGGGCGTGTAGAAGAGGATCATGGCGAACGCCGCCAACACGGCGAGGGCTGCCAGCGCGGCGGCCGGCTTCTCGATCCGCGCCAGGAGCTCCACGACGCGGATCGCGCCCACGGATTCGGCGGGAGTTGAATGCGCGGTGGCGCTGGTGCTCGACATCGTTCACTCCTCCACCAGGTACTCGAACGTGAGGAAGCTCGCGACCAAGCTCACGACGTCGAAGACCACCATGAGCTTGATCCACTTCGCGACGTCCGGATCGGAAACTCGATAACCCTCGAGGATCGTGGCCGTGCACTCGATTCCTGCCAAGAGGATCGGCGTGGCGATGGGCAACAGCATGAGCGGCAGCAACACCTCGCGCGATCGGGTGCTCGAGCTGATCGCGGCGAAGAGCGTGCCCGCCGCCGTGAATCCGACGGTGCCGAGGGCCAGCACCAGCGCGAAGGGCAGCAACCGTTCGCCACCGATCTGGGCGTCGAAGAACAACACGAAGAGCGCGCTCAAGGGCACCTCGACGCCCAGCAGGAAGACGAGGTTGGCCAAGAACTTCGCGAGATAGAGATGACCGCGGTCGACGGGCGTGAGCAGGATGCCCTCGATCGTGTTGCTCTCGCGCTCGGCCGCGAACGTCTGGTTGAGCCCCAGCACGCCGCCGAACGCGATGGCGACCCACAGGATCCCCGCGGCCAGCCGCCGCGAGCTCGGTTCGCTCGACCACGAAGCTTCGGGCAGTGCCAGCGCGAACACCGTGAGCATCAGCGCGGCGAAGAGCAGCATCGCCACCAGGCTGGCGCGCGAACGCCAGCTGGTCTTGAGGTCCTTGAGCAGCACGGCGCGGATGGCGCGCGCCGCCGACGGGGTTTGCACACCGGTGCTCATGCGGCGACGGAGCGGCGATAGGTCTCGGTGAGCGCTTCCGCGGTCAGGTCCGCGCGCGGCGACTGCCAGGCGATTCGTCCGCGACACTGGATGGCCACGTGGTCCGCGAGCGCCAAGCCCCGCGCGATGTCGTGGGTGACGAGGATCATCGAGCGCGCGCCGTCGCGCAGCCCGACCAAGAGCCCGTGGAGGTGGTCGGCGGCCTCGGGATCCAGCCCGGAAAACGGTTCGTCGAGGAGCAGCACGTTGGGCCGGTGGATGAGGGCGCGGGCGATCGACGCGCGCTGCACCATGCCACGAGAGTAGGTCGAGACGCGATCGTGGGCGCGATTCGAGAGCCCGACCTCGGCGAGCACCTCGGCCACGCGCGCCGCTGGCCGATCGAGGCCGTTGAGCTCGGCGTAGAGGCGCAGGTTCTCCTCCGCCGAGAGCTCGCCGTACAGATACGAGGAGTGGGTGAGAAAGCCGATCCTCCCGCGCAGCCGCTGCGGATGTGCGATCAGGTCTTCACCGTCGATTCGAACCGCGCCCGAGGACGGCTTCGCAAGACCGGCCACGATCTTGAGTAAGGTCGTCTTGCCGGCGCCGTTCGGCCCGTAGAGCACCAGGAAAGCGCCGTCGGGGACGACCAGGTCGAGGCCGTTGAGTGCGCGGAGCGCACCGAACCGCTTCACCAGCGCAGCGATCTCGATCGCCATGATTCGTGTGCGTTTCGGGCGGACGTGCGGTCACGTCCGTTTGAGCTCGGTGGCCGTGTCGATCAGCGCTCGGCGGCGCGTCTCGTACAGATCGCTGGTCACCGCGCCGCGCTCCTTCTGTCGCTCCAGCTCGGCGAGCTCGGCGATGACGGCGCGGTAGCGCTCTTCGGCGGCTGGGTCACGGGGAGGTCGCGCTGCGGCGGGTTGAGCGCCGCGGTTCAGCCACGTGCGCAGACCGGCGGCGAGCGCCGCGAACGCCGTAGCGTGCGCGACGAACAAGAGATCACGCATGCGTGCCGATCCGGGTGCTGTCGGGGACGCCGATCACGCGGTGGCCACCGCGATCGGTCGCCCGCAACTGGTGCAGAACCGCACCGCACCCGCGAGGCGCTCGCCGCACCCTGGGCAGGCTCGCGGTGCGGAGTCGGGGCGACCGCCGAGGGCGCGCCGCACATCCGCCTCCACGGCCGCGAGGACGTCGTCGCTGCCGACGGGTCCGAATTCGTCGATCCGCCGCAGCACCTCCAGGGCACGCGCACGGTACTCGCCATCGAGCTTCTGGAAATCCTCGTCGCTCAGCTTTCCCGTGCGATGGTCGAACTCGATCTCCTTGAGCGCGACCAAGAGCTTGCTCTTCTCGTCGGCCAGCTCGTCCGCGAGGGATTCGGAGTCGAGGCCGAGCCCGGCTGCGGGCTCGCGCCGCAAGAACGGCCAGATCACGAATACCGTGCACCCCATGCCGAGCACTGCGGCAGCAGCGATAGCCATCGTGTCCATGCGCGTCCAGGTCACCCGCGAGTGAGGTCGTCGGCTCGGCGAAAGGGTTCGGGCTCAGGCGTCGAGGTTGCGCAGCTCGCGTTCCAGGCGTTCCCGCAGAGCGCTGTCCCCGGTCGCGCCGGCAGCAGGCGCCGCGTTCGCGCCGGGCTCGCTGCGGGCCGCGTGTGAGCCCAGCCGCCGGATCACCACGATCACGACCGGGACGGAGATCGCGAGCGCCAGAAACGGCAGCACCCACGCGGTCAGATCGAAGCCTCGGGTGGTGGGAGCCGCCAGCACGATCTTCCCCTGCTCGGCCACGAAGCGCGCGATGATCTGCTCGGCGTCGAGCCCTTCGGCGATCATCTTCTGAATCTTGGCACGCGTTGCACCCGAGTAGCTGCACGAGCAGTTGATGAGCACCTTGCCGCAGTCGTCCGGGCAGATGCACATGATCGCGCC
>CAYUSL010000211.1:0-10274 GCA_964447125.1 uncultured bacterium | reverse complement strand
CCTTGGAGAGATGGCCGAGTGGCTGAAGGCGGCGGACTCGAAATCCGCTGTGGGGGCAACTCCACCGGGGGTTCAAATCCCTCTCTCTCCGCCAGAGAGCCCTGGTGCCTGAGAGGCAGGCGCCGACGACACACCGCAAGAAGCCCGAGGGAAGAATCGAGGAGAGATGCCCGAGCGGCTGAAGGGGCACGATTGGAAATCGTGTGTACCTCCAAAAGGGGTACCGTGGGTTCAAATCCCACTCTCTCCGCCACTGAAGTGCGATGGGCCATCGAAATCCGCCCCTCGAAGGGTGGTAGCCGGGCCCCGCGCAATGGAGTTCCGTGAAACCCGTCAGGTCCGGAAGGAAGCAGCGGTAGCGGGTGACTTCATGTGCCGCGGATCGTCCGGTTGCCACCCTTGGAGGGGTGGCGCCCGATCGTTTCTCGAGGTTGTCGAAGTGAGGACGGCGTTCGCCGCGGGGAGGAGTTCCCGGCGGAGAACCGATCGCACGCACGGTGAGCGCCACTCGCGAGGGTGGGAACCGTGAGCTATCTGGTTCTAGCGCGCCGCGAGCGGCCGCAGCTCTTCGGCGACGTCGTCGGCCAGCACCACGTGGTGCGGACGCTCCAGAACGCGATCCGCTCGAATCGCGTCCATCACGCGTATCTCTTCTGCGGCACGCGCGGCGTGGGTAAGACCTCCACGGCGCGCATTCTCGCCAAGGCGCTCAACTGCGATCACGGGCCGGCGCCCGAGCCCTGCAATGCGTGCTCGGCGTGCCGCGAGATCACCGAGGGCAACGCCGTCGACGTGATCGAAGTCGACGCCGCCACCCACCGCGGCGTGGAAGAGGCGCAGCGCTTCCTGGAAGGCGTGCCGTACAGGCCGTCGCGGCTGCGCTTCAAGTTCTACATCATCGACGAAGTCCACATGATGACGAAGCACGCGTTCAACGCGTTGCTCAAGACGTTCGAAGAGCCGCCGCCGCACGTGAAGTTCGTGCTGGCGACCACCGAAGCGCACCAGGTTCCCGACACCATCCTTTCGCGTTGCCAGCGCTTCGATTTCCGCGAGCTCGGCACCGAGGAGATCGCGGGCGCTCTGGCGAAGATCCTGGAGCGCGAGGGTGTGGCCGTGAGCCCCCGCGCGTGCTCCTGGATCGTGCGCGAGGCCCGCGGCAGCATGCGCGATGCCCTCAGCCTCTTGGATCAAGTGCTGGCGTTCGCCGCCAGCTCCTCGGTCACCGACGAGGAAGTGCGCGAGGTGCTGGGCGGCGTCGAGGTCGAGATCATCGAGGGTGCCATCCAGGCGCTCGCCGGTCGCGATCCCGATCGCATGCTGGAGGTGATCGCCGAGGTCGTGGCCCGCGGTCACGATCTCAAGTCGTTCCTCGCGTCGCTCCTCGAAGCGTTGCGCGCGGCGATGGTCGCCAAGGCTTCCCAGGCGAGCGAACGCAAGGGCGGAAGCGCCGACGAGCTGGTGCGCCTCGAGCTCTTCGCGAATGCCAGCATCGAGGACGTGCTGCGCTGGATCGACCAGGGGCTGCGCTGCCAGCTCGAGCTGCAGCGCACCGAGGAGCCGCGCCTCACCCTGGAGACGGCGCTGGTGCGGGCCACGCTCTTGGCACCGGTACGGCCGCTCGCCGAAGCGATCGCGCGCCTCGAGTCGCTCGAGACGCGGCTGGGCGGCCACGCGGTGACGAGTGCGCCGGCGCCGAGCGCGCCGCCACCTGCCTCTGGCTCGCGTCCAGCACGCACCGAATCCAGGCTCGATGCAGCACCGCCACCACCGCCAGCGTCGCCGTCGCGTCCCGCCGCCGCAGCGGCTGTGGAGCGAATCGAGCGCGCCGAGCCGGCCGCAGCACCCCCTCCGCCCAAGCCGCCTGCGCGGGCGAAGCCGGAACCGCCGGCTGCCGCACCGAAGCCCACGGCAACTCCTGCCAGCGGCAGCAGCGGTGTCGAAGAGGCGAACGCCAAGCCCCCCGGCGATCCGGCGAAGGAGCTCGCCGCGCTCAGCCGCGCGCTCAAGGATCGCGACCCGCGCACGGCGCGCTGGCTCGACATGGCCCAAGCCGTCACCATCGACGGCCAGAAGCTCAAGGTCGCTCTCGAGCCCGGCATCGCCTTCGACGCGCTCAAAGAGCCGGAGACCGAGAAACGGATCATCGACACCGCACGCGAGGCGCTCGGCCGCTCCTTGAGCCTCGAGGTGAGCGTCGCGTCGGCGAAGGCCGCGGCGCCGGGAGGCGCCAAGAAGAGCGTCAAGGCCGAGCCCGCAGCGGATCCGGCGCAGTTGCGTGCGATTCGCAGCAAGGCGCTCGAAGACCCAATCGTGAAGCAGGCGCTCGATCTCTTCGGCGGCGAAGTGGTCGAGGTCAAGCCGCACATGGTCGGCGACGACAAGGGTGCACGACCCGACAAGAAGGGAGGCCGGCCTTGAGCTCGCGGTTGACCGACTCCCTCAAGATGCTGGGCGACTTGAGGGCCAAGATCGAGAAGATGAAGGAAGAGGCGGGTCACATCCGCGTCGAGGGATCGGCGGGCGGCGGCATGGTCAAGGTGGTGGCCAACGCGCGCCTCGAGATCCTCTCGGTTCAGATCGAGCCCGGCATCCTGAATCCCGGGGAGCGGGAGCTGGTGCAGGACCTGGTGGCCTCGGCGGTGACCTCGGCGATCGCGAAGGCGCAAACCGAGATGCGCAACAAGCTCGGCGTGGAGCTCATGGCACTGGGTGTGCCGCTGCCGGATCTCTCCGGCCTCGTGAACTGACGTGCCGCCCGCCCGCGTGCGAGTGGCGGGCGCCGCGTTCGTGCTCGTGCTCGCGGCGATTGCTGCCGGGTGCGCGTCGCAGCGCGAACCGTCCCCGCCAGCGCCCGCGCCGGCTCCTGCGATCGACGCCATCCACGAGGCACTCGGTGCACCCCCGCCTGGAACCTGGTGGGCAGGCGCGGCCAAGGTCGACATCACTCCCGCCGGACCGGCCTACCTCGCCGGCTTCAGCCCCGGACGGCGATCCACGGGCGTTCACGATCCCCTCTACGCGCGCTGTGCGTTTCTCGACGACGGCCTGACTCCGCTGGTGCTGGTGGCGCTCGATCTGATCGGGTTCCTGAACCGTGACGTGCATGCGGCGAGCGCCCGCATCACCGGGCGATTTCCGGCGAGCGTCATCGTCTCCTCCACGCACGTCCACGCGGCGCCCGACACCCTCGGGCTCTGGGGCCCAGGCTGGATCGTGCCGGTGGGCTCGGGGATCGATCCCGAGTACGTCGAGCGGGTGACGCAGGCCATCGCGAGCTGTGCCGCGGACGCGGCGACGCACGCCCGTCCCGCGACGGCGCGTTTCGCGCACGCGCAGGCGCCACCCGATCTGTCGTACAACGTCCACGCCGAGGATCGCCCCGCAGCGGCGAGCGCCAAGGACGACGCGCTCGACGTGGTGCGCTGGATCGACGGCGACGGCAACGGGGTGGCGACGATCGTGAGCTGGGCCTGTCATCCGGAAGCGCTCGGGCGCGACAACACGCTCGTCACCGCCGATTACCCGGGCGCCCTCAACGGCGAGCTCGAGCGCCGCCTCGGTGGCACATCGATGCTCGTGAACGGGGCCGTGGGAGGACTGGTGACGGTGCGGATCCCCGACGGCGGTCCACACGACTTTGCGCTCGCGGAATCGGTGGGCCGTGATCTCGCGGACGTGGTCACGGCTGCGCTCGATGCACCAGCGTCTGCGGCTTGGACGCCGGAGCCCGGTGGCATCCGCACCGCCATCCGCGAGGTGAAGATCCCGTTCGACAACCGCTGGTGGCGTTTCTTTCGCTGGCTCGGTCTTCTCGACGTGGACCTCGACGACGAGCGGCGCGCTACCACCGCGGTCAGCGCGTGGCGCCTCGGGCCGAGCACGTGGCTCACGGTTCCCGGCGAGGTCTTCCCGAGCCTCGGACACCGCTACAAAGCCGCGATGAGCACGCCCTATCGCCTTCTGGTCGGGCTCGGCCAAGACGAGCTCGGCTACATCATGGACGCCGATGAGTTCGAGGATGATCTCTACGGCTACGAGCAGATGATGAGCCCGGGTCCCGCCACGGGGCCGGCGCTCGACGCTGCCGTCGACGACGTGCTGAACGCGCTTCGCGACGGCGAGCGCGTGGCTCCACCCACGGAAGCGAGGTGAGCGGATGACGCGGTCGAAGACGTGGCTCGTGATGCTCGGAGTGGCTCTCGTCTGCACGTCGATCGCGTCGCCGCCTGCCGCTCGCGCTGCGGGCGCCGACGCGACGACGATGCCGAGCCTCGACATCCAAGCCGATCTGGAAGACGAGGCACTTCGCCCCGCGAGCTTCGACGTCGATCCCGAGGGCTCGCAGCCGGAGTCGCTCGTGCCTCCCGCAGGCAAGCCCCTCGACGGCTCACTCTGGGACGATTGGACCGCGCTCCTCGAGCGCCGCACTCAGCAAGTCCTGAAGCGCGAGAGCCTGTGGCGGAACACCGCCGTGCCGCTTCAGGGGATGCTGCTCGTCCAGTACAAGTACAAGACCATCAAGGTGAAGGAGCGCTTCAACGCCGACGGCGTCGCCGGCCCCACGCTGGCGCCGGTGGACGTGTTCGGCGGCAAGCTCGACTTCGGTCTCACGGGCACGGGTGCGGGCCACACGTTCCAGTTCTTCTACGGCATCACCGATCGCATCACGTTCTTCGCCGAGCAACCCTTCGGGCGCCTCACCCCCACGTTCCACGTGCGCTACACGCCGCCGGACGCGAGCTCGCCGACCAGCACCGCCTCGCTGCTCGATGCGATCCTGCCGCAGCTCTTTCCCGAGGACTACACCGACTCGCTCCAGAACCTCGAGGGGCTGTGGCAGGCGATCGAGCTCTTCGGCCGCCCCCGACCCGACACCGAGCAGGTCCTCGACGACCTCGAGCTCGGCGACTTCACGTTCGGCATCGGCGCCGATTACCTGCGCACGGACCACCTGGGGCTCGCCGCGGCGTTCAAGGTCGTGGCGCCGACGGGGCACCTCGCCGCGCCCAACAACTCGCTCATCTTCGCGCTCGGCCCCGAGCTCGACATCGGCGTCGGCTCGTGGGGATTCCAGGGCCAGCAGTGGATCGACTGGCGCTTTCCCGAGCCGCTCGGTTTCCTGTCGTGGACGCTGGAGATGGGCTACCAGTACTACCTGCCGACCGATCGCAAATCGCCCACCAACTTCACCGAACCGGTGGCGTTCCGCATCACGTCGCAGGAAAAGCCGGTCCTCGCGGCACTCTTCCGGTCGGTGCTGCCGCCCAGCCAAACGGAGCCGCTCGCGGGAGGTGGTTACGCCGTCCACGGCACGCTCATCGACGTGCTACAGGCGGTCGATCCGGCCATCGCCGACGAGCTGGCGCCGGTCTTCCCGGATCTCTCGGGCCTCGGCAAGACCTATCACTACACGCCCGGCTCGCAGTTCGCGGCCCAGCTTCAGGCTTCGTACTCGCTCTTCGGCATCGGGCTCGCCGGTGGCTCGACCTTCAACTGGACGGAATCGGCGACGATCGAAGGCAACGTGCCCGAGTTCGCCCAGTTCGTGGACGCGGTGCAGCTCGTCGCCGAGTCGTGGCGTTGGGCCGCGTGGGGGAAGGTTTCGGTGCCGCTCTTGCCGCTTCAGATCCCCGCGATCGTCGCGGCCGGCATGGAGTTCCAGATCAAGGGCAAGAACGCGTTCGTCTACGAGGACAACATCGAGGTCACTTGTGGCGTGATCGTGCCTTGGTTCTTCCCCGAGTGAGGTCGCCTCGCTGCAGCCGACGCCGCGCTGGGGGAACGAGGCCGTGAGCGAGAACGGGATTCCGCGCGCCTCTGTCGAAGAGTTGCTGCGCATCGCGGCGCTGCGGCCCGAACCCGGCTGGGACCCCTTCCGGAGCCGCATCGGTGCCGCCCAGTACCGGCCGCTCCACGCGCTCATCGAGCGATACGTCGCGCCGGAAGCGCGGGTCCTCGATTGGGGCGCGGGGCTGGGGCACCTCTCGTACGTGCTCGCGGCCGCCGGTCGTCGTGCCGTCGGCTATGCCCTCGAACCGTGTGCGTTCGCCGCGTGGATGGATTGGAATCGCTATCGATTCGTGCGCGGCGGTCCGGGCGAGCCGACGCAGCTTCCCTTCGCGAGCAGCTCGTTCGATGCGGTGATCTCCGTCGGCGTGCTGGAGCACGTGCGCGAGCTGGGCGGCGACGAAGCGGCGAGCCTGGCCGAGGTGCAGCGGATCTTGCGGCCGGGCGGTGTCTTCCTGTGCGTCCACTTCCCGAATCGGTGGAGCTGGATCGAGATCCTCGCGCAGCAGTTGCATCGAGGCGGTCATCTCCATCGATTCGTCGCAGCCGACATCCGTCGGCTCGTCGACTGGTGCGGCATGTCGCTCGCGGAGTGCTTTCGGTACGGTTTCCTACCGCGAAACGGCTGGGCGCGAGCGCCACGCATGCTGCGCACTTCGCGGGTCGCTGCCGCGTGCTGGAACGCGCTCGACGCCATCACGTCGAGACTCTTGAATCCCTTCTGTCAGAACTACGCGTTCGTGGCGCGAAAGCCCACTTTGGCATCGGAACCGGGCGCGCATTCGTCCGGCTCATGGCGCGGAGCGTAAGCCCGCCCGGTCACGGGCGCCTTCGCTGGCGCATCGAGGGACCGATGCGCCTCCATCCGGTCGCATCCGGTCTGGACGGCCACCGGTCCCTCGGTTGCCGCGTCGCGTCCGCCCTACGCCGCGGGCCAGCGCCGCTTGTCGACCTGGGTGACGCATCGCGCTCGAGCGTGCTGGGCGGTCACCTCAGGAGCTCACGATAGATAGCGCTTGTGGTTCTCGAGGAGATGCGCGGCGTTCCGCACCGCCAGCGCCTGGATGGTCTCGGCAGGGTTCACGCCGATGGGCGAAGGGAAGAGGCTCGCGTCGCTCACCACCAGTCGCTCGATGCCGTAGACGTGCCCGTAGCTGTTACACACCGCACGCGCGGGATCGGCGCCCATGCGCGCCGTGCCCATGAGGTGAACGGTCACGATCTCCATGTGGCTCTTGGGCACGTACGTCGAGAGCAGCTTCTTGGCGTCGTCGGCCGAAAGCAGGTCCTTGGCACCCGCGAAGGGCAGGATCACGCGCTTGGCACCCGCCGCGAACAGCAGCTCGGAGAGCAGCGCCACGCCGCGCTTCACCTGTGCCGCATCCGCGTCGTTGAGCTGATAGAAGGCGTACGGGTGCCCATCGGGGCCCACGCGGACACGCCCCACCGTGGTGTCTTCCACGAGGATGCCGGCGGTGACGATCTTGGCGTAGTCCTTCATCGCCTCACCCAGCTCCTTGCCGAAGCTGGGCATGGTCATGGCGACGACGTTGGGCGGCACGTTCACCGCCGCCATCAAGAAGCCCTGCTCTTGGAACTCGCGCACCTGATAGGCCTGGTGCACGCCTTCCCAGCCGCGCACGTCCTCGTCGAAGACCGCGAAGACCTTGCCGTTGGGATGGAGGCTCAGGTTGCCGCCGAGTAGCCCCGAGGCGGACTTGATCCCCGAGCGGATGAGCAGCGCGGGCGTCTGCATCGCGCCGGCGGCGGATACGACCAGCCGCGCATGCACGCGGAATGTCCGTCCCAGCGAGCCGTTGGGATTGACCACCCGTGCCTCGACTCCCGTCGCCGTCGCTGCACGCTCGAGGATCCGGGTGACGCGCACGTTGGCGTAGACCCGTGCGCCGAAGTGGAGGGCGCGCGGGATCCAGCTCACCAGCGCGGATTGCTTGGCGCCGGTCGGACAACCGAAGGCACAGTTGTTCGAACCGGCGCAGTGGTTCTGATTGCGGGTGTTGTGGATCCACTTCCAGCCCTGGCGATCGGCGCCGATCCGCAGCAGCTCGTTGTCGCGGCCCACCGTTTCGGGGTCCTGAGTGGCCACGTGGATGCGCTTTTCCACGCGCTCGTAGAAGTACGACATCTCGATCGGCCCGATGTGATCGAGGCGATCCTCGTTCTGCCATTTGGCGAGGATCGGCTCCGGCGTGCGCCACGCCATGCCGCCGTTCACCACCGTGGAGCCGCCCACCGTGCGGCCCTCCTGGAAGAAAACGGGCGGTGTTCCGAGAGCGGCCGAGGCGCCGCCGTCGCGGTACATCATGCGGACCATCGCCGTGGCGTTGGAGGTGAACTCCTCCGTGCCGTGGTAGCCGCCCTCTTCGAGCACGATCACGTCGAGGCCCGCTTCGGCCAGCTCGGCCGCCATCGGCGCGCCACCCGCTCCCGAGCCCACGATCACCACGTCGCACGCGAGATCGCCGTCGCCGACCAGGTCGTCGCGGGTGAAGACTCCCGCCGGTATCGACCCGCGGGAAGCGGAGGGCTGGGCCTGCGAGCGCGCGCCGCCTTCGATCGGCCTTCGCACGCGGCGCCCCGGGCTCGCCCACGGAGGCGGCGTGACTCCCGCCAGCGGCTCGCGCTGGGTGTGCGTGGCCTCGTGGGCACGCACTTGGTCGCCGTGAAGCGCCATGCGGCGCTTCGTCACCAGCTCGATCCACGGATCGGGCGTGTAACCGAGCTCGGCTTTCACGTCGTCGAGCTCGTAGTAGCTGAGCGCCGAGATCTGGCGGATGCCTTTGGCGAACTCGCGGAAGAGGGCGAAGGGACTGTGCCACCAGCCGCGGTAGTAGCGATCGGCACGTGCGGCATCGAGCTGGACTGCGTTCCAGCCGCCGTTGCCAGGCCACACCACCGCCACCCAGTTGAACGCGAACAGCCCCGCGCGCAATCCAAATCGCACCGGCACCGGCAGCGCGCGCATCGAGATCTCGATGTGGTCGATGGTCGCCTGCATGCGATTGCGCGTCGTGACCTCGGGCGGCAGCACGATCGGCAAGATGCGCTCGAGGAGCGCGCGCGTGGAACGCGAGTGGCGGTAGTCGGCGAGGACGGTGTCGGTCATCGGATACCCCGTGAGAAGGACGGATCCATGCGTGTTGTGCCTACGGTCGATGCAGTGGCTCCGAAGGAAGCGCGAATCGCTTCCTTCAGAGCTGAGTGATGTTGCCTCGGGGGGCTTTTCAAGCCCCCCGCCCCACGAAAAGCGCGGTTTTCGTGGGGCCCCACCCCCGAGCCGCCTCGCTGCGCTTGCGTCGCGCCTCTGGCGCGTGCCGTTCGTGACCACCGCAAATCAGTCGAAGTTTGCATGCGATTATTCCCGGGCTAGCTCCGCGCTCAGCCGGACCGCAAGATCGCCAGCAGTCGTTCGTCGTGTCGTTCCAAATAACGGTTGAGCACCCGCGTCGCCGTGCGAGCCTGACGGCGCTCCAGCGCCGTGAGCATGGCCTCGTGGGACTCGAGATAGTCGGTGGGCGGCGCCACGTTGCCCGTGAACACCCGTGCCAGGTCGATGTAGACGCTGGCCAAGCGGTTGAGCAGCCAAACCGCCGGCAAGAAGCCCGCCGCTTCGACCAGCGCCCGCATGACGCCGAGGTCCGCCTCGACGAAGCCGAGCGGGTCGTCGCGCAGGCGCCACGCCCGCGCCAGCTCGGCGCGCGCCGCCGCCGTTCCGCCCGGCGGCAGTCGCTTGGCGACCAGCCCCAGGCTTTCGAGCAGCAAGCTGCGCCGCAGCGAGAGCAGGTCTTCGACGAGATGCTCGAGCGACGTGTCGGTGCCCATCATCCAGCCGCCGTGACGGAGGTAGGCCGGCAGCACCTCGATCGACCAGTCGCGGCGGTCGCACACCACCACTCCCGAGCCGCGCCGCGCGTCCACCAGATTCCAGGCCGCGAGGCGTCTCAGCGCCTCGCGCAGCGTGGGACGGCTGGTGCCGAGCTGTTTCGCCAGATCGCGCTCCGCGGGTAGCCGTGCGCCCGCGACGAAGGCGCCGCGGACGATGTCCCCGAGCAACGATTCGAACACCGCTTCGCTCGACGAGCTCACCGTCCCGCCAGTCGCGCGCGGGCGGGCGGCGCGCGCAGCGCTCCCCCGTGTGGAGCGCGCCGCCAGTGGCTTGGCGGTGGCGATTCGATGGGGTGTGGTCGCTGTCACGAAAGTGGCCTGACCAATTGGTCAGACCACTATGCCGCAGCCGGTCATGGCTGGCAACCGGCTCGCCGGATCGCCGAAGCCACTACCGGCAGGTTGGCCATGCGATCGGCGTGACCGCCGGTACGTTCACGGCGGAGCGAGCTGGGCGCGGGCGAAGGACTCGAAGCTGCCACGGGAGTCGAGCTCGAAGCCCGTGAGGCGCTTCGACATCACGGCGATGTGCTCCTCGTGCCACAGGAACACGTACGGCAGCTCGTCGGCGACCAGCC
>CAYUSL010000210.1:9113-10340 GCA_964447125.1 uncultured bacterium | reverse complement strand
ACGCGTGCCTCCACCTCGCACGGCGCGGTTGCCCTCGTCGCGTCGGCGCCGGCGTGGGTGGCTGCCGCAATGGCGGATGGTCGCGTGCGCACCGTCAGCTCGACGATCACACCGAGTGTCCCGAGCGCTCCCACGTGCAGCCGTGTCAGATCGAGCCCGGCGACGTTCTTGGCGACCCGCGCTCCGTGGTTGGAAATCGTACCGTCGGGGTGCGCGACCTTCATCCCGATCACGGACCAGCGCGGGCCGGCGGGGCCGACGCGATCGAAAGGCATGCGGCCGATCGCGGCGCTGCCGCCGAAGGTTCCGCGCGAGTGGCACGGCCAGTCGTGGGCGAAGGTGCGCTGGTCGGCGCCCACCTGCGCTTCGGCGTCGGCCACCGCCACGGAAGGCTCGACGATCATCACGCCGTCACGCGGCGACCACTCGCGCACCGTGGCCAGCGCACTCAGATCGAGGAGCACGTCCACGCGTTCGGGTGCATTGCCGAACGCGCGCCGCGTACCGCCGGCGGTGGGGATGACGGCGAGCGACTCGCGCGCCGCCGCTGCCAAGAGCGCCGCGATCTCCTCGGCGCTCGTGGGACGCGCAACTATCGCCGGAAGCCGATCGTCGACCCGATCGGCTGGATCGGTGGCGTCGCGCGTTCGATCGTCGCCGATCGCCGCGATCACGACTGCCCGCGTGCGCTCGCGCGCCTCGGCGCTCACAGCGGCACCTCGGGAAGCTCGATCTTGCCCTTCGCCTCCGCACAGCCCTTGCTCGCCGGCACCAGCTTGCCGGGGTTGAGCCGTCCCCACGGATCGATGAGCCGCTTGATGGCTTCCATCTCGGCGATCTCGTGGGCACTGAACATCCACGACACGAACTCGAGCTTCTCTACACCGATCCCGTGCTCGCCGGTGATGGATCCGCCTGCGTCGACGCACGCCCGCAGAATCTCGGCGCCGGCTGCGAGCGCTCGCCGCGTGAGATCGGCATCGCGTCCATCGAACGAGATGTTGGGGTGGAGATTGCCGTCGCCGGCGTGGAAGACGTTGCAGATCGTGAGGTCGTGGCGCGCGGCGACGTCGCGTGTGAAGGCGATGAGTCGCGCGAGCTCGCTCACGGGCACCGTGCCGTCGAGGACGTAGACGTCGCCGCGCAGCCGGCCCATCGCGCCGAAGGCGCTCTTCCGGCCCTTCCAGAGCTTGCGCCGCGTGGTCTCGTCGGTGCCGACGCGGATCT
>CAYUSL010000210.1:2378-9013 GCA_964447125.1 uncultured bacterium | reverse complement strand
ACGAGGAGCGTACGCGTCGCTGCGGCGGACGGGACCAGTCGCACGACGAGCTCGGTGGTGACGGCGAGGATTCCTTCGCTGCCGACGAAGAGGCCGACCAGGTCGTAGCCGGGCATGCCGTCGAGAGCGCCGCCCAGCTCCAGCACCTCGCCCTCGGCGAGCACCACCGTGAGGCCGAGCACGTGCTGGGCCGTGAGGCCGTGCTTGAGCGCGTGGGGTCCACCGGCATTCTCCGCCGCGTTCCCACCCAGCGTGCAGACCATGCCGCTCGACGGATCGGGGCCGAATACGAGCCTGTGCTTCCTCGCCTCTGCCGATAGCCCGGCGTTGGTCACGCCGGGCTGCACGCGCGCCACGCGCGCATCGGGGTCGATCGCGAGAATGCGACGCATGCGCGCGGTTTCGAGCACGATGCCGCCGCGCTCTGGCAAGGCGCCGCCCGAGAGTCCCGTGCCTGCGCCGCGCGGCACCACGGCCACGCCGTCGCGGTGACAGAGCGCCATCACCGCTGCCACCTCCGCCGTGCTCCCGGGCAGCACGACTGCCGCAGGCGCCGCGCGCGCCAGCGTGAAGGCGTCGGACTCGTAGGTCAGCAAGGACTCGCTGTCGGCGATCACCGCAGCGCTGCCCACGATCGCGCGGAGCTCCGCGAGAAATCCCTCGTTCATGGCGGCGCGATCGGCGTGCGCGCCCGAGCTCGCTTGCGCGTGAAATGGTCGACGCGTAACCTGGCGAGCCCGAGCGCGATCGGGTGATTCGAGCCGCTTGCGACGGCCCATTTCGGCCGCGATTCAGGCCCGATTGCGCGGCTCGCCACTCGTGCGGCGGTTGCATCGGCGAGCCCACCGAGAGAGGCAACATTCATGGCGGATGACCGAGATTCCTTGTACATGGCGGGCCTCACGGCGCTCGGCCAGTCGCGTTTCGACGAGGCCATCGCGACCCTCGAGAAGGGGCTCGCTTCGGCGCCCGACGACGTCGAGCTCCTGCTCGCGCTTTCCATGGCGCATTCCAAGAACGGCGATCAGGACAAGGCGATCGAGATCGCGATGCGCGCTGCCGAGCTGGATCCGACGGATCCGTTCCCGCACACGAACCTGTCGATGTTCTACCAGAAGAAGGGAAACATGGAGGTTGCCGAGAAGCACTCGGCGATCGTCACCCAGCTCAACATCGAAGCTCAGAAGCGAGCGCAAGGAGGGTGAGCATGATCGGCCGTCGAGCGCCTGGGCCACGTCGCGATCGCCGTGGGGCGGAGCTGCATCGGGCGCGCACCCGCGACGGCTGGGACATCGCGCTCTATCGCTATCCCGCGCCGCCGGGGTCCGAGCGCCACTTCCCGGTGCTGCTCTGCCACGGTCTCGGATCGAACCGAAACAACCTCGACTATCCCGGACGGCTCAGTCTCGCGCGCTATCTGAACACGCAGGGATTCGACGCCTGGGTGATCGAGCTGCGCGGCGCGGGCGCGAGCCGGCGCGCAGGCCTGCTGAAACGCAAGACCTTCGACTACACCTTCGACGACTACATCGGCCACGACATTCCCGCCGCGCTCAAGCACATCGCGCGCACCGTGGGTTTCCGCGGCGTGCACTGGATCGGGCACAGCATGGGCGGCATGCTCGCCTATCCGTTGCTCAAGAGCACCGATCCCGACGTGCTGCGCTCGGCCACCACCATCGGCTCGCCCGCGATGGTGCTCGCCTCCGATCCGGTGATGGACCGGATGCTTCCGTTCGCGTGGCTGCTCAAGATCGTGCCGATGCTGCCGCAGGGAATGCTCGCCAAGCTGGTGGCGCCGCTCGCGGGGCTGGCACGTCCGCTGGGGCACCGCATCGTCTGGACCACGGCCAACATCGCACCCAAGACGCTGCGGGTGATGGCCCGCCACGGCGTCGACGATCTCGCGAGCCCGCTCATCTTCCAATACGGCGTTTGGTACAAAGAAAAGGACTTCCACAACTACTACGAGACGTTCTCGTATCAAGAAGACCTGCACCGCATCACGGCGCCGGTTTTCTTTCTCGCCGGTGCGGGAGATGGGCTCACGCCCACCCGCGACATCCGCTTCATCTACGAGCGGATCTCGTCGCCCAAGAAGAAATTCCTGGAGGTGGGGGTCGAGAGCGGCTTCTCTTCGGAATACGGTCACGTGGACCTGGTGCTCGGCGAGCGGGCACCCGAGGAGATCTTCCCGCTCGTTCTCGATTGGCTCGTGGAGAACGATCGCGCCACCGACTCCGCCAAGCGTGCACCCCGTCGTCCCGGGCACGGCCGCGAGCGCGCCGCCGAGGCTCGCCGTCAGGCACGCGAGGAACGCAAGCGCCGGGGTTCGCGCGAGCCGCGAGTCGTGCTACGACCGGTGCCGCGACGCGCTCGGGGTTGAGCGCCCACGACTTCGCGAGATCGGATCCATTCGACGATGAAGACAGCGCAATCGAAACGCCTGGGACGCAGCATCGCTCGCATCGGCCGCGCTGCCGGCGCGGAGGGAGTCGAGCCGTTCGCGACGTGCTTCCGCATCGTCGGTCACGGCCGCTTCCTGGGCGCGCGCCACTACTTGCACTCGAACGACATCACCGCGCCCGAGCAGCTCGCGATTCGCGAGGCATCGGGACGGGTGCTCGCCGTCAAAGCGTGGAAGCTCTCGCTCCCGGGCGATCTGGCGATCTTCGAGACCGACGGCGCTGCCTGCGATCCGCTCGAGCTCGATCTACGCTTGCCGCGTGACGGCGCCGATCTCGTGATCGTCGGCTACCCGCAGCAAGGCGAGCTGGAGTGGATCGAGGGGCCGGTTTCCGGTTGGGACACGATCAAGCTCGCCGAGGGCATCGAGTTCGACGGCTTCTTCGTCGATTGCGAGGCCAAGGACGGCATGAGCGGCTCGCCCGCCCTCGATCCCAAGAGCGGCGCCGCGGTGGCCGTGCTCTCGGGCATCAATCCCGACCTCGGCATCGCGGCCTTCTGCCCGCTGCCGAGTCATGGGTGGGACGATTGAGTTTTTGCGGGGGGCGTTTCCAGCCCCCCGCCCGCCGCGGCAAAGCCGCATCGGGTCCCACCCCCAAGGCGTTTCGCTTCGCTCGTCGGCTCGCCTCTGGCTAGCGGAGGGATCGCCGGCGCGCGTGGAGCCCGGCGCGCTCAGCGCTTGGGGAGCGGTGCACGATCGGGTCTTTTCAAGCCCCCCGCTGGCCCAAGAATCATCCGCGTCACGAGTGGCTCGCCGCTGGAGGGCGCTGCTCCGTCAGCGCCAGGCTGCGAGAGCGCGCAACGACTCGGCGCAGGTGACGCGCTTCAACCCGTGGGCAGCGCGAACGTGAGCTCGACGTCGCGATCCTCCGGGTCGCCCGAGCCGTCGAACGGGTCGCGCGCCGCCGCTTCCGCGGAGATCCGGGCGCTCTCGCCGAGCGCGCCGTGCGCGCGCTGCTCGAACACGTAGCTGGTGAGCGTGCCGGTGCCGTCGCCGTTGCTGGCGATCTCGAAGACGCGGCCGTGCTGGGGCTGATCGATGAGCGACGAGCCCTGGATCTCCCAATAGCCGGTCCCGTTGGCGCTGCCGCGATGGGCGGTGATCGAGTGGATGTGGGTGTGCCCCGACACGTGCGCGATCACCTGCGGATAGGCATCGAGCACCCGTCGCACGTCGCCGCCGTCGTGGACGCCGAACGGACTGTCGAGGTCGGCGAGCCGGTGATGGCTCGCCAGCACCACGATCTTGGCGCGGCTCGCATCGAGCTCGTTGCGCAGCCAGCCGAGCTGCTCGTCTCCGATCGAGCCGTTGGCGCCGCCGCCTTCCTCGGTGGTCTCGAGGACCACGATGCGGATGGCGGGATTGCCGTCGCGGGCGGGAGCCGCGTCGAATGCGTAGTAGGCACGGCTGCTCTTGGGGTTGGCGCCGTCGTATCGCGGATTGAGCGCGAAGCCATGACCCGCAGCAATGCGCTCGCTGGGTGCGTGGTGGTCGTCGAAGTGGAGTGACACGAAGTCGTCCATCTCCAGGTAGTCGCCCGAAACCACGCTGCTCGCGACGTCGGGCGGGATCACGCCCAGCGCCAAGTCGTCGTGATTGCCGACGGCTTGGAGCCATGGCACCCGCAACGCGTCGAGGCCGTCACGCGCTGCTTCCGCTTCACTGCGAATCCCGGAGTCGGCGGAATCGCCGGTGCAGAGCACGAACGCTGCAGGTGGGCTCATCGCATCGATGGTCGCGACGAACGCCGCCAGCACGTCCACGTCGCGCGTCTCCTGTTCCGTGGCGCGCTGGAATCCGCCGAAACCGATGGCATCGCCGAAGTCGTCGACGAGCGCCTCGAGGTCTCCGGAGAAGATCCGGAAACTCTCGTCGGTCATGTGGATGTCGGTGAGCTGGACGAAACGCAAGAGCGTACCGGCCCGTCCGCCGGCACCGGGATTGGGCGCGACGCCGAGGTCGTTTCGGGCGATCAGCGTGGTGGGGCGCAGCGGTGGATCGGCAGCAGGCTCGGAGCCACCGCTCCCACCACCGCACGCAGCAGCAAGCAACGTGAGGAGGATCACCGAACGGGCGGAGCGCGCGATTGTCGTTGCGTGTCGACGCATGACCCCTCCTCGCGGAGGCACCCGCTCTCGACTTCGAACAGCGCCGGCGAGCACGGCCCCTCCGATCACCTGAGCGAAGTTGCAATCAGGCTGCCGTGAGGCGCTCGTCGGGCACGCCGCGCACACCGCTCAGCGAGGCGACACTCAGCAGATCTCCGTAGACGACAGTGGCGTCGAGGTAACGAACCCGATCGTTCGGGTTCCGCGCGACGGATGTCAGCGCCCCGCGCACTGCGCCCGCGAGGGCTGCGACTGTCGAGGATTCGTGACGATGAGCAGCGTCGCGGTTCGCGACGCGTGATTCTGCTCGCCTTCGCGAGACCCCGCCGCCCGCCGTTCGTCCAACCGGTCGAGTACGAGATGCCGGCACATCCCTTGCTCGATCGAGAATCGGGTTCGTATCCACGCCGGAGCCTCTCGCGGGACCGGTGGATCGGTTCGTGACTTCCCCGTGACCGCGTGTTGGCGGGCTGGATCGCCGCTTCAGACGTGAGCTCAGGAGGAGCGTGAGCGCGTTCCCACGCGCCGCTCCGGGAGGTGGCTTCATGAACCGGTCCAGCAGGAATTCCCATCCCGTGCTGGTGTTCCTCAGTGTGCTGACGGCGCTCGTGGCCTGGTGCTCCACGGCGCGCGCGCAGGTGCCCATCGGCTGCACCATTCCGGATCCGACCAACGCCCAGCTTCGGGCATGCTTCGAGTACTACGACTTCCAGTCCTCGTGCGCTTCCGCCACCGCGAACTACATCACAGACCGCGGAACCGGTCTGGGTGAGTTCGGTGGCTGCGGCACACGCGGCGACTGCTACTCGCTCGCCGTCGATGCAGTCGGTGGCGTGTGTCTCGGCGGCGGCGCAGGCACAGGTGTCGCCGGCCTGGGAAGCACCGGTGACGTGGCAGTCGAGAACGCCGTGTCGGTCTTCACCGAGCAGGTGCTCGCACCGGTGCTGCCGGATTCGCTGTCGGTCTCGAAGGGCGCGGCCGCCGAATCCGTGAATGGCGCGAGCGGTGGGTCCGCAACCCAGCCAGGGATCCCCGGCGGCGCCGTCAGCGGCGAGCGCTCGGTGCTCACGTTCAGCGCTGTGGATGCCAACGTGACCGTCGACTTCTGGGAAGCGAAGCCGATCGACGGCAACACCTACCAGATCGCGCTCGGCTACTCGAGCACCACCCTCGGCGGTGGCACGTTCTTCGTCGACGGTGCCTACTCGCGGCTCGACGGTGACGATCTCGCTTGCAACAACACCGCACGCGCCAAGGTGGGCTACCGCTGGGACTTGGGTGACGTCTTCTTGCTCGGCCTCTACGGCAACGTGGACTGGGTGGACACCAAGCCTGACGACGTCTTCTTCTACGGCGGCGGCCTGCTGACCGGGTTCCACTTCGACCTCGGCCCCGCGAAGCTCTCGCTGGGTGCCGTCGGTCAGGGCGTGCTCTCGAATCTCGATCGCAGCGACGGCAAGACCGACTGCACGGTCTCGGTGGCGTACGGTGGCGGCGTCGGCATCCCGCTCTTCCAGTACTTCTCGCTGAACGCTCAGGCCTACCGCACCACGGGCTTCAAACCGGGAGCGGACAGCGATCTGGAGGACGTCGGCTCGTTCACCACGCTGCTGGTCTCGGGCGACTTCGCCGTGAGCCCGAGCTTCGTGTTGAACCTCGGCTACCGGACGCGTTTCGAGATCGACAACTACGACACCAACGCCGTCATCCTCGGCATGCGAGCCTTCTTCTTGTGAGAGACCGTCATGGCACGCGATGCGCGGCGATCCCCTCGATCCATCTCAGGGCGCTGGTCTGAGCCCGGAGCGCTCGATGCGCCGGAGGAGCTGGGGGACGGCTTGATCGAGTGCCGCCTGCGTCGCCTGGCCGATGGCGCTCTCGGAGAAATTGGCGCGGCTGTGGGTGAAGAGCGTGCGCACGTCCTCGTCCGAGAGTGCCTCGCCGACCGCCGAGGCGGGGATGAACTCGCTGGTGGCGACCGACGCGAAGCGGAGCTGGATGCCGAGCCGGGTGGTGGCGCGGGACTCGCCGCTGAGCCCGGTCACGTGCTCCTCGCGCCC
>CAYUSL010000210.1:0-2278 GCA_964447125.1 uncultured bacterium | reverse complement strand
GGCGCATCAACGCCTTCACGGCTCGATCGACCGCGTCCGCGACGGCGTTGCCGATGGTGGTCTGATCGAAGACTGCGCGGTCGCCACGGAACTCGAACGCAGTGGCGGTGGCGCTCGCGCTGGCGTCGCCGTGGCCTTGCTCGCACCAACTCGTTTGCATCTCGGGATCGCGGATGCAGACCTGGACGGTGACTTCGAGGCGATTGGTCTGGGTGGAAAAGGGGCCGAGAGTCATCGAGGTGCGCGGCGATTCGAATCGCGCGATCTCGCCGAAGGCCACCAGATCGGTGCCGGTGTCGTGCGCGATTCGGTCGAGCTCGGGCTCGCTCGGAAGCGCGCTGCGTTGCCAGCTCTCCACCGCCACCTGGTCGAGGTGCCTCCGCACCGCGGGGTCGATCTCGGTGAGCCGGAACCGTTCCGCGTCGTAGAGCTCTTCCGCAACCAGGTCCTTGAGGCCGAAACCGATGCGCAAATCGTGCAGGCGCGGGTCGGCGACGGCGGAACGCACGCCGATCACCGCGATCGAGAGGCGAGTGGGACTGGTGAGGTAGCGCGGCTGGATCGCCGTGCAGCCGGCGAGTGCCGCCAGCAGCATCAGCACGATCGCCGCTGAGGATGGCGGAGTGAGACGCATGAGCCGCGAAAATCCCACGCAAGCGCGGTGCCAGTTCTTGGCGCGCCGTGCGATCCGGGGAACCGTGAACGAGAGCGAACGCGAAGTGATCGCTGTGCTGCCTCCGCCGATGTCGCGCGCGCTCGCGCCGGCACCGGACGGGGTGAGACGCATCGAGCGACGCGAGGAGATCGCCATGAAAACGACGAAGCGGTTGGCAGCATGCCTGGTGGCGTTGGTCGTGGGATGGCCGGCGACGGCGGCACTGGCAACGGAGGACAGCCTGATCGTGCCCGCCAAAGACGCGCGCGGCCAGCCCATCGGCCAGGTGGATTGGAGCTCGCAGGTGGTGACCGCCGAAGGCTCGGGTGTGCCGCCCGCGGGAACCAGCACCGCGCAGGGGCGGCTGATGGCGTGCCGTGCAGCCGAGGTGGAGGCTCGCCGCAATCTCCTGGAGCTCGTGCAAGGAGTGCAGATCACATCCGAAACCACCGTCGCCAACTACGTGACCCAGAACGACGTCATCAAGAGCCAGATCCAAGGCTTGGTGCAGGCCACCACGATCGAGAAGCAGACGTTGCCCGACGGCACCTGCACCGTGATGGTTCGCCTCGGATTGCACGAGACCACAGGCAAGCCGAGCGTTGCGGCGACGATCATCCCCGCGATGCCGACGCCGCCCGTGGCCATGCCCACGACACCCGTCGTGACGCCGCCCACGACTCCGCCTGCCACGCCTCCAGCGGTGCCGCCCAAGGGGACGGTGCTGGAGGAGGCAGCAAAGACCGAGCCCGGCGGCCCGACCTACACCGGCGTGGTGATCGATGCCCGCGGGCTGGGCGCGCGCCCCGCGATGAGCCCCAAGCTCGTCGAAGAGGGCGGCGATCCGCTCTACGGGTCCGCGTACGTGTCGCGCGACTACGCCATCGAGCACGGCATGGCCGGCTACTCGAAGAACCTGGAGGCTGCGACGCGGAATTCGCGCGTCACGGACAATCCGCTGGTGCTCAAGGCCGCGCAAGCGAGCGGTGCGGCGAAGGCCGACCTGGTGCTGCCGAAGGCCGATGCGCTGCGGCTGCGCACCGCAGCGCAGAGCCAGAGCTTTCTGGCACAGGCGCGAGTGATGATCGTGCTGGATTGACGGGAAGCGCGCCATGAAGCCATCCGAAATTCCGCGGCGCCGAGCGGGACGAGGTGTCGCGCAGGTCGTGGCCCGCGAGATTCGCGGAGCTCTCCAGGGCGGCCGCGCCGTGGGGTGAAGGTCATGAACCGCTGGCGTCCCGTGGTGTCGGTAGTCGTGCTCTTTGCGCTGGGGTGTGCAGTAGCGCCGCTGCCGCTGGCGTCGTCGGCTCCGGTGGAGCGCGCTGTCGCGCCGCCTGTGCCGGTGATTGCGGACGAGGTGGCCGTCACCGTCGAAGGGCGTGCGGCGCTCGCAAGCGGAGGTGTAGCGGCGGCGCGCGATGTTGCCGTTCACGATGCCATGCGTCGCGCCGTCGAGCAGGTGGTGGGCACGCTCATCGACTCGCGGACGCTCACCGAGAACTTCGTCACCGTGCGCGACAGGATCTACGCGGCCTCCGACGGCTACGTCAGCCACTACACGTTGCGCAGCGAGGGTGTGGAGAGCGACGGTCAGACCTACCGTGTGGAGCTGGCGGCCACCGT
>CAYUSL010000209.1:1301-10436 GCA_964447125.1 uncultured bacterium | reverse complement strand
CCGGCGCGGGCGTTGTAGTACATCCACAGCTCGTCCCCGACCGGCTTCACGTCGAACGCATATACGAACGTCCGCTTCCAGGTGTTCGGCTCGGGGGCCACGATCGGCTGGTCGCACGCCTTGCGCCACGCGAGCCCGTCTTGGGAGAAGAGCACGCGGATGGAGCTGCGCGACTCGCCGTTCTCGTCGTCGTAGATGGTGTTGTTGAACGCGACCCAGCGGCCGTCCACGGGTGCGGTCAGGAGCTTGATCGAGCCGGCACCCAGGTTGAGCTCGGGATCGGTGATCGAGGGACCGAGGATCGGCAGCGGTTCCTTGCGATACGGACCGCGAATGCTCTGGGAGCGCGCCACGCCCACGTATTTGGGCTCGAAGTAGAGCGTGTCGTTCAAGAACACGCCGTCGGCGCTGTAGTAGAGCCAGTAGGTATCACCGCGCTTCATGACGAAGGGGTTGCCGGTGGTGAAGTTGACGCCGCGCTCCCATTCGAGCTCCGGCTCGAGGACCGTGATGGGCTCGCTCCAGGCGAAGAGATCGGACGAGGTTCGCAGCTCCATGTGCGAGTGCGTGAAGTCGGTGAGCGCTTCGTAGAAGAGGTAGTAGGTGCCGTCCTCCAGGTAGACGTAAGGGCGGATTCTCGCTGCGCCGAAGAGCGCTGGCTGGGCCTGCGTCCAGGCGATGCCGTCGCTCGACGTGTAGTGGTGAATCCCCGACAAGACCGCATGGGCGAAGAGGTGCCATCGCCCATCGGGTGCATCTTCCGGGCGTACGAAGCTCGGGTCGGCGATGATCGGCTCGAGCGGTGGCGGCGCGATGAGCGGATTGGCCGGGTGATCCGTCCAACCACTGCAGAGCGCTGCGATCCGGTCGGGTACGCCGCCGAGCGCGTTCGCGGGGGGCGTTCCGTCGCCGCCACAGCCCGGTGTGAAGACCGCCAGGGCTACGACGAGTGCCGTGGCGCGACCGAGGACGCCCGGATGGATTCGACGGAGACGCTCGAGAGCGGGTGACGAAGCGCTTGCGATCCGAGGAACATTCATGCGGCGATTCTACGATGTTCCTCGCCTGCTCATTCGCTCGGCGGTGCCGCGACGAGGCCGCTGGCAGTGAGGACGCGCGCCAGCTCGCGAGACGCGCGGATGCGCTCGGTCGCGGAGCGCACCAGCTCGCCGCCGCTGAGGACCACCCTCGCCACACCCGCCTCGATGGCGGCGAGACCGGTGGCCGCCGCTACTTGCGGCACCGCCTCCCACTCGTCCATACGCGGCAGCAGCCGCTCCTCGCCGAGCCCGCGGCTGCGAGCGAACGCGGCGAGCGCGTCGGCTGCAGCGAGCGCCATCCCATCGGTGATGGTGCTGGCGCGGACGTCGAGGGTGCCGCGGAAGACTCCCGGAAAGACCAGCGAGTTGTTGACCTGGTTCGGGAAATCGCTGCGTCCGGTGGCCACGATTCGTGCACCCGCGTCGTGCGCGTCCCACGGCCAGATTTCGGGGACGGGGTTCGCGCACGCAAACACGATCGCGTCTTTCGCCATCGCCTTCACCCACGCGGGGTCGATCACACCCGGCCCCGAGGACGAGAACGCGAGGCAGACGTCGGCGCCACGCAAGGCCTCGGCGATGCCGCCGCGCACGCCTTCGGCATTGCTCTCGCTGCAGAGTCGCCATTTGTCCTCGAAATCGGCGGCGCGAGCCTCGATGTCCGCTCGCTGGCGGTGAAGCACGCCGCCGCGATCGCAGGCCACGAGGCCGCCCCAGTCGAACCCGGCGGCGCGCAAGAGCCGCGCGATGGCGACGTTCGCCGCGCCGAGCCCGACGAGCGCGATCCGCACGCGGTCGCGCGCCTTGCCGACGACCTCGAGGGCATTACCGAGCGCCGCGAGGACTGCAGTCGCGGTGCCTTGCTGGTCGTCGTGCCAAACCGGAATGTCGGTTTCGGCGCGGGCGCGATCGAGAATGCGGAAACATTTCGGCTGTGCGATGTCCTCCAGGTTCACGCCTCCGAACGCCGGGGCGATGAGCTTCACCACGCGCACGATCTCGTCCGGATCCTTGGTGGCGAGGCAGACGGGTACGGCGTCGACGCCGCCCAGGTACTTGAAGAGCAGCGCCTTCCCCTCCATCACCGGCAGGCCCGCGGCGGGGCCGATGTCGCCGAGCCCGAGCACCCGCGTACCGTCGGTGACGATGGCGACGGAGTTGGCCTTGTTGGTGTGCTCGTAGACCCGCTCCGGTTCCGCTTGGATGGCCTTGCATGGCGCTGCCACGCCGGGCGTGTACCAGATCGCGAAGTCGTCGTAGTTGCGGATGGCGCACTTGGGGGCGATCTGGATCTTCCCCGCGTAGAAAGGGTGCAGCCTGAGCGCTTCGGCGGAAGGCTTCTGACTGAGCGCCAGGCGCTCCGCGACGGTGGTCATGACGGTTTTCCTCGCGATGGCGCTGCCGCCGCGACGGTGCCTGCGCTCTCCAGCACCTCGAGCACCCTGCTCGCGTAGAGAAGCGCCGGCCCCCCACCCATCATCACCGCGACCTCCACCGCTTCCACGATCTGCTCGTCCGTGGCACCGGCGGCCTTGGCGTCGGCGGCGTGGTAGACGACGCAGTCTTCGCACTTGGACGCGACGCCGATCGCCAGCGCGATCAGCTCCTTGGTGCGCGCGTCCAGCGCCCCCGCTCGCTGGGTGGCTTTGTTGAGCTCGCCGAAGGCTCGCGACGTGAGCGGCGCACGGCGGGCGAGACGACCGAGCGCGCGTCGCACGCGCCGCAGCTCCTCGCTCTTGCTGTCGCTGCTCGAGTCGCTCAACCGCGGGCTCCCGAGCCCGCACACGCGGGCCTCACCGGTCGTTCGTGCAAGCGCGACGCCCCGGCGCGTCCGGCTCGCGAAGCGTCGAGAGCGCCGTGCAGCGCGCGCGGAAAACGGTGGCGAGACCGTTGCACTTCCCAAGAGTGGTGCCGGAAAAACCACGTAGTCGCCGCGGAACGAGTTACCCGATGGCCGCGGGGGAGCACGCCGGCTACGCGAGAGGGTCCGGAGGAGGTGACGCGTGACGATCGAGCGCATCCGCAAAGCGCATCGATCGGATGCGCTACGGCCCAACCTCACGGACTACGAAGCGACGCGCGCCGCCTTTCGCTGGGAAGACGCAGCCCGGGAGCTCGCCGGTCTGCCCGGTGGCGGTCTCAACATCGCCCACGAAGCAGTGGACGCGCACGTGGCGCGCGGCCACGGCGATCATCTGGCGATCCGCTGGCTTGGCAAGAACGGCGCGGAGCGCTGCTTCACCTACGGCGAGCTATCCGCGCTGACCAGCAAGTTCGCGAACGTCCTGCGCAGCCTCGGTATCGGGAAAGGCGATCGGGTTTTCTCGCTGGCGGGGCGCATTCCCGAGCTCTACGTCGCCGCACTCGGCACCCTGAAGGCGGGTGCGGTGTTCTCGCCGCTCTTCTCGGCGTTCGGTCCTGAGCCCATCCGTACCCGGCTCGCGCTCGGCAGCGGTCGCGTGCTCGTCACCACCGAATCGCTCTACCGCAAGAAGGTCGAGGCGATCCGCGGCGAGTTGCCTGCGCTCGAGCACGTGCTGCTGGTGGCCGAGGAAAACGAGCCGATCTCGTCGCCGGGAACCCGTGATTTGCGAGCGTTGCTCGCGAGCGCCAGCGAGTCGTTCACGATCCCACACACCGATCCCGAGGACATGGCGCTGCTCCACTTCACGAGCGGCACCACCGGCACACCCAAGGGCGCGGTGCACGTTCATCAGGCGGTGGTCTGTCACCACGCCACCGGTCGGTTCGCGCTGGACCTGCATCCCCAGGACCTCTTCTGGTGCACCGCCGATTCGGGCTGGGTCACCGGCACCTCGTACGGGATCGTCGCGCCGCTCACCCACGGCGTCACCATGCTCGTCGACGAAGCGGACTTCGATGCCGAGCGCTGGTACCGGATCCTCGCGGAAGAGCGCGTCACGGTCTGGTACACGGCGCCGACGGCCGTGCGAATGCTCATGAAGGCCGGCCCCGAGCTGGCGCGCTGCCGCGATCTTTCGCACCTGCGCTTCGTCGCGAGCGTGGGCGAGCCGCTGCACCCGGAAGGCGTCGTGTGGGGAAGCGAGGTCCTGGGGCTACCGATCCACGACAACTGGTGGCAGACGGAGACCGGCGGAATCATGATCGCCAACTACCTCGCGTGCGACGTGAAGCCGGGCTCGATGGGTCGGCCGATCCCGGGCGTGGAAGCGGCCATCGTCCGTCGCATCGGCGACGACGACGTGGAGCTCGTCAGCGTTCCCGGCGAAGAGGGCGAACTGGCGCTTCGCGCCGGCTGGCCGTCGATGTTCCGCGGCTATCTCGGTCAGGACGAGCGCTATCGGAAATGTTTCCGCGGCGGCTGGTACCTCACCGGTGACCTCGCGCGGCGCGACGCCGAGGGCTACTTCTGGTTCGTGGGACGTGCCGACGACGTGATCAAGTCGGCAGGCCACCTGATCGGGCCGTTCGAGGTCGAGAGCGTGCTCCTCGAGCACCGCGCCGTCGCCGAGGCGGGAGTGATCGGCAAGCCCGATCCGATGGTCGGCGAGACCGTGAAGGCGTTCGTGGCGCTCAAGCCCGGCCACCAGCCGAGCGAGGAGCTTCGCCGCGAGATCGCTGCCCACGCGCGAAAGCGCCTCGGGCCGGTTGTGGCGCCGAAGGAGATCGACTTCGTCGCCAGCGTGCCCAAGACCCGCAGCGGCAAGATCATGCGGCGCCTGCTCAAGGCGCGCGAGCTGGGGCTCCCGGAGGGCGACCTCTCGACGTTGGAGACCGCGGCATGAACGAGCGCCTCGCACAGCCCAGCGCGCCCCACGCGCTCGATGCGGAGCATGGTGTGGCGTTACTGCGTCAGATGCTCTTGGTGCGGCGCTTCGAGGAGCGTTGTGCCGAGCTCTATTCGGCCGAAAAGATCCGCGGCTTCCTGCATCTCTACATCGGCGAGGAGGCGGTGGCGGTGGGTGCCATGCAAGCCCTCGAGCCTGCGGACGCGATCGTCGCCACCTATCGCGAGCACGGCCACGCGCTGGCGCGGGGCGTCTCCGCGGCGCGGGTCATGGCGGAGATGTACGGCAAGGTCGAAGGCGTGAGCCGCGGCCGCGGCGGCTCGATGCACCTCTTCGACGCCGACACTCGCTTCTACGGCGGCAATGGCATCGTGGGCGGCGGGCTACCGATCGCCGTGGGCCTGGCGTTGGCGGATCGGATCCGCGGGTCGTCGCAAGTGACCGCGTGCTTCTTCGGCGAAGGTGCCGTGGCCGAGGGCGAGTTCCACGAGTCCATGAACCTGGCGGAGCTGTGGCGGCTGCCGGTCTTGTTCGCGTGCGAGAACAACCTCTACGCGATGGGCACCGCCATCGAGCGCTCCGAGGCGGAAACCGATCTGCGCCACAAGGCCGAGAGCTACCGCGTTCCCGCCGAGACCGTCGACGGCATGGACGTGCTCGCCGTGGAAGCGGCAGCGCGCCGTGCGTGTGCCTCGATTCGCGCAGGATTGGGGCCCTATTTCCTCGAGCTACGCACGTACCGGTTCCGAGCCCACTCGATGTACGACCCCGAGCTCTATCGCTCCAAGGACGAGGTCGAGCGCTGGAAGGAACGCGATCCCATCGTCAGCTTCCGGCGCGTGCTCGCCGAAAAGGGAGCGGCCGACGAATCCCTCGTCGAGCGGCTGCGCGCGGAGGTCGAGAGCGAGGTGGACGCGGCGATCGCGTTCGCGGAGGCGGGCACCTGGGAGCCGGTCGCGGACCTCGCCCGGGACGTCTACGCGCGCGAGGTGCTGCGATGACCGCTGCGGCGAATGCTGCCGGTGGAGCGAGCGCAGGCGGCGTTCGCGAGATCACCTATCGCGAGGCGATTCGCGAGGCGATCCGCGACGCACTGGTGCGCGATTCGCGGGTCTTCCTCATGGGCGAGGACGTGGGCCGCTACGGCGGCTGCTTCGCCGTGAGCAAAGGGCTCCTCGACGAGTTCGGCCCCGAGCGCATCCGCGACACGCCACTCTCCGAGTCGGCGTTCGTGGGCGCGGGTATCGGCGCGGCGCTGGGCGGCATGCGCCCCATCGTCGAGATCATGACCGTGAACTTCAGCCTCCTCGCCCTCGACCAGATCGTGAACAACGCGGCGACGCTGCGCCACATGTCCGGCGGCCAATTCTCGATCCCGTTGGTCATCCGCATGACCACCGGCGCTGGCCGTCAGCTCGCCGCCCAGCACAGCCACAGCCTGGAAGGCTGGTATGCACACATCCCCGGCATCCGCGTGCTCACGCCGGCCACGCTGGAAGATGCCCGCGGCATGTTGTGGACGGCGCTCGAGGATCCCGACCCGGTGCTGATCTTCGAGCACGGCGGGCTCTACAACGTGAAGGGCAGGCTCGCTGCCGATGCCGGTGCCGTCGACATCGATCACGCCGTCGTCCGCCGCACCGGCCGCGATCTCACGATCCTGACCTACGGCGGCTCGCTGGCGAAGGCCCTCGGCGCTGCCGAGGAGCTGGCGCGCGACGCGATCGAAGCCGAGGTGCTCGACTTGCGCACGCTTCGCCCCCTCGACGACGCCGCCATCGCCACCAGCGTCCGGCGTACGCATCGCGCGCTGGTGGTGGACGAGGGCTGGAGGAGTGGCGGCATCTCGGCGGAGATCAGCGCGCGAATCGTGGAGCAATGCTTCTACGATCTCGACGCGCCCGTGGCGCGAGTCTGCGGCGCGGAGGTGCCGATTCCGTATCCCAAGCATCTCGAGGACGCGGCGTTGCCGCAGATTCCCGGGATCGTCGCCGCCGCCCGGGCGCTGGTGAACGGCCGTGTATGAGTTTCGGATGCCGTCGCTCGGCGCCGACATGGCCGAGGGCACCGTCATCGAATGGAAGGTGCGGATCGGCGAGCGCGTGAATCGTGGCCAGATCGTGGCGCTGGTGGAGACCGAGAAGGCCGACATCGACGTCGAGATCTGGGAAGACGGCGTGGTCGCCGAGATCGTGGTGGAGCCGGGGCGAAAGGTGCCTGTGGGGACGGTGTTGCTGCGGCTGACGGATTCCGCTCGCGCGCCACAGCCGCAGCCCGAGCCGCAAATGCCGATCGTAGCGCCGCCGATCGCCAGTCATCCTCCAGCGCGCGCGACGCCGCCACCGTTGCCTGCTCCGCCGGTTGCTCCGCCCAGCGAGCCTGAGACCCAGCGGGTGCGCGCATCACCAGCGGCTCGCGAAGCCGCGCGCGCTGCGGGCGCCGATCTCGCTCACATCTCGGGCAGCGGTCCAGAGGCTGCGGTGCTGCTCCGCGATCTCGCTCCGCGACCGTCACTCTCGGCGGCACCAGCACCAACACCAGCCCCAGCACCGAGCGGCGCGCCGCCACCGCCCGCCGATCGCGCGCTGGCGATGCGCAGAGCGATCGCCGCAGCGATGGCGCGTTCGAAGCGAGAGATCCCGCATTACTACCTCGGTGCGCACGTCGATCTCTCCGCGGCAACGGCGTGGCTGGAAGAGCGCAATCGTGGACGGCCGCCGGCAGAGCGCTTGGTGATCGCCCCCTTGCTCCTCAAGGCGGTGGCGTTGGCGCTGCGCGATTTCCCCGACCTCAACGGCTATTGGGTGGACGATGCCTTCCGGGCCGGCGCGGGGATCCACGTGGGTGTGGCGATCGCCCTGCGCGGCGGCGGCTTGGTGGCGCCGGCGATCCACGACGCCGACAGGGCGACCATCCCGGAGCTGATGGCGGCGCTCGCGGACCTCGTGTCGCGGGCGCGCAAGGGCGGTCTCAAGGGCTCGGAGATGACCGATGCCACGATCACCGTCACCAGCCTCGGTGATCTGGGAGTCGAGACGGTCTATGGCGTCATCTATCCGCCGCAGGTGGCGCTGGTGGGCTTCGGAACCCCTTCGCGCCAGCCGTGGGCGGTCGAGGGCGGCGTGGTGTCGCGATGGGCGGTGCACGCGACGCTCGCAGCGGATCACCGCGCCAGCGACGGACACCGCGGCGGCCGCTTCCTGGCTGCCATCGCGGAGCGGCTCGCGCTGCCGGAGACGCTGTGAGCGCCACCGGCGCCCGAGGAGGAGTGACCATGGATGCGAGCGAGATCCGCAGCACGGTGCTGAGCTTGCTCACCGACATCGCCCCCGAGATCGAGGCGGCCTCGATTCGCGCCGACCGCTCGTTGCGCGATCAGGTGGACATCGATTCGATCGACTACCTCAAGCTCCTGACCGCGATCCACCAGCGCCTGGGCGTCGAGATCCCGGAGTCCGACTACGCACGCGTGACCACCCTGGACGGGCTGGTATCGTATCTCGTCGCGCGCAAGCGCTGATTCGCACGCAGCGGAGCGCAGGACCGCAGCGTGACGGCGCGCTACGGCGCGAGCCCCCGCCGTGGCGTCACGGGTAGAGACCGCGCAGGCGATTGGCTTCCGCGACGGCGCGAATACCGGTGGTGAGCGCCGCCATCCGCATGCTCATGCGCGTCTGGCTCTTGTGCTCCCAGACGCGGGCGAATGCCGAGTCGAGCACGCTCGCCAGGCGCTCGCGGATCTCTTCCAGCTTCCAGAAGTACATCTGGTGCGCCTGCACCCACTCGAAATACGACACGATGACACCGCCAGCGTTGGCGAGGATGTCGGGCACGATCAGGATCCCGCGATCCTCCAAGATGCGATCGGCAGCGAGCGTGGTCGGCCCGTTGGCGCCTTCGGCGAGGATCTGGCAGCGCAGCTTGCGGGCGTTGCGTTCGGTGATCGCTTCCGAGAGTGCGGCGGGTACGAGCGTCGTGCAGGGAAGGGTGAGCAGATCTTCGTTGGAGATCGCGTCCCCATCTGGAAACCCATCGAGCGTTCCCGTCCGCTTCTTGAAACCGAGCAGCTCGGGAATGTCGAGGCCACGGTCGTTGTGCACGCCACCGCACGAATCGGAGACCGCGATCACCTTCACGCCGTGCTCGTGCAGGATGCGCGCGGCGTTACCGCCGACGTTGCCCACGCCCTGGATCGCGGCGGTGCTGCCTTCCAGGTCGAAACCGAGGTGCTCCATCGCGTTGGTGATGCAACGCACGACGCCGCGGCCGGTGGCCTCGTCACGGCCGAGCGATCCGCCGATCGCCACGGGCTTGCCCGTCACCAC
>CAYUSL010000209.1:0-1201 GCA_964447125.1 uncultured bacterium | reverse complement strand
TCGTCGTGCTGGACGCGATAGCCCTCGAAGACACGCAAGGTGCCGTCGTCCATGTGCACGGGCAGGTGCACCACCAGGGCGCGCACCGGCCGCATGAGCCTCTCGCGTAGGTTCGGGTCCAGCCCGATGGCGGCGGCAGCCAGCTCGAACTGCGCGATCGCCATCCGGAACGTGGGTGTGTCGAATTCGGCAGGGATCGGAGTCATGGCCGCCTCGCCGGGCCGCGACGCGAGGCCACGGTGTGGACGGCCCGCCCTCGCGACTCGAGAGATGCAACTGCCGCAAACCGGATGCCGAGCGGCTTCGGCAGGATCCGGCCTGAGCGTTCACGAGCACGAACGACTCGCGGATGCGAGTCATTCGTGCTCGTCGATGTTTCCTCGGGGTTCTGTTCCAGACCCGGAGCGGTAACGACGAACGGCTGCTGAAGCCGGTCACGCGCGCTTGCGCGCGCGTGGAACGCGGGCCGCGGACTTCGCCGCGTGCGGCCAGGTCTCGCGAATCTTGTCGAGCACGTGGCCCACCGCCGCGAAGCCTGCGAAGTGGCCCTCGTTGGGCACGATCGTGAGCGTGGACTGCGGCACCAGGCCCGCTTGATGGGCGCCGTGACGCGGTGGCACCACCAGGTCCGCGTCGCCCTGGAAAAAGTGGATCGGCACCTTCACGTTACGCAGCGAGAAACCCCAGGGCCGCGCGAACAGCACCACGTCGTAGACCGGCGCACGCAGGCCGCCCTCCATCGCCGTGACCAGATCGTTGATGAACATCGACTTCATCTCGGGCCGGCGCAGCAGCGGCCGATCGCTGCGCGGGCCGAAGCGCGCGTAGAGGTCGTAACCGCTGCCGGCGACGGGCACCAGCGACTTGAGGCCCAGGTTGAGCAGCTCGGCGAGCGGCTCGCGCAGCACCGTCAAGAGCGGCTCGGCGAGGGGCAAGAGCCGCGTGTAGCCAGGCGCCGCTTCGTGCCCGCGAGTGGGGCCGAGGCCACCCAGCACCACGCCCACGGGGATGCGCTCGCGAAGCTGATGCGCGCACGCCAGCACGTAAGGTCCGCCACCCGAGAGGCCCACGACGCCGAAACGCCCGATGCCGAGCTGATCGGCGAAGCGCTCCATGTCCACGGCAAACTCGATGAGCACGTCGTAGAGATACGGGCTCGAGTTGCCGGTGCCGGGACGGTCGATGCCGATGATGCGCAGGT
>CAYUSL010000208.1:5768-10496 GCA_964447125.1 uncultured bacterium | reverse complement strand
ACCTGCTGGGTGATGGTGCTGCCGCCCTGCTTCACCTCGCCGGCCTTCAGGTTGGCGAGCACGGCGCGCGCGATGCTCATCAGGTCGACGCCCTTGTGCTTGTAGAAGTCGGCGTCCTCGGCGGCCAGGAACGCTTGCACGACCTCCTTGGGGATCTGCTCGAGCGTGACGAAGTGGCGATGCTCCTTCGAGAGCTCGCCGAGGAGCGAACCGTCCCCGGCATAGATCCGGGTGGTCACGGGCGGGCGGTAGTCGGCGAAGGTGATGAGCTTGGGCAGGTCGCGGGTGACGTAGCTGTAGAGGGCGAAGAGCCCGACGGCGCTGAGCAGCGTGGTCAGGAACAGAAACACCCCGAACACGACCAAGAGCTTGCGAAAGAAACGCATGGCGGGATGGGTGCTCGAAAGTGGGTGTGCGTGCGTGGTGCGCGGCGGGGGATGGCAACGGCGCGCCAGGAACGACCGAGCGCTTGGTTATACCAGGTGAGCCGCGCGCCCGCCCGGTGGCCGCAGCGACGGAGCTGCGCCCGCCGGGACGCAGGCGTCGCGACCACGGGGGCGCGGCGCGGCGATCGCGCGGACCGCGCCGCGCCAAAATCGCTTGCGATCACGAGCGGTCCCCCGCGCGTGCATCGCGGCACGGGCGTTGCCACGAGTAGGCGCGGAGGTGAATCCCATGCGCGATCCCGTGCTCGCAACGGAGCCGTCGTCGGCCGCCGAGCTCGCCGCTCGTTCGGTGCGACCCGCCGTCCCCCTTCCCATCGACGAATGGCCGCGCGAGGACCGGCCGCGTGAGCGGCTCCTCGATCGCGGCGCTCAGGCGCTCACCGACTCCGAGCTCTTGGCGGTGCTGATCGGCAGCGGCGGCGCCGGTCTCGGCTCGGCGGTCGATCTGGCGCGCGCGCTCGTGGTCGAGTTCGGTGACCTACGCTCGCTGGCGCGTGCCAGCACGGGCGAGGTCTCGCGGGTCGCCGGATTGGGTCCCGCTCGCGCGGCCCGCATCCTGGCGGCGCTCGAGCTGGCGCGGCGAGTAGGCCGTCAGGCGCGAATGCCGCGACCGCGCTTTCGTTCCGGCCACGAGGTGTACCTCGCCTATCGCGAGCGACTGATGTTCGAGAAGCGCGAGGTGTTCGTGGGCCTGATGCTCGACGGCAAGGGACGACCGTTCCGCGAATGGACCGTGAGCCAGGGCTCGCTCACCGCCTCGCTCGTCCACCCGCGCGAGGTCTTCGAGCCGCTCATCCGCGAGTCGGCGGCGGGAGTGCTGCTCGTCCACAATCACCCGAGCGGCGATCCCACGCCCAGCCCCGAGGACATGGAGATCACGCGCCGCCTGCGCCAAGTGGGCGAGCTCGTCGGCATCCGTGTCGTCGACCACGTGGTGGTCGGCGAGGAGGGCTATGCGAGCCTCGCCGAGCTGGGATGGCCGTGAGGGGCATTCGGACTCGCCTGGCGAGTTGCTCGGCAGCCTGCTAAACCAGCGTTTTTCACGAAGGGGGCGAGACGTGACGGTCAACAAGGTGATCTTGATCGGACGCCTGGGGCGCGACCCGGAAGGGCGAGCGACCGCAGGCGGAAGCAAGGTGGTTCGGCTCAATGTCGCGACCGACGAGGTGTGGTCGGATCAGCGTGGTGAGCGCCAGAAGCGCACCGAATGGCATCGCATCGTGGTGTTCGGAAAGACCGCCGACAACTGCGAGCGCTATCTGAAGAAGGGAAGCCAGGTCTTCGTCGAGGGTCGACTTCAGACCCAGGAATGGCAGGACAAGACTGGCGCCAAGCGCTACACGACCGAGATCGTCGCGCAGAACATCAAGTTCCTCGACCGCGGCGGCGACGGCGGACCGCGCGCAGGCGGTGGTGGTGGCGGAGGAGGCGGGGGCGGGGGATTCGACTCCGGTCCTGGCGGCGGAGGATACGACGATTTCGGGCCGGGCCCGGGCGGAGACGGCGGCGGCGACGACGACGTCCCGTTCTGAGTCTTGCGGGGTCTTCGTCAAGACCCCGCCCCACGAAAAGCGTCGTTTTCGTGGGGCCCCACCCCAAAGGCCGCC
Organism: uncultured bacterium; assembly: GCA_964447125.1. GTDB lineage: Bacteria > JADJOY01 > JADJOY01 > JADJOY01 > JADJOY01 > JADJOY01. The sequence continues at coordinate 8,443 of CAYUSL010000208.1, read as the reverse complement.
GCGAAAGCGGCGCGCGCCGCGGGCGCGAGCCGTGACCCAACGAGGTTGCCTTGAGGCTTGCGGGGTCTTCATCACGACCCCGCCGTACGACCAGAGCGCTGCCCGAAACGGCCGCACTCCTGCGGCGACGCGATCAGCTCATCGGCGCCCCGCTGGCGAGTGACTCGTTCAACGGCTTGCCGAAAGCCGTATCGAACACGGCACGTAGCGGGATGCCGCGCCGCGGGCGCGTTGTCCGCAGGCGTGGTGATCGGTAGCCTCGGGGCGCCATGAAACACGTCGAATCGTCGAAGCCCGTGCGGCTCGCGATCTCGCTCGGCGATCCTGCGGGGATCGGACCCGAGGTGACGCTAGTCGCGCTGGCGCCGAACCGGCGCCGACGCTACGGCCCGATCACACCGATCGTGATCGGCGACTTGGCGCTCGTGCGGCGGCTGGCGCGTGAAATCACGCCCGACCTACACGTGGTTCGCGATCGCGGACAGCGCACGCTCGCGCCCAACGCGATTGCCGTGCGCGAGCTGGACCGGGATCTCGGCGCGCTGCCGCCGCCAGGAACGCCGACCGCCGCGGGAGCGCGCGCGGCACTCGCCTGGTTCGAGTGCGCCGTGGATCTCGCGCATTCCGGACAGGTGGACGCGCTCGTGACGGCACCACTCAGCAAGGGCGAGGTGCAGGCCGCAGGGATCGCCGGATTCATCGGCCACACCGAATGGCTCGCCGAGCGCATCGGCGCTCCCGAGCCGGTGATGATGCTCGCCAACGAGCACCTGCGCGTGGCGCTGGTCACGACCCACCTGGCGCTCGAGAAGGTTCCCGCCGCGCTCACTCCCGAGCGCATCGAGCGCACCCTCGTCGTCACCGAGCGCGAGCTCCGCTCCCGCTTCGGCATCGCGGCACCTCGCCTCGCTCTCGCGGCGCTCAATCCGCACGCCGGCGACAGCGGCGCAATCGGCCACGAGGAGCGGGATCTGCTGGTGCCCGTGGTCCAGAAGCTCAGACACGACGGACTTCGCGTCGAGGGGCCGCTCGCCGCTGACACACTTTTCGTGCGGGCGGTGCGCGGCGAGTTCGATGCCGTCGTGGCGCTCTACCACGATCAAGGATTGATCCCGCTCAAGCTCTCCGGCTTCGAGACGGGTGTGAACGTGACGCTGGGCGTGGACGTGATCCGCACCTCGCCCGATCACGGCACCGCCTTCGAGCTGGCGGGCCGGCGACGACGCGGCCGGCCGCTCGCCACGGCTGCCAGCATGGAGCGCGCCATCGCGCTGGCCGCCAAGCTCGTTCGCCAGGCGCGCGGCGCATGATCGCGCTCGCGCACCGGGGCGGCGGGCTCTTCGAAGCCCGCTGGCGCGGCGACCGGATCACCTGCCGCTTCACGAGCAGACTTCACTTCGACCTCGCCGGCGCACGCATGCAGCTCGGCCTCGACCACCGTTCGGCCCGAATCGAGGAAACGACTGCGCACGAGTGGCGGGCGACCGCGACCGAATCGCTCAGCGGCGTGACGTTCGACGTCACGATCGCGATCACCGACGACCGGCTACGGATGTCGGGCTCGATCGAGAACCGCGGCAGCACCGCCGTCCGGCTCGAACGCATCTGCCTGCTCGACGCCACGGCGCTTTCCGGCGGTCTGCTGCGGCTCGCCTCCGGCTGGGGACGCGCTCGGGTCTTCAAGAACGGCTGGTCGGTGGCCTCACCTGCGGGGTGGATCGACGCCGAGACTGGCGACGCGGCACTCGAGCTGCGCGTGCCGCGACGGCTGCTGCCGCGCTGGCTCGACTGGATGACCCACGACCCCCATCCGGAGACGCCGCTCGCCCGTGGTCGCACCACCAGTGAGAGCGTCCTGGCGATTGCTGCGGAGCGCGGCGGGTTCGCGCTGGTCGCCGGCGCGCTGGGCAGTCGTCGCTTCTTCACCACCCTCGCCCTCGACACGCACTCCGATGGATTCTCGGTCACGCAATGGGGCGACGGGGCCACGCTCGCCGCCGGCGCTCGGGTCGAGATGGAGAGCGTGGAAATCGCAGCCGGCCCGAGCGCCGAGACTTTGCTCGACGACTGGGCCGAGCGCGTCGGTCACGCGAACGCCGCCCGCGTCCCGAGCAAGCGCCGCGTCGCGTGGGCCACCTGGTACGCGGGTGCCTACACGGGCCTCGACGAGCACTGGGTGCACGAGCGCGTCGCGGCGTTGCGGGCGAGCGGCGCGCCCGTCGACAGCGTGATCGTCGACGACGGCTATCAGGTCGCCCACGGTGACTGGCTGGAAGCGAGCCCGCGCATCCCAAGCGGCCTCGCCGCGCTCGCGCGCCACATTCGCAAGGCGGGTTTCGCGCCGGGCCTCTGGATCGCGCCCTTCTCCGTCGCGCCCGCATCGCGGATCGCGCAGGCTCATCCCGACTGGTTGTTACGCGACGAGAACGGGCGACCACTCGCGACTGCGATGATCCTGAGCTACGGAAAGCCCACTCCCACGTATTCCCTCGACACCACCCATCCGGAGGTCCTCGCCCACCTCGCGCACACGGCGAGCACGCTGGTGGGCCACGGCTTCGAGATCCTGAAGATCGACTTCCTGACCGCTGGTGCAGCTCCCGGGGCGCGCTTCGATCGGAGCGCCACGCGGGCCCTGGCCTACGCGCGGGGTCTCGAGGCCCTCCGCGCCGGTG
>CAYUSL010000208.1:0-5668 GCA_964447125.1 uncultured bacterium | reverse complement strand
AGCGCCACGCGGGCCCTGGCCTACGCGCGGGGTCTCGAGGCCCTCCGCGCCGGTGCAGGAGACGCGTGGCTGGTGGCGGCGATTGCGCCGCTCGTCGCCAACACCGGCTGGGTGGATTGCCAGCGCTTGGCACCCGACACGGCATACGGACGCAATCGCTGGCTGACGCCAGCGCAGCGCTGGGTCAACGATCGCTCGTCGCCGGGAATCCGGAACAACCTGGCGACCAATCTGGCGCGGGCGTTCCTCGGTGGGCGGCTCTTCGGCGCCGATCCCGACGCGATCGTGTTCGACGGCATCTCCCCCGAGCTGGCCGAGCTGGTGGCCACCGTGAACACGCTCGGCGCGCACTTGATCTCGCTCGGCCACGACTTCGCGAAGAGCCGGCCGCATCTCACAGCCGTGGAGCACGCGCTGGCGCTCGGGCCGGGAAACGTCTCGGTCTCTGACGCGGGGCGCGCCGACGCGCTGCCGCGCGAGCTCACGTTCCGGAATGCCGCAGGCGAGCGCCAGCGCTTCGCCATCGATCTCGATCGACGACGGCTCGCGCGCTGATCAGCGCCGCGCGCTCGCGCCGCTGCCCGCGGTCGTGAAACAATCGCGTCATGAAAAAATCACCCGACCGGTTTCTTCTCATCCCGACGGCGTTGGCCCTCACACTCTCGTTGGCGGCACCAGCAACGGCGCCTGCTGCGACGATCACCGTCAATGCCACCACCGACGACCTCGACCTCGGCGCCAACGGCAACTGCACGCTGCGCGAGGCGATCGTCGCAGCCAACACGAACGCCGCCGTGGACGCCTGCCCTGCAGGCCAGGCCGCACCGACGATCGATCTGATCTCGCTGCCGCCCGGCACCTACGATCTTTCCATCACGGGACTCTACGAGGACCAGGGCTTCACGGGCGACCTCGACATCACCGATGACGTCCAGATCAAAGGCTCGGGCGCGCCGCTCACCATCGTCGACGCCCACGCCGTGGATCGCGTCTTCCACATCCGCTGGAACGGCAACACCACGATCTCGGACATGACCATCCGGGGCGGCAATCCGCTCACCGCCCACGGCGGCGGCATCTACGTGGAGTCGAACGGCAAGACCAAGCTCGAGCGCGACGTGATCCGCAACAACGTGCCCGGGCTCTTCGGTGAAGCCGGCGGCGTCTACCAGTACCAGGCCGGATTCCTCGAGATTCGCGACACCACCATCCGCGACAACACGGCGTCCTACTCGCCAGCGGCGTCCTTCTACGGCAACGCGTTGCTCGTGAACTCGACCATCAGCGGCAACACCGCGGTGTCGATCTCGCCGGGATACGGGGCCTTCGCCGCGGTGAGCGTGCCCTACAACACCGGCCATCTCTCGATCGTCCACACGACCTTCAGCAACAACTTCGCCCAATGGGGCTGGGACAACGACGTGGTGGTTTCCCAAGGCGGAACGGCAACGCTAGCGAACACGCTCCTCGACGGAAGCTGCGCCGTCTTCGGCACCGGCACCATCACGTCGCTGGGTGGGAACCTCGAGAGCCCCGGAAGCACCTGCCCGTTCACCCAGCCTTACGACCAGCTCGCTGTCGCGAGCCCGGCGATCGGTCCCCTCGCGAGCAACTCGGCACTGGTGGAGACCCACATGCCCGCAGCGTCGAGCCCAGCGCTCAATGCGGCCGACCCGGCGAGCTGCCAGGCGACCGACGAGCGCGGTGTGGCGCGGCCGCAAAGCGGCGCGTGCGACATCGGCGCCGTCGAGCGGCGCCCGGGCTGCGTCGCGGTGGTGAGCCGCGATCCCGGCGGTGCGCTCGCGATCGACCCCCTCGGCCTGGCAATCCCGCTGCTGCCGCTCGCCGTGACCCTCGCGTTTCGACTGAAGAGACGTGTGCGGGCGCGCTGACCTCGCCCACCACCATCGCGCGCTCGTCGCGGTCGCGATCCCGCCCGCCGACCGAGGGACCGGTCGGCTTCCGCGACGCGCGGCCGATCGAGGTCAGCGCGATGCAGCGCGCAGCCGCGCCGCGAGGTGCGTGAAGCGCGGCTCGAGGCGCGCCTCCTGCACGGCGAGGCGGCGCGCCTTGGCGTTGCCGACCAGCACCACCACGCGCTTGCCGCGAGTGATGGCCGTGTAAAGCAGATTGCGGCGCAGCATCACGAAATGCTGGGTGTGGAGCGGGATCACCACCGCCGGGTATTCGCTGCCTTGCGATTTGTGGATCGAGCACGCGTAGGCGAGCTCCAGCGAGTCGAGCTCGGCGCGCGGGAAGCTCACCGCGCGCTCGTCGAAGCGCACCCTCACTTCCTGGCCGTTGGCGACGAGCTCCTCGATCCGCCCCACTTCTCCGTTCATCACGTCGAGGCGGTAGTTGTTGGCGGTCTGCATGACGCGATCCCCGAGCCTGAGCCCGTGGGCACCGGCACCGACGGGCGGGCCAGTGGGATTGAGCCGGGCACGCAGCGCGTCGTTGAGCGCGATCGTGCCGAGCACTCCACGCCGCATGGGCGCCAACACTTGGATCTCGGTCAGCGGATCGAGCCCGAACTTGGCGGGGATGCGCTCTGCGACCAGCTCGACCACCAGCCGCTGGGCATCCTCCGGGTCCTCGCGATCCACCGTGAAGAAATCCGGCCACTCGTCGCGCTCGCCGCGCGGCACTTCGCCGCGGTTCACCTTGTGGGCGTTGACGACGATCCCGCTGGCGGCGGCCTGCCGAAAGATATCGGTGAGCCGCACCACCGCCACCGCACCCGACGCGATCACGTCCGCGAGGACGGCACCCGGCCCCACGCTGGGAAGCTGATCGGAATCGCCCACCCACACCAGATGCGCGGCGGGCTGGAGCGCATCCAGCATCGCCCGCGCCAGCGGCAGATCGACCATCGAGGCCTCGTCCACGATCAGCCAGTCGGCGTCCAACGGCTGGTCCGCATCGCGCAGGAACGTGCTCGTCTGAGGCTGGAACTCGAGGAGACGATGGAGCGTGATGGCCGTGGCACCGGTCGCCTCCGACATGCGCCGTGCCGCACGCCCGGTGGGTGCCGCGAGGGCGAGGCGCGTGCGGCGTCGCTCCAGGACCCGCACGATGGCGCGGATGATCGTGGTCTTGCCGGTGCCCGGGCCACCGGTAATCACCACCACCTTGCGCTCGATCGCTGCGCGAACCGCGTCGCGCTGCAGTGGCGCCAGCTCCACCCGCAACTCGCGCTCCACGGCGGCGATCGTCGCGTCCACGTCGGCAGCCGCATCGGTCGTCGACGCCGGCGTCGATGCGAGCGCTCCGAGCTTGGTCGCGACGTCGCGCTCCGCTGCCGCCAGCACCGGCAGATAGATGCTCGGGTCGTCGCCGCCGAAACGTTCCTCGCACACGACCCGTTCGAGCGTGGCGAGATCGCCGATCGCCTGCTCCACGAGCTGCGGCTGCGCTTGCAAGGCTTGCGCTGCGGCCGCGATCAGCCGCCCCACCGGCACGCATACGTGACCGCGGCTCGCAGCCTCGTCGAGCTGGTGCAGCACCCCGGCGCGCATGCGCAGCGGTGAATCCGCGGGCAATCCGAGGGTGCGCGCGATCTGATCGGCGGTGGTGAAGCCGATGCCACGCACCTCGGTGGCCAGATCGTAGGGATTCGCTTGGATGCGACGCGTGGTGTCGCGTCCCCAGGCCTGGAACACACGGCGCGCGAGACCTGCGCCGAGCCCCACCGAGTGCAGGAACGCCACCACGTTGCCGGCGCCGAGCTGAGCCTCCACGGCTTCGACCAGCGCCGCCGCCTTGGTGCGCGAGAGTCCGCGTACTGCGGTGAGCCGCGCCGGCTCCTCGACCAGAACCTTGAGGGCATCAGTGCCCAGCGCGTCCACGATGCGCTTGGCGGTCGCGGCGCCGATCCCCTTCACCAGCCCCGACGAGAGGTAGCGCTCCACGCCCGCGGCGGTGGTCGGCGCGACGACCTCCACGTGGGTGGCTCGGAGCTGGCGACCGAAGCGGCGATCGACCTCCCACTTGCCCTCGACGCGAATCGATTGACCGGGCACGAGCGACGGCACGGGCCCGATCACGCTCACCACGCCGCCACGGGAGCCGGTATCGACGCGCAGCACCCGGAAGTCGCCGGTGCCGCTCTCGAAGACGATCCGCTCGACCTCGCCTTCGATTCGCTCCGCGCCGGCGCTCGCGCGTGGGCCGGACCGTCCCGAGAAATCCAGCTCCCGATCGGCCATGTCGGCGCGGATGGTAGCAGGCGGCCTCTCCGGAAGCGCACCACGGCGCGACACCGACGGTGCCCACTGGGTCGGTGGCGTCACCACCCGGAAACTTCCGCCGTGACCGCTTCGTGCGATGCAGCGGGCTCGCATTCACGACGGTCTGCTCGTGGGTACGCGGAATTGCGGAAAACACGGCGCTAGTTGGCGGCCCGGGACTCTGCGCTCGATTCCGGCCACGTCGGCACGATCTTCGCTCCATCGACCCATTCCCCGGCCTTTCCGCGCGTCGACCCATCGCCCTGACGGCACCGCGCGCGGCCGGCGCCGGTGTTTGACGCGTCATTCGGGAGACGAATACTTTTCGAGAGTTTCCGTGGGCTTCGGCGCCGGAGCGGGCCGGCACCGAAGGTCGTGATCGACGGATCGCCAGGCCGGTGGCTTCGGCTCGTGGGATCCGGTCGAAGCTCTCGAACCCAGCTCGGGATGGAGGCTAGAGAATGAGCGTTCGCGTCGCAGTGAATGGCTTTGGACGGATCGGTCGGCTGGTGATGCGCGCCGGGCTCGGGTCGAAAGACATCGAGTTCGTGGCGGTCAACGATCTCACCGATCCCAAGACTCTGGCCCACCTCTTCAAGTACGACTCGATCCACCGCACCTATCCCGGAGAGGTGAAAGCCGGTAACGAAAGCCTCGTGATCGACGGCAAGGAGATCAAGGTCACGGCGCAGAAGGATCCGGCGCAGCTTCCGTGGAAGGAGCTGAAGGTCGACATCGTCATCGAGTCGACCGGCAAGTTCACCGATCGCGACGGCGCTGCAAAGCACATGGCCGCGGGCGCCAAGAAGGTCTTGATCTCGGCTCCGGCGAAGAACGAAGACGTCACGCTCTGCTACGGCGTCAATCACACCTCCTACGACCCGGCCAAGCACCACATCATCTCCAATGCCTCCTGCACGACGAACTGCCTGGCACCGGTGGCGAAAGTGCTGCACGAGAGCTTCGGCATCCGCCGCGGCCTCATGACCACGGTCCACTCGTACACCAACGACCAGGTCACCCTCGACTTTCCGCACAAGGATCTGCGCCGAGCGCGCGCTGCGGCGCTGTCGATGATTCCAACCACCACCGGCGCCGCCAAGGCGGTGTCGCTGGTGCTGCCGGCGCTCAAGGGCAAGCTCGACGGCTTCGCGATCCGCGTGCCCACGCCGAACGTCTCGGTGGTGGACCTCACCTGTGAGCTCGAGAAGGACGCCTCCAAGGACGCCATCAACGCCGCGGTGAAAGCGGCCGCCGATGGTCCACTCAAAGGCGTGCTGCGCTACGTCGAGGAGCCTCTGGTCTCCATCGACTTCAACGGCGATCCGCATTCGTCGTGCTTCGATGCTCCCACGACCTCGGTCATCGACGGCAAGCTCGCCAAGATCCTGAGCTGGTACGACAACGAGATGGGGTTCTCGAACCGCATGATCGACGTC
>CAYUSL010000207.1:0-10501 GCA_964447125.1 uncultured bacterium | reverse complement strand
CCAAGCTCATGTGGCCGAGCAACACGTTGACGAGCTGCGGCAGCTCGTCCACCGAAGTCGCGCGCAGCACACGCCCCACCCTCGTGACGCGCGGGTCGTTCTTGATCTTGAACACCGGCCCGTCCATCTCGTTCAACGCTTCGAGCTCGCTGCGCCGGTGCTCGGCGTCGACGACCATGGTGCGGAACTTGAGCAGCGTGAACCGGCGTTTGTTGAGCCCGTAGCGGATCTGGCGGAAGAAGATCGGACCGGGACTGGTGAGGCGAATCGCCACCGCAGCGGCCAGCGCCAGCGGCGAGGTCACCACGAGCGCCGCGCTCGCCACCACCACGTCGATGGCGCGCTTCACCAGGAGCTGCCAGTAGCGAGACGGCGGGATGCCGAAGGAGATGGACGGAATGCCGTTCAGCATCTCCAGGTAGTTGTCCATCGAGTCGAGCGGCGGCGGCAGGAAGAAAAGACGCGCCTTCACCCCTTCCCTGGCGCAGAGCGGCAGCCATTCGGTGAGCCTGGCGGTGCCGAGGTCGTTGAGTAGAAAGGCCACCTCGTCCACTGGGCGAGAACGCAGAACCACTTCCAGGTCGTCGACCGAGCCCAGCGCCTCGATCCCGCGCTCCGCCGCTTCCGCGACGTCGGGGGCCAAACAACCCACGCATTGATACCCACGCCCGGGATTCCCTTCGATCGACGCGATCAGCTCGCGCGCCTGCGCACCCGCCCCCACGACCAACACGTAGCGCTGGTTGTAGTGACGGCTGCGAATCAGCTCGAGCAGCCGCTTCACGACCACCCGCTCGACGCTCAGCACCACCACGGCGACGGCAGTGAACGTCAGGATCAGGCTGCGACTGACCGTGGAGTCCTTGAGGGCGAAGAGCGTGAAGCCGAGAACTCCCAGCACCACGACTCCCGTGCGCAGCTGCATCTCCACCAGCGAACCGAAGGACGCCGATCGATACGAGTAGTATCCGCCGGTGACGTGGAGCACGATCACCCAGGTCACCGTGGCGACCAGCATCACCCAGCGGTAGGCCTCGAACGGCAGCAACGCAGGCACGTCCGGCGCCAACAGCTCGACCCGCACGACGTTCTGCGCCGCGTAGACCCAGGCGAAGAGCAAGCCGAGCAACACGGCGTCGAGCACCATGTGCGCGCCGCGCAGCAGCGATTCGTGCTCTTTGATCACGACGACGTGCCGGCGAGAGTTTCCGCGTGCCCTGCGACGACTGCCGACGCAAGAGAGGTCGCCGGCGATGTGCAGGAAATCGCGCGAAATCCCGCCCCTTATAGCACGGCCACCGCGGCCCAGCCGATCCTGCGGTGGGCCGTGAGGGCAACACCCGGCCGAGTTTGGAACTTCTTTGACGTGACGCATCGGCGTTGGTAACTTGCGCGCGACTCGTGATTCCACGACTCGTTCGCGTCGAATCGTTCGGTGTCCCTCGTTCTCCACCCCTCCGTACCCACGCCACAGCCGTACCGAAGGCTGGGCGGCATGGGTGCCGGTGACCTCACGCGGCGAAACGCCCGCTCCGCGCGACGCTCCCTCGGCGCATTCGGCCGCGTCGCCATCAGCACGCTCGCGATCCTCGCCGGACTCGGCGCCGGCGCGTCTCGGGCGTCGCGACCGCTCGACCCGACGCTCTTTCCCACGCCGCCCCAGCTCGAGCCCAACGTGCTCTTCTGGACGGACATCTACAGCCGTCACGACGGCCATCACGTGGTCGTCCACGACAATCTGTACATGGACGTCGTGTATGCGGTGCTCGATTTCACCGATCTCGACCGACAAGACGGGTCCGATGCGGCCAAGGCATCCAGCCGCCAGGAAGCAGTGGATCGGGCGATCCGCAAGTACGCGGACATCCTGCGCGACCTAGCGGGCACGAGAAGCTCCGACACCCCGGTCGACGCCTCCGAACGGCGCGACGTGGAGACCATGTTTCGGCGCGTGGGTGGCGGGGACGGGAAGTATCTGGCGGCAATCGACCGAATCCGCGCGCAGACCGGACTCGCCGACAAGTTCGAGACGGCGGTCCGCCGCTCGGGTCGGTACATGCCGGAGATCGAGCGAATCTTCCGCACGCGCGGTCTACCGATCGAGCTGTCACGGCTGCCGTTCGTCGAGTCGATGTTCCAGGACCGCGCACGGTCGAAGGTGGGCGCGGGCGGCATCTGGCAATTCATGCCCTCGACAGGGCGGCTCTATCTGCGGATCCGCCGCGAGGTCGACGAGCGCTGGGACCCGTTCGCCGCCAGCGACGGCGCCGCCCGGTTGCTGTCCGACAACTACGAGCGACTGGGCACCTGGCCGCTCGCGCTCACCGCGTACAACCACGGTGCCGCGGGTATGGCACGCGCCGCCAGCCAGCTCGGCACGACCGATCTCGGCGTGATCGCGTGGAGCTACGACTCGCGCTCGTTCGGCTTTGCGTCGCGCAACTTTTACGCCGAGTTCCTCGCCGCAGTTTCGGTGTACGAGAACCGCGCAATCCATTTTCCCGGCGTGACACCGGAGCCCAGGCTCGCGTTCGACGAGCTGGTGATTCCGAAGCCGATCTCGATCCGCACCCTCGCGGATCGCACGGGCACCAGCGTCGACTCCCTCGAGGACCTGAATCTCGGCCTGACTTCCGCGGTACTCGGTGGCAAGTATCCGCTTCCCGCAGGGTACTCACTGCGAGTCCCCGAGGGATCGCGCGGCGTCTTCCTCACGGCGCTCGAATCCGCACCAGCCGTGCGAACCGCGAGCGCGTCGCCGGCCACGCGAACCCCGAGCACCTCGTCGGAAACCCGCGCGCACGTCGTGGCGCGCGGCGAAACCGTCTCCGCGATCGCAGCGCGCTACGACCTCACCACGCGCGATGTGTTGGCGGCGAACGGGCTGCGTGCAAGCTCGGCGATCCGTCCCGGTCAGCGGCTGCGCATACCGGCAGCCAGCGCCGTCGAAAAGACCACGGAGGAAGCACGGCCGGAAACACCCGCGGTGATCTCGGTGGTCGCGCTCGACGATTCCGGTGCCAAGACGCAACCGATCGCGAGCGCACAGAGCCCTGCGGCCGAGCCCGCGCCGCGACTCGTGCCCAAGCGCAACGGGGTGGCCGGCACGCCCGAGCCGGTCGACGTGCCAAACGCCACCCCTGCGGTTTCGCGAACCGAGACCCACGTCGTCGCACGCGGTGAGACGCTATCGGGCATCGCCGCCCGCTACGGCGTCACGGTGAAGGCGCTGCAGACCGCCAACGACCTCCGCAGCGTCACCCAGGTCAAGGCGGGGCAGACGCTGCGCATTGCCAGCGCCGCCCCCACGCCGGCTGCGACACCTCGTCGCGCGATAGCGGCAAACACGACGGCGGCCGCTGCCAAGGCCGATCGTGATGCACGCGGCGGGCGCAAAGACGGCGCTCGGCCCGAATCCCGCAAGCCCGTGACTCACAAAGTGAAGCAGGGGGAAACGCTGATCGAGATCGCCACCCGCTACGGCACCTCGGTCCTCGACATCCAGAAGGAAAACCGGCTGCGCGGGCCGAAGATCCAGCCCAATCAGTTGCTCCGCATCCCTCGCGACTGAGCGGCGCGAGCACCTTCACCACCAGCATCGCAAAACGCAAGACACGAAGCGCAATTTGCACTTTTCCCACGGCTGTCCCTTGACAGTGCTCAAAAGCGATCGGTACCATCGAAAATGATTGTCAGTCGCAGCGGGCGCAACCATCCGGGCCGATCCGCCGCGATCGGGCAATTGGCCGTCACCGGTTCTTCATTCGCCACGGTCGCGCAGGCTGCCGCGCGAACCCGGGAGGCTGGAACGAGGCTTTCGTGTTTCACCAAATCACGGATGATTGCATCCGCTGTGACGCATGCCCGCGGGAATGTCCAGTCGGCGCCATCGCTCCCGGACCGCGTAAGTACGTGATCCGAAACGATGCGTGCCTCGACTGTGGCGCATGCAGCGCGGTCTGTCCGACCGATGCCATCGTGTGCAACGCACACAGCACCGACGAGATTACACATGCCTGGGGTCAAAGCGAATCCGAGTCGCTCGAAGCCAGTGGATGACCGCATCGTCGTCATCGACGAGCGCTTGCGCAAGGTCTTCCACTTCTACATCTCGCTCTTCCCCAACTACCGCGAGGCTGGCCGCGCAGTCGGTGTCGGCAAGGACACCATCGCGAAGTACGCCACCGAGAGCAACAACATGGCGTACCCGATCTACCTCGCGATGACGAGCGAGATCCAACGCCGCGTCCCCCGCAAGCAGATCGTGGAAGTGTTCGGCCGCACGGGCCTCGATCGCTGGCCCGTCGAGGTGCGGTCCAAGAACGGCAGCCAGATCGACAACGTGATGTTCGAGATCACGCCGGGCATTCGGCGATTGATCCAGCACTTCACGGCAGCCTTTCCCAATCGCAGCCAGGCAGCGCGGGCGCTCGACCTCAATCCGCGGACGCTCAAGGCCTACGCCAACGGCCAGATCCAATGCTTCCCGCGCAGCCGCTTCAAGCGCATGGTCGACATCCTTCGGGAGCACGGCGAGGACGAAAGCGTGCTGCTCGAGATGGTCGGGTCGAACGAATGGGAAGCCGTCATCCGCGAGCGCACCCGTTCGGAAACGCTCTACATGGATCGCGAGCAACTGCTGGAGCGGTTGGTCGAGTTCCTCGCCGCCGGTGACGCGGACCTCAAGGACGTGAGCCGACCGATCTACAACGCCTGTCGCCGCTACTTCGGCGCCCTCGGACCCGCATGCGACGCAGCCATGGACTTTCTGGTCGATCGCACGGAGAAGCGCGGTCGCGCGCTGGTGCAGGCAGGCAAGATCGTCGAAGCCCAGGAGTTGGTGCTGCGCTTCGAGCGCGCGCTACGCACCTACACCGCCAAGATCAAAGCGCGGGTCCACGCCGCCCGACGCGAGTCCAAGCTCGACTGGCAGGAACGCGTAATCCAGATGGTGAAGCGCAAGGATCGCATCAAGGACCTGATCCAGAAGGAGAGCCAGTTCCATCCCGACGTCAACTCTCGCGCCGAGCACGAGAAGATCCGCTTCGCGCACCCCTACCTCCGGGGCTTCCGTGTCTACTCACGCGACCTCACCTATCGTCCCGGCGAGCTCTTGTTCCACCCGCTCTTCGGCATGGGGCGCGTCGTGGACGTGATCGATCGCGGTCACATGCGCGTCTCGTTCTCGTCGAAGCACGGCGCGAAGCTCTTGGCGTTCCAGCCGGAGCGCCACGCCTAGGCACCCGTTTCCTCGGGGGGTCTCGAGCAGACGCCCGAATCACGAACGTCGCGCTTCGCGACGGGGCCCCGCAAGTCGCCGCGGTGCCGCGCGTCAGGCCGGCTGCGCTAGCTTCTCGACCACGTCGCGGATCTGCGCGAACGCACGTCGCATCCGGGACCCCGGCGAGAGCGTCTGAGAGCCGTCCACGAGCACGACTCGACCCTCCCTGCACGCGGGTACGTCACCGAGCTCGAGCATCTCTTCGCGATGCTTGGGACGGAATCGAAACGGGTCACTGGCGAGGAACACCAGGTTGGGACTCGCACTGACCAAATCCGCCAGCTCGATCGGCTGCACCGCGTCTCCCTTGCCGGGAAACACGTTGTCGAGGCCGTGCAATGCGAGGAAATCGCTGGCATAGGTCTGCCCGCAGAGCGCCGCGAACGGATCCTTCGACACCAGGCAGGCGGTACGGATTCGCGGACGACCCCGCGCCCAGGCCTTGCTGACAGCCTGCTCCGCACGAGTCTCCTGAACCAAGGCCGCAGCCTGCTCCTCGCGATCGACCAGGATGCCGAGCGTCTCGAGATTGGCGATCGCCTCTTCGACCGTGCGCACGTGCACGACGAACAAGGGCACCTTGCCGCCCAGCTTTTCCAGGTCCTCCGAGCGATTGTGCTCGAGATCGGCGAGCACCAGATCGGGCATCAAGTCCGCGACCCGCTGAAGATCGAGATCCTTGGACACCGGCGGACGCTCGAGGCCACGCACGCGCTCGCCCCGCGCCTGGCCCGCGCCCCTGCCGTTGCCGACCAGCTCGTCGTCGAGGCCCAGATCGCTGAGCGTCTGAGTGATCGTCGGCGACAGCGACACCACGCGGCGCGGATAACGCAACAGCTCGCGCCGCGAGCCAGTGCCGTCGGTGATCGAGATGAATTCGAGTGCAGCAGCGCGAACACCCATCAGAAACCTCGTCGGGGCCAGTGTGGCTTCACCAGGCGCCCCTCGCTGGTCGACACGCGCCGAGCTCGCTCGTCCTCGAAAGCTCGGTTCGCCCTCGGGTGCATCACGAGATTCGAGGATTCGGGAATCGACGGATTGCGGCCGGCGACGAGTGCCCACCGTGTCGAGGCGGTCGGAAGGACGCGTAGGCTCGGCATTTCAGCCGCGTTTCGAAGATACGCGCGGCCTCCCCGAGAAGCAACCGAACGTCCGCGTCCCGCGTTCGCGCATCGACGACACGATCGACGTAGACTGCCGACACCATGCCCGACGACTTCACGCAGACCGACGTACCTACGCTCCTCGCCACGCTGCGCCTCGACGACGCTGGCGCGCGCGACCGCGCGACCGCCGAGCTCTGGGAGCGCTGGTTCGACCAGAAAGGGCCGGAAGCACGCCGGCAGCTCGAGTACGGGACCACGCTGCTCAGCGTCGATCGCTTCGCAGAGGCGTTGGCGGTGTTCGAGCACGTGCTCTCCGCGCACCCGGACTTCGCGGAAGCGCACAACAAACGCGCGACGGTCCTGTTCCTGATGCGCCGTTACGCAGACTCGCGAGCCGAATGCGTCGAGACGCTGCGACTCAACGACGTGCACTTCGGAGCGTGGCAAGGCCTCGGTTTGTGCGAGATGGAGCTCGGCCACTTCCTCGCCGCCGCGCGCGCCTTCGAACGTGCGCTCGCGATCCAGCCGCACACACCGCGCAATCGCGAGCTCCTCGACCGCTGCCGCCAACAGATCAACTGACGCTGCTATGGCGCGTCGCGATCACTCCTCGGCGCGTCGATCAAGAAGTGCGCGTTGGCCGAAGCGACCGGTTGCTCGCGATCACGCTGCCAAGCGCGCACGAAGACGTTCACCACGCGCCGGCCTTGCTTGGTGACGTAGCCCTGCGCACGCACGTCCTCGGGACGCGCCGAGCGCAGATAGTCGACGGTCAAGTTGATGATCTTGGGAACGCCGATGTCCTCCACGCGCCACGCCACGGTCAGGAGCCCCGTGACCTCGAGCAGCGCCCCCACCACCCCCCCGTGCAACGCTGGCAGAACCGGGTTGCCGATGAGGCGGTCGCTGAACGCGAGGCGCCCGACCAGCTCGTCGCCCGCGAGCTCTGCCGTGATGCCCAGGAAACGCGCGTAGGGGATGCCCGCGACCATCAGCGCCGGCGCCGCGGTGCGCCGCGCCTCGGAGACGCGATCCATCCAGCGACGCGTCGTGTCCACGCCGTCGGACGCGACGCGGGGTTCGTCGGCACCGTTCACGAGCGACTCTGGGGACGCCGCGTCAGCATGAACGCACCTGCCGCCGCGGCGATCGGATCCGCAGGATCCTGGTGATACGCAACCGCGCGTGCGAACGCGACGTGCCGCGTGAGACGGTAACAATCCGCGCGCGCCAAAACGGCCTCACGGGCGGTCGCAGGCCGCAAGTAATCGATGCGAAGGTCGAGCGTCGCCACCGCCGCCGGCTTCACCAACGCTGCCATCACCGCCATGCCGCAGGCGGAGTCGAGTAGCGCGGTGATCGCCCCGCCCGCGAGCACGCCGGTGATCGGGTTACCTACCAGGTCTTCGCGGTAGGCGAGACGCATCCGCCCCCCACCGGGCCAGACGTCGAGGAGCTCGACGCCCAGCTCGCGGTTGTGGGGAATCCCCTCCATGCAGATCTGCCGCAGGATCTCGAGCTGCGGCCGGGCGTCCTGGGGGCGCGGCGGCTGGCCGTCGTCTACGTCCATGCGCACAAATCTAGCGTATGGTGACGCGCCCGCATGCGCGTGCTTCTCGTCCATCCCCATCTCTTCCATCACCCGACGCCACACGTACCGAGCGGGCTGGCGTGGATCGCAGCGGCACTGCGTATGCGCGGCGCCCACGTGGCGCTGCTCGACCTCGCCTTCGTGTGGAACCGTAGTCGCGCCATCCCCGCAGCACTCGAGCGATTTCGACCCGACGTGATCGGGATCGGGATCGCCGCACTCGACAACGAGTGCGCCTTCCACTCGATCACGTTCCTGCCGCAGATCCGGTGGATCGTCGACCGCATCCGTGCCGCGACGCCGGCGCCGATCGTGGCCGGCGGTCACGGCGTGACGCGGGCCACGCGCGACGTGCTCACGTACCTCGGCCTCGCCCACGGGTTCGTGGGCGGCGACGTCGTCGACGCCGCACGGTGGCTCGAAGCCGTGGGTGGCGAGGACGAACACGCGCGCGTGTCGGGCGCGATCCGATGGAACGACTCGGGGTACGCCGTCGTCGGCGCGGAAGCGCGATCGATCAGCGACCCGCCGCAGCCATGCGCAGCAGCCCACGACCTCGTCGACTACGCGTCCTACCGGCGCTCCGCAGCGGCACCCGTAGTACCGATTCGGCTAGCGCACGGCGCCGCGCCGCGCCGACGCGAGCACGCCGAGATCGCCGACGAGCTGGGCGTGCTGGCAGCGACGCGCGCTGCGCGACGCGCATGGCTCGCGGGACTGTCGGTGGGGCGCGAATCTGCGCACGACGACGCACTGCTCGAGCACTTGGCGAGCCGCGGCGCACCGCTCGCGACCGAGCTCGAGCTTCTGGCGAGCGCCGCCACCCGCCAGCGAATCGCACTCGCGCGCGCCGCCGGTGCGTGCGCACTGAGGCTCGTTCACACCGGTCTCAGCCCCGGAGCGCCAGACGAGTCGACGCTCGAAGCCGCTGCGGACGAACTGCGGCTCGCGATGGAGTGCATCGGCGGCAAGCTACCGGTGCGGCTCGAGATCTCGATCGGTGGCCCCGGCGAGACTCGCGACTCGCTCAGCCGAAAGCTCGCGCTCGTCGACGGCCTTCGTCCCACACCCACCTCGGTCGCGCTCGTTCCCGCGGTGCGGCTCTGGGACGAACTGGCGACCGTTGCGAGGGTGCGACGCGGCGGATTTGCGGGTGACTCCCCGATCTGGCCGCGTTTCGCGTTCGCACCGGAGACCGAACCCACCCTGGCAGACCAACTACGGCGTTTCGTCGCCACACGTGCTGGCGTGAGCGTCGACTCGGACGCATATGCTCCATGGCGGCGGTGGGCACATGCGCTCGGGCGTCGCTCGGCCGTCTGGCCCGCCTGGCGCACGGACCGCCATCTCGCGGATCTGCCCAAGCGTCTGCGGCGCGCGTGAATCGAAAGAGTACCGTTCCGAATCCAGCCGATGTAACATCCGTCGACGCGACGATCGAAACCGAGACGCGACTCGAGCATCCATGGCTTCGCCGACCACGACCACGGTTCTCACGCAGGAAGAAGTCAAAGTTCCCTGGAAGCTGTTCCGCGGGAATCACCAGCGCAGCGGCCAGATCGCCGGGATGAACCCGGTGCGACTCACTGGCGTGCGCTGGGAGCTGCGCGTGGGACGCGTGACCTGGTCCTCGCCGGCGATCGACGACGACGTCGTGTACATCGGGCTCGAGGATGGAGCCTTGCTCGCGGTCGATGCACGCTCGGGCAAGCGGGTTTGGCGCTATCGAACGGGCGGGGCCGTGTTGAGCTCACCCGCCATCGACGGCGAGTTGGTGCTGGTCGGATCGGAAGACCAGAACCTGCACGCCGTCGATCGCAAGGTTGGCGTGGCCCGCTGGATCGCGCCGCTCGGAAGCGCCGTCACCAGCTCTCCGCTGGTGAAGGGCGGACGCATCTTCGTGGGCTCGTGGGACGAGAACCTCTACTGCCTGTCGGAGAAGGACGGTTCGGTGCTCTGGACCCATCCCACGGGTGGGCGCGTGTGGAGCTCACCGGCGCTCGCCGACGACACGGTCGTGGTGGCCTCGGCCTCGGGCTACATCCTGGCGCTCGATCCCCGCGACGGCACCCGGAAATGGCGTTTCAAGGCACGCAACCGCATCTACTCGACGCCAGCCATCGCTCACGGCTTGGTCTTCGTCGGCTGTCACGACGGCAATCTCTACGCCGTCGACGTGAAAACCGGTAAGCGTCGCTATGCCGTCGAGACCAAGGACAAGATCCGCTCGTCGCCCGCCGTGGTCGAAGGCAAGGTCTTGTTCGGGTCGGAGGACGGGAAGTTCCACTGCATCGACGCTGTCAGCGGCGAGCAGCGCTGGGTCTTCGACGCCAAGGGAGGCATCGACTCGTCGCCAGCAGTGAGTGGCGATACCGTGCTGTTCGGCACGCTCGCCAACCGCGTTCACGCGTTGGACGTGAACAGTGGGCGCGAGCGCTGGGGTTTCTCGACCGACGACTGGGTTGATTCGAGCCCCGCGCTGTGGGGTCGGCTGATCGTGTTCGGCTCGTACGACGGCCACCT
>CAYUSL010000206.1:0-10534 GCA_964447125.1 uncultured bacterium | reverse complement strand
AACGTGGGCTTCCTGTCGCAGAGCGGGGCGCTGGGAATCGCGCTTCTCGACGATGCCAAGCGGCGCGGTCTCGGCATCTCGAGCTTCGTGTCGGTGGGCAACAAGGCCGACGTCTCGGGCAACGACCTGCTCGCGTACTGGGCCGAGGACGAGCGCACCCAGGTGATCGCGCTCTACCTCGAGAGCTTCGGCAATCCGCGCAAGTTCGCGCGGGTGGCGCCGGAGGTGGCGCGCACCAAGCCGATCATCGCGGTGAAATCCGGGCGCTCGCGCGCCGGCCGCCGCGCCGCGGCCAGCCATTCGGCGGCGCTCGCCAACTCGGATGTGGCCGTGGACGCGCTCTTCGAGCAGGCGGGTGTGATCCGCGCCAAGACGCTCGAGGAGCTCTTCGACGTCGCGGCGTTGCTTTCCAGCCAACCGCTGCCGTCGGGGCCGCGGGTGGGAGTCGTCACCAACGCCGGCGGCCCCGGGATCTTGCTCGCGGATGCGTGCGAGGACGCCGGCCTGAGCGTCCCCGAGCTCGATCGCGCCACGCGGGCCCAGCTCGCGACGTTCTTGTCACCGCATGCCGCCACGGCGAACCCCGTCGACACGATCGCTTCCGCGACCGCGCAGCAATTCGGCCGTGCCGTCGAGATCGTGGGCGCCGCCGACGCCGTGGACGCGGTGATCGCGGTGTTCGTGCAGCCGTTCGCCGGCTCACCCGACGATGCCGCCGCTGCCTTGGCGGAGGCGGCCGGTCGCGTGCCCAAGGAGAAGCCAGTGGTGGCCGTGTTCGTGGGCACGCGCGGCGCGCCGCCGGCACTGGCTCAGGGGCCACGCGGGCAGCTTCCCGTCTACGAGTTCCCGGAGAACGCGGCCCAGGCGCTTGCGGCAGCGCATCGCTATGCGCGCTGGCGGCGGCGGCCGCGTGGCGAGGTCTTCCACTTCGACCCCTTCGCCACCAGCGCCATCCGCGCGGTGGTCGATCGCGTGCTCGGCGGCGCCAACGGCCAGCCGGTGCGAGTGAGCCCGATGGACCTGGCCACGTTGCTGCGCGCCGCTGGGCTGCATTTTGCGGAGACCGTGGTGGCGCGCCTCGACGACGCCGGAGTCATGGCCGAGGAGCTGGGTTATCCGCTGGTGGCCAAGGCGATCGCGCCCGGGCTCGTTCACAAGAGCGACGTGGGTGGCGTGATCGTGGGGCTGCGTTCGCGCTTCGAGGTCGAGCAGGCCGTCACCACGCTGGCGGATCGAATGCGGCGCGCGGGCACCCAGCTCG
Organism: uncultured bacterium; assembly: GCA_964447125.1. Classification (GTDB taxonomy): domain Bacteria; phylum JADJOY01; class JADJOY01; order JADJOY01; family JADJOY01; genus JADJOY01. The sequence continues at coordinate 9,273 of CAYUSL010000206.1, read as the reverse complement.
AGGGGGTGCTGCTCCAGCGTCAGGTGCAGGGCGGAATCGAAGCGTTGGTGGGCGTCACCAGCGAGCCGACGTTCGGCCCGCTGGTGGTGTGTGGTCTGGGGGGCATCCAAGTGGAGCTGCTGCGCGACGCCGCGTTCCGGCTCACGCCGGTGAGCGATCTCGACGCCGCGGAGATGCTCGAGCGATTGCGCAGCAAGAAGCTCCTCGACGGCTACCGCGGCCAGCCGCCTGGCGACCGTGCCGCGCTGGCACGCGTGATTCAACGGGTGGCGGCACTCGTCGAGATCGTGCCCGAGCTCACCGATCTCGACCTCAACCCGATCAAGGTCATGCCCCCAGGCGAGGGCACCATCATCGTCGACGCGCGGCTCGAGCTCACGCCGGGTTGACCCCGCGCTCTCACCAGCCGGCGCGCGGCGTTTCGCGCCCCTCGGATTGCGCACTTGGGGCTCGGATTCCTACCATCGAGCTCCGAGTTGCCTCGTCAACGCACCGCGCGGGGCGACCGAACCACCCGAGGAGTCACCATGACTCGGACTCGTTCGACGCCGCTCGTGTCACCGATCTCGGCCGCGTCCGCCACGGTGCTGGCGGTTGCGCTCTCAGGCACGGACAACGCTCGCGCGCAGGCCGTGACCAACGGTGCTCAATTCCAGATCAACACGTACACCTCGGGTGATCAGCGCGACTCGACCGTCGCCGTCGATGGCCAGGGCCGATTCGTCGTGAGCTGGTTCAGTCCTTTCTCGAGTGGCAACGACAACTCCTCCGGCAGCATCCAGCGCCAGCGCTTCGCCTCGGGCGGCACGCCGTTGGGCGGCGAGATTCAGGTGAACGCCGTCACCGGCGGCAGCCAGCTCACTCCCGCGATCGCCGCCAGCGCGCTGGGTGGGTTCGTGGTGGTGTGGACGAGTGAGACTTCGGGAGGCAGCGACGCGTACGGCACAAGCATCCAGGGGCAGCGCTTCGACAGCGCCGGGAACTCTGCGGGTGCCCAGTTCCAGGTGAACTCGTACACCTCGGGAGATCAGCTCGACCCCGCCGTCTCCGCCGATGCCGACGGCAACTTCGTGGTGGTGTGGCAAAGCTACGGCTCGAGCGGTGGCGACACCAGCTACTCGAGCGTGCAGGGTCAGCGATTCGAGTCCACGGGAGCGCCGCAAGGTGCGCAGTTCCAGGTCAACACGTACACCACGCTCACCCAGTACACGCCGCGCGTCGCCAGCGATGCCGACGGCAATTTCGTGGTGGTGTGGTCGAGCGGCGGTTCCGCAGGCACGGACAACGCGAGCTACAGCGTCCAAGCGCGGCGGTTCCTGGCCGACGGCTCAGCCCTCGGTGGCGACTTCCAAGTGAACAGCTACACGACCAGCGACCAGACCTACCCCGCAGTCGCCGTGGATGGGCTCGGCCGCTTCGTGGTGACGTGGGAGGGGGGAGGTTCGAGCGGCAACGACAACGCGAGCGGTAGCATCCACGCGCGTCGCTTCGACTCGGGTGGCAACGCACTGGCCACCGAGATCCAGGTGAACACCTACACCACCAACGACCAGCGCAACCCTTCGATCGCCAGCGACGACCTCGGGAACGTGGTGGTCGTGTGGGGGAGCACAGGCTCGAGCGGCACGGATACGAGCATGTCCAGCGTTCAAGCCCAGCGCTATCGGGCCGACGGCTCGGCGCTCGGTGGGCAATTCCAGGTCAACACGTACACTTCGAGCGGGCAGTTCTCGCCTGCGGTGGCGAGCGACTCGGATGGCAACTTCGTCGTTACTTGGGACAGCCAGGGCTCGACCAGCACCGACTTCGTCAATCTGAGCATCCAGGGCCAGCGCTTCGATGCCGTCTTTCGCGAGGACTTCGAGAGCGGCGTGCTGACGCGCTGGACCGCGAAGGTCCCGTAAGTCGGCCCCGCCGCCGCGCCACATGCGCGCGGAGCTGTCGAGCACTGGGTCGGTCGTGCGCTGATTGGTGCGGACGCTGGGTATTTACCGATCGTTGGTGCGCGCCTGCCGAGACCGAAGCGCTTAGGCGCCGTTGCGAGCGTGTCTGTCACACGCGTACACTTCAGGCACTGAGCGAGCCGAACGTCGCGGCGGTGCTCGCATTCCCGATGGCGGATCAACTCGCGGGGGTGATCCGATGTTTGCCGTAACGCGTTTGCGTGACCGCGTGCGTGACGTGTTACTCGTGGCCTGTGCACTGACGCTGCTCGCCGGCGCCGATCCCACTCCGGCGCAGTTCCTGGCGAACGGACCGCAGTTTCAGGTCAACGACTTCACCAGCGGCTTCCAGGTGGCGAGCTCCGTCGCGATGCATCCGAACGGCGCCTTCGTCGTGGTGTGGAACGGCGAGGGTTCGTGGGGCACCGACACGAACGGCCGAAGCGTGCAGCTCCGGCGTTTCACGGAGAAGGGCGAGCCGGGCGCGAGCGACCAGCAGGTCAACACGTACACCACGTCGAATCAGGTCCCGCGGGGCGTCGTGAGCGATCCGCTGGGCGGATTCGTCGTCGTGTGGGACAGCTTCGGATCCGCGGGCACGGATAGCGACGGCTGGAGCGTTCACGCGCGGCGGTATGACGCCCTCGGCGACCCCACGGGTGACGAGTTCCAGGTGAACACGTTCACCTCCGGGTGGCAGCAGTACAGCGCCGTCGGCGTGGACGGTGACGGCGACACGCTCGTGGTCTGGACGAGCGACCAGTCCGCGGGGGCGGACACCGACCGACGAAGCATCCAGGCGCAGGGGTTCGACGCCGCCGGCAATCCGCTGGGTGCCCAGTTCCAGGTCAACACGTACACCACAGGCGAGCAGGGCTGGCCGCGGGTGGCGGGTGATTCGGCGGGACGCTTCGTGGTGGTCTGGGAGAGCCGCCCCGCTTTCGGGACCTTGGGAACGACGGTTCGCGCGCGCCGCGTGCTCGCCGACGGCACTCCGCTCGGCGCGGAATTCCAGGTCAACAGCTACACCGTGCCGGCCATCCAGCAAGTTGCGGTGGCCGCGGACGGTGTAGGCCGATTCATCGTGGCGTGGACCAGTCAAGCCTCGAAGGGCAGCGACACGGATGGCTCGAGCGTTCAAGCGCGGCGGTACGACGCCGACGGAGTGGCGCTCGCGAAGCAGTTTCAGGTGAACACGTACACGTCTGGGGACCAGACGAGTCCTGCCGTCGCTGCGGACTCGCACGGAGATTTCGTGGTCGGGTGGGCGGATGCAGTCCCGTACGGGATGCACAGGGTGCGCGGCCAGCGGTATCGGGACGACGGAACGACGCGTGGTGGCCCGTACGTCATCGACGCCAACACCAGCACGGCACCGAACTCGCCCGCGATCGCCATGGACTCCGGCGGTGACTTCGTCGTCACCTGGACTGCGCTTTCGACGATCGACACGGAAGTCAGCCTTGGCGACGTCCAGGCGCAGCGCTTCGACGGCGTCTTCCGCGACGACTTCGACGCGGGGAGCACCTCGCGCTGGTCGGCGATCTGGCCGTAGTGCCGTGCGCTTCCACGGGGTGACGAAGATTCCCGTGACGGACGGACGCCGGCGGACGGCGCGTGGATCGCGGGTCGGGAGGAATCGAAGGGCTTCGATGCGACCCTCGCGTCGTGTGGCGCGCGCTGCCGGCGTGCTCGCCGCGGCGGTGTTCTGCGCGGTGGACCCAGCCCATGCGCAGTTTCTCGCCAACGGCCCGCCGTTCCAGGTGAACGGATTCACCACCGGCCAGCAATCGGCGAGCCAGGTGTGCGCGGACGGGAACGGCGGCTTCGTCGTGCTGTGGCAGAGCACCGTATCGCGCGGCTCGGACGTGAGCGGCTGGAGCGTGCAGCGTCGCCACCTCTCGGAGAAGGGCGAATCCCTCACGGGCGATCTCCAGGTGAACACCTTCACCACCGCCACCCAGTACCTTTCGGGCGTTGCACGTGATCCGCTGGGCGGATTCCTCGTCGTCTGGCAGAGCCAGGGATCGAGCGGCACCGACACCAGTGGCACGAGTGTGCTGGGCCAGCGCTTCGACGCGAACGGGCAGCCTTGGGGCGGTGAGATTCAGGTCAACACGCTCACCGCGAACGACCAGAAGCGCGCCTCGGTCGCATTCGACGGTTCGGGCAACGCCCTGGTGGTCTGGATGAGCGGGGGCGTTCCCGGCGACGGCACGACCGCCACGATTCGCGGGCAGGGCTACGATCCGTCCGGCGCACCGCTCGGTTCCGAGTTCCAGGTGAACGCCGTCACGTCGAATCATCAGCGCTACCCGCAGGTCGCTGCCGACCCGGCGGGCACTTTTCTGGTGGTGTGGAACAACGAGGTTCCGACGTGGCCAGCGATGAGCACGATTCGCGGCCGGCGCTTTCTCGCCAACGGTGCGCCGCTCGCGGGCGAGTTCCAGGTCGCCAGCTACACGGCGCCCAGCGCCTTCTCACCGGTGGTGGCCGCGGACGAAACGGGCAGTTTCGTGGTGGCGTGGGCGAGTGATGGCTCGAAGGACGGCGATACCAGTCTCACGAGCATTCAGGCGCGTCGTTTCCAGGCAGACGGTTCTGCCCTCGGCAAGCAGTTCCAGGTGAACAGTGACACGCTCGGGTACCAGCGCGGACCGCGTCTGGTGGCCGATACCCAGGGAGGGTTCGTGGTCGCCTGGACCGGCGAGGTCGGCTATGGCGCGCAAGAGATTCGATCACAGCGCTACGAGAGCGACGGCTCGAAGCAGGGCGGCGAGTACACCGTCGCTGATTGGCACGACGGACCGGGGGCACCTGCGATGGGCATGAGCGCCTCGGGTGACTTCATCGTCTCGTGGACATCCGCGTTTTCGAGCGGCACCGACTCGAGCTCCGTGAGCATCCAAGCGCAGCTTTTCGACGGCCTCTTCCGTGACGATTTCGATGCAGGGAATGTCTCTCGCTGGTCCGCGACGTCACCGTAAACGATGGCGCTCGGCTCGATCGTGATTCGTCGTTGGCGCGCGCCTCGTCATCGGTTGCAGGCGCCGGCAACGCATGTGATCGGCGATGGCTGGTGGTGTGCACCGTTCTTCTGGATGGCGGCGTGCGCGCTCGCGGTGGCCACCCCGGCGAACGCCGAGGACGCAGCTCACGGCCCGCCCTTCGTGATCAATACCTACACGCTCGGCGACCAGCGGGACGCCGGCGCAAGGGTCGCCGCCGACGGCCGGTTCGTGGTGGTGTGGCAGAGCGTTGGCTCGACCGGCACCGATGGCGACGGCACCAGCATCCAGCGACGACGCTACGACGCGAAGGGCGTGCCTCTGGGCGACGAGCAGCAAGTCAACGCGCTCACGACCGGCGCCCAGTTGCTTCCGCAGGTGGCGAGCGAGCCGCAAGGCGGCTTCGTGGTGGTGTGGCAGAGCGCCGTCTCTTCTGCCACCGATACCGACGGTTACAGCATCCAGGGCCGGCGCTTCGACGCCGACGGCAACCCGCTCGGCAGTCAGTTTCAGGTCAACACCGGAACCAAGGGCGATCAGGTAGAGCCGGCGATCGCCAACGACGAGAGCGGCAATTTCGTGGTCGCATGGACCAGCGTTCCGGCCTCCAGCAGTGGTGGTGCGTACGGGCGGATCTTCGCGCAACGCTTCGTTGCCGACGGTACGCCCGCGGGTGCGGAGCTCGTCGTCAGCTCCTTCACCAAGGTGGGACTCAAGAACCCCGCCGTGGCGTGCAGCCCGTGGGGTGATTTCGTGGTGGCCTGGCTGAGCGAGGACTCGCCTGGCACGGACACCAGCAGTACCTGCATCCTCGCCCGGCGTTTCCTCGCCGACGGCACACCCAAGGCCGCCGACTTCCAGGTGAACACGTACACCCGCGCTGACCAACGATTCCCAGCGGTGGCGGTCGATGGCTCGGGCGCCTTCGTCGTCGCGTGGCAGGGATTTCTCGACGCGCCGGGTTACACCAACGACGGCATCCACGCGCGCCAGTTCGCCGCCGACGGTTCGCCGCGCGCCGACGAGTTCGCGGTCAGCGCCGTCTCGCCGTTCGATCGAGCGCGGCCGAAGATCGCCATCGATGCGCGCGGCAACTTCACGATTCTGTGGGCCAGCGATGCGTGGTATCCGCCGTATCCGGCGTCGAGCATCCAGGCGCGGCGCTTCCGCGAGACCGGTGAGTCGCTGGGCAGCGAATTTCAGGCGAGCACGTACGCGTTTGGATACGCATCGAGCCCCGCCGTCGCCAGCGACGCGGACGGCAACTTCGTCGTTGCGTGGTTCCGCGACCATGCGACCGGTACCGACTTCAACGGCGAGGATGTGCAAGGCCAGCTCTTCGACGCGCTCTTCCGCGATGACTTCGACGACGGCGGCCTCGCGCGCTGGTCCGCGACGTTCCCGTAGCCGCGGATCGCTTTCCTGGGCGCTGGGTCGAATGCGACGTCGGGTGATGAAGACGTGTGCGCGGCCTCGCGCGTGTTTCGCGCTCCTGGTGGCGCTTCTTTGCAATTGCTCGCGCCCGGCGCCGCGCACGCTGGTGATCGGCTTCGACGGGCTCGACCCCGTGGCCGTCGATCTTCTGCTTTCCGAAGGGAAGCTCCCGAACTTCGCGCGGCTGCGGAACGAGGGTGCGTATGGGCGCTTGCGCTCGTTCACGCCCATGCTCTCGCCCATCCTGTGGACCACGATCGCGACGGGGCGCACGCCGGACGCGCACGGGATCGGACATTTCGTCGCGCGCGATCCGGCGACGGGCGAGTCGTTGCCGGTGACCAGCGACATGCGCCGCGTGCGGGCGCTCTGGGACGTGCTTTCCGACCGCGGTCGCTCCACCGCCTTGGTGGGCTGGTGGGCCACGTGGCCGCCCGAGTCGATCCGTGGCTGGGTGGTCTCCGATCATCTCGCGTACCACTTTCTCTTCGGCGATGGGCTCGCGGGCGGCGACACCACCGTGAAGACCTCGCCGCCCGAGCTCGAGGCGCAGTTGGGACCGCTGGTGGTACGCCCGCAAGCGATCGGCCGCGCGGAGCTGGCGCCGTTTGCGGATCTCCGCGGCGTCAGTGACGAAGAGCTCGCGCGCCCCTTGAGCCTCAGCGACGACCTCGCTCATTTGCGCTGGCTCGTGGCCACGGCGGAGAGCTATCGCCGGATTGGCCTCGAGCTCTGGAACGAGCACCACCCCGACGTGGCGATGATCTATTTCGAAGGCACCGATTCGGTGGCGCATCTCTTTGGTCACGTGTTTCGAGCGCACGACCTCGCTGGCGAGCTGGCCGCGCAGCAAGCGCGCTACGGCCACTCCGTGGAGTCGATGTACGAGCGCGCCGACGCCATCCTGGGCGACTTCCTCGCGGCAGCGGATTCTGCGACCACCGTTTTGGTGCTGTCGGATCACGGTTTTCGCCTCGGCGAGCTTCCCGACGATCCCACACGCTTGCGCGACATGCGGCGCGTATCCGAGCGCTTCCATCGCGAGCAAGGCGTGCTCTACGCCTGGGGGCGCGGGGTGCGCGCCGGCGCGCGCTTCGACGCCGCGACGCTTCTCGACGTGGCGCCCACGGTCCTCGCGCTGCAAGGGCTGCCCGCTTCGCAGGAGATGCCGGGGCGCGTGCTCAGCGAGGGCTTCGTGCGCCTCGCAGTTCCGGAGCGGGTGGCGACGTTCGAGTCGTCGCCACGCATGGCTGCCGGCGCGGGCGCGCCGCGCACGCGCGACGAAGCCATCGAGGGTCCGCTTCGTGAGCACCTCGGGAGCCTGGGTTACCTCGACGCGCCGAGCGTCGCGAGCGGTGACACCACCACGCAGCACCCTGCCGGCGTCACGACGCCCGAAGCCGAGCGAAACCTCGCGGGCATCGCGTTCGAGGCCGGGCGCTACGACGAAGCCGAGCGGCGCTATCGAGAGCTGGTTGCCGCCACGCCCGACGATGCCGGCCTGCGTTCGAGCTTCGCGGGGGTGCTGGGAGTCCTGGGCCGCTACGACGACGCCATGCGCGAGATCGACGCTGCGTTGGCGCTCGATCCGATCAACGCGGAGGGCTACCACAACAAGGGCGTGCTCCTGGAACGACTCGGCCGTCCGGGTGAAGCGATCGCCGAGTACCAGACGGCGATTCGGTACCGGCCGGATTTCGAGGCGTCACGGCGGGCGCTGATTCGCTTGACCGGCAGCGCGGACGTGCGCGCTGCAACGAGCGACGCGGAAGCCCGCGCGCTCGCGCTCTGTGAAGCGTCGTCGTCGGATGCGCGCCGCGGTGCTTACACCGAAGCGCTCGCCAAGCTCGACGAGGCGAAGCGTGTCGCGCCATCGATGGCGCTCGTCTACCAGTACGAGTCGAACGTGGCGTACCTGGCCGGCGATCGGTCACGGGCGATCGCAGCGCTCGAGAAGGCGGTTTCGCTGGAGCCGCAGAACGCGCTCTTCCGGCACAACCTCGAGAGCCTGAAGAAGCCCTGATGCACGTTACGTCACGGCCGTGGCACTGGTCGGAGCCCCGTGCCGATGTCGCCTGATACGCACGCTACGCCCGCCGTCGCGCGTCGCGACGGGTGGATTGCCGTCGTGCTCGCCGTCGCGACGTTCGCGCTCTACGCGAGCGGCGCCTGCCGCACGATCTACGTTGGCGACTCGGGCGAGCTGGTTGCTGCGGTGCACACGCTCGGCATCCCGCACCCGCCTGGCTATCCGCTCTACGTCTTGCTCGGAAAGCTCTGGACGCTCGCGCTGCCGATCGGCTCGATCGCGTTTCGCATGAGCCTCTTTTCGGCGGCGTGTGGCGCGCTCGCTGTCGCGGGCGTGTACCGCGCGGCGCGTGCGCTCGGTGCACGACCCGGCGTGGCGCTCGCTGCGGCGCTGCTCTTGGCGGCGGTGCCGAGCTTCTGGGCGGAAGCGAATGTGCAACGGGTCTACACGCTGGAAGCAGCGTTCCTGGCGCTCGCGTCGGGATTGGCCGTGCGCTGGCTCTCGGACGCGGACGCGGATGCGGACAGAGCCGCGGTTACACCACGAGTGTGCGATCGCTCGCTCGTGGCAGCGGCGTTCGTCGCTGCGCTCGGCACCGGCAGCCACCTCTTCCTCGGGGTGTGGCTCGTCGTGTTCCTGAGCGTGGCGGTCGCGTCCGATCGCGGACTCGTCCGCCGCGGGCGCGCGCTTCTCGCGACGTTGTGCGCGGTCGCGGTGGGGTTCACAGTCTGGGTGTACCTGCCGATTCGTTCGCGCGCCGAGCCACGCCTCGATTGGGGAGATCCCGAGACCCTCGATCGCTTCGTCGCCGTCGTCACTCGGCGCGGGTTCTGGGAGCGCCGCTGGTGGTCGGGCTGGG
>CAYUSL010000205.1:0-10557 GCA_964447125.1 uncultured bacterium | reverse complement strand
GCCGCAACCTCGGCGCACGGCTTGGCGGAGAACTTGGCGGCCTGGCCGTCGCCCATGCGATATGGCGTCTCGCTGAAGTAGCGGGTGGCCAGCAGGCTCGGTGTCTCCTGGCCGACTGCGTCGAGCAACAGCCGCAGATCGTGGATCTTCCAGTCGAACGGGTTCCAGCCCAGGAAATAGCCGAGCGGGCTGTCCTCGGAGACGGCGTGGGCGAATTCCACGTAATCCGCGGGATCCGCGACGATGAAGACCGGATAGTTGACCAACAGAAAATCCTGCGTGAACGCCTCGTCGGTGGAGAGTTTGGCGCCGGTGACGCCGGCGACCTTGATCGCCATCCCGCGCAGGTTCTTACCGTTGTCCTCGGGCGGCTTGGGTAGCCCATTCGAGAATCGCACCCACGTGGGATGCGCGCCCGGCGCAGCGAAGACGCCGTGGCGAAGTGCCGCAGGAATTCCCTCGTTCACGGTGAACGTGGCGTGGACGCAGCCGTGCGCCTTGATGTGCGCGTCGCGCTTGGCGGGCGTGCCTGCGGGGTAGTCGCGCGCCATCGTCTGGCGGCCGAGCTCGACCACCTCGTCGGTGCGCTTCGCTTCGTCGGGAAACGGGTACTCCATGCCGAGCTGGGCGTTCGCGGGGATCTTCACCCGCGGTGCGCATGCGGCGGTGAATCCCAGCGAAATGCAGGTGAGCGCGAAGGCGCACGAGCGACGAGAGCGGCGAGTCATCGGTCTTCTCTCCGGTGGGTGCGGGCCGTGGTTGGTGATAGGAACTGGTCGTAGCACGATCGGCGATGGACCCATACCAAGCAGGATTACGGGCCGCGCGCCGAGTCGGATGCGGGCGAAGACGCGATGCGAACGCTGGTGGTGAGGGACGACCGGATCGGCGATCTGGTGCTGACGCTGCCGGCCATCGACGCGCTGGCGCGTGCGGGCGACAGCATCACGCTGGTGGCTTCGCCGGTGAATGCGGATCTCGTCACCCACGACCGGCGCATCGCGCGGACCGTGGTGTTACCCGAGAGCGGCAAGGCGCGGCTCCGGGCGTTCGCGGGGCTGGTGAGGCGCGGGCGTTTCGACCGGGCGTTCTTCTTTCGCAGTCGCTGGCCGCTGGGCTGGATCGCCGCGGCGCTCGGCGTGCCGGTGCGGATCGGTCCGTTCGCGAACGCCGACGGGCTCGCGTACACGATCCGCCCGCGCCAGCACCGGTCCGGTGCGGGTGATTCGGAGGCGGCGTATTCGCTCGAGCTGCTGGCACTCGCTGGCGTGCCCGACGCGCGGGCTGCTCCGGCGGCGGATGCCATCTACCGGAATGTCGTCCTTCCCGAGCACGTCGCCGACCTCTGGCTCGCTTCGCCGCCCGAGGCTCGGCTCGTGGTGCCCGAGGAGTTGCGTGAGCGCGCGCGGCACTGGCTCGACGGCGCGGTTCCCGCTGCCGAGCGCCAACGCCCGCGCGTGGTCGTGCATCCGGGGATGGGCGGCTCGTCACGCAACTGGAGCGCCGCGCAATACCGCTCGCTGGTACGCGAGCTTTCACGTCGTCGCGACGTGAGCGTGATCGTCACGGGTGCGCCGAGCGAGGAGGCGCTGGCACGCGAGGTTGCCGCCGGTGCCCCACGTGCGGCACCGGTACACATCGGTCGCGCAGGCCCGCTCGCGCACGCGGCACTTCTCGCCGAGACCGCCGTGGTGGTGAGCGGCTCCACAGGCACGATGCACCTCGCCGCCGCCGTGGGAACCGCCACCGTGGCGATCTTCGCGCCCATTCGCGCTTCGTCGCCGGTGCGCTGGGGCGCCCTCTCACGCCGCGCTCGATTCGCCCTCCCGCCAGTGCCAGACTGCGAACGCTGCATCGGCACGCGTTGCCCGTGGTGGGATTGCATGGATCGGATCGGGGTGGACCGAGTGGACGCACTGGTGCGCGCGGCCCTCGCCGAGGGCGCGGGCGCGTGACCCGCGTCGTTTGCCCCGAAGGATTTCGCGAGCTCGCCGGACCGCGCGCGAGCCGCGTTTGGGTGCGCGCCGAGCTGGTCGAGCGATTCGCTGGTCACGAGCTGCTGCCTGCCCGGGGTGCGCCCGAAGCGGCGCTCGATCCGGTCGCGCTTGCGGGGCGCGGCGGTGCCTTTCGCATCGGTTGGGACGGCGTCGCCGGAGCGCTCGTGTACAGGCGCGCGCTGCGCGGCGGGCTGGTGGCGAAGGTGAATCGCGATCGGTTCTTCGATCGCGTCCCGCGACCTTTCGCCGAGGTGGCGCTGAGCGAGCTTCTGCGTGGGCACGGGATTGCGACGCCCGAGATCGTGTTCGCGGTGGTGCGGCGCGGTGCGAGTGGCGCCTATCGCGGCGCCGTCGCGAGCCGCTGGATCGAAGGTGGATGTGATCTCGCGGACACGCTCACGGCGCTCGGTGTCGCCGGCGAGCGCTCCGATTCGGAGCGCGTGTGTGCGATCTGGGATGCGGTGGGGCGCGCCGTGGGCGCGCTCCACGCCGCGGGCGTGTTGCACGCCGATCTGAATGCGCGAAATCTATTCCTGCTGGGTGGGAGCGCGGCGGCGGGTGAATCGCGGGTCTTCGTTCTCGACCTCGATCGGTCGCGTCGGCGCGCGCGGCTCAGCGCATCTGAGCGCGCGGCCAACTGGGCGCGTCTCGATCGTTCGCTGCGGAGGTTTCCCGAGGCTTCGCGCATCACCGGGGCCGGGGCGCGCCGTGCTCGCGACGACGGTTATGCGGCGGCACTCGCGATCCGCACGGAGCCTGCACGATGAGCGAGTCGCGCGCCGTTCAGGCAAACGACGTCGCGCGCACGGCGTGCCGGACCTCGGTGCTGCCCGCGAGTGTGCAACTCGGCGCCGGCTCGCGGATCGCGATCGTGCGCTTGGGCGCGATCGGTGACGTCGTGAACACCCTGCCGCTGCTCGTGGCGCTTCGCGAAGCGCTCCCGCAGGCACACCTCACGTGGGTGATCGAAGCCAAGAGCTGGCCGATCTTGGAAGGCCATCCCGCGCTCGACGATCACGTGCTCTTTCCCCGCCACGACGTGCTCGGGCAAGGAGCCGCGTTCGTGCGTGAGCTGCGCCGTCACCGCTTCGACGTCGTCCTCGACACGCAGCGGTTGCTCAAGAGCGCGCTCGTGGCTCTCGCCACCGGCTGCCCCGTCCGGATCGGATTCGATCGCCGCCGCTCGAAAGAGGGGAATTGGCTCTTCGCCACGGCACACCTGCGGCCGCGCGAAGGCCAGGCGCCGATGATCGATCAGTTTCGCGAGTTCGCGACAGCGCTCGGCTTGCCGCTCGGCCCCGTGCGCTGGGATCTCGCCATCCCGAGCGCGGCCCGCGAGCGCGCCGTCGCGACGCTCGAAGGAGTGACGCGCCCGTACGTGGTGCTCAACGTGGGCGCCAGCAAGCCCGAGAACCTGTGGCCGCCCGAGCGCTGGGCCGAGCTCACGCGCCGAATCGGTGACGAGCTCGGCCGTCCGGTGCTATGGACGGGGGGCCCGCAAGACCGTGAGCGGGCGCAAGCAGCCGCAGCCTCGGCCTCGCCCACGCGAAATCTCGTCGGCGACACCGATCTCAAGACGCTCGCGGCAATCCTCGAAGGAGCCTCGCTGGTGGTGAGCTGCGATACAGGACCCATGCACATCGCCGTGGCCGTGGGCGCTCCCGTGGTGGGGCTCTTCGGTCCCGCCGATCCCGCGCGCACCGGGCCTTACGGTTGGCTCGATTTCGTGGTGCTGCCGCGTGGCGGCTCGCGCGCCATGGGTGATCTCGCCGTCGAGGACGTGCTGGCGTCGATGCGGCGCGCGCTCGCCACACGCGAGCCGGGTGGCGTTTCGTGAGTCGCCGCCCGATGCCTGCACGCGACGCGGCGCTCGACCCCGCCGAGGTGGTGGCGCGCTTCGCCGACGTCGAGGTGTTGGTGGTGGGTGATCTGATCGCCGACCGGTTCCTGTGGGGCAAGGTGAGTCGCATCAGCCCCGAGGCGCCGGTGCCGGTGGTGCACGTGGTGAACGAGAGCCTGGCGCTCGGCGGCGCCGCCAACGTGGCGCACAACATCCGCGCGCTCGGCGGACGCGTGAGCCTGGGTGGGCTGGTCGGCAACGACGCCCTCGGCGAGTGGGTGCGCGAGGAATGCGGGCGGCTCGAGATCGATCCCAGCACCGTGGTCACGGCACCGGGGCGTCGCACCACCGAGAAGACGCGGGTCGTGGCCCAGCACCAGCAGGTGGTGCGCTTCGATCGCGAGGACTTGGTGGATCCTGCGGCGAGCACGCTGGTGGCGCTTTCCAAGGCCCTCGAACGCCGCCTGGCGCGCGTGGATGCGGTGGTGGTCTCGGACTACGCGAAAGGCAGCCTGGAACCGACGGTGCTGCGCAAGCTGATCGCCGCAGCGCGCAAACGTCGCATCCCCGTGCTGGTGGATCCCAAGCCGCCGCGCTTCACCGTGTATCGCGGCGTTTCGATGGTGACGCCCAATCTCAAGGAAGCGGCGGCGATGGCGGGCATCGAGATCGGCGACGAGCGCGCGCTGGCGCGCGTCGGCCGCAAGATCCGCGAGCGTCTCCAATGCGAGGCGGTGCTCATCACCCGCGGTGAGGACGGCATGACGCTCTTCCAGCGCGGTGCGCGCGCCGTCCACATCCCCACGATGGCGCGGGACGTGTTCGACGTGACGGGTGCTGGCGATACGGTGATCGGCACGTTCGGGCTCTGTGAGGCGCTCGGGATCGACCGGGCACTGGCGGCGCGCATCTCGAACGCGGCTGCGGGAATCGTGGTCGGCAAGGTGGGAACGGCCGTGGTGTCGGCGGCCGAATTGGTCCAGGCGCTCAAGGGAGCCGCGGCATGACGCCGAGCCGTGGCTGGATTCGGGAGAGCACGTGCACAGCATGACGGGGTTCGGATCGGCCACGTCACTCGGCGAGCTCGGCCGAGTGACGGTCGAGGTGCGCGGTGTGAATCACCGCTTCCTCGACGTCCACGTGCGGCTGCCGCGCGACATGACGGCAGCGGAACCGAAGATCCGCGAGGCGGTCGAGCGCCACGTCAAGCGCGGTCGCGTGGAGGTCTCGGTGTGGGTGACGCCTGCAGGCGATCTGCTCGCAGGCACTCTCGATCCCGAGCGCATGCGGCCGCTGCGTGACGCCCTCGCGACCCTGGCGCGGTCGCTCGGTCTCGCCGACGATCTCAGGCTCGAAACGCTGCTCGCGCTGCGCGAGCTGGCGGCGCCGAGTGGTGGGCCGCTGGGTGCCGAGCGCTCGTGGGCGGTCGTGGGCGGGCTCGTGGAGCAAGCGCTCGGCGACTTCGCGGCGATGCGCGAGCGCGAAGCCGCGGCGCTGGTCGCCGACGCGCGGCGCCTGCTCGATACCATCGAGTCGGTGGCCGCTCAGCTCGCAGAGCGCGCACCGCGACTCGTCGAAGCGCAAGGTGAAGCGCTCGCGCAGCGGGTGCGCCAGCTCGCGGCAGGCGTCGACGTGGCGCCCGAGCGCTTGGCGCAAGAGATCGCGCTGCTCGCGGACCGATCCGACGTGCGGGAGGAGCTGACCCGGCTCGCCAGCCACGTTCAACAGGCGCGCGATCTGCTCCGCCAGCGCCACGTGGGACGGAAGCTCGATTTTCTGGTGCAAGAGCTCTTTCGCGAGGCCAACACCGCCGGGACCAAGCTCCAGGGCGTTGCGATGACTGCCGAGATCGTCCAGATGAAGGCCGCGATCGAGCAGCTTCGCGAACAGGTGCAAAACCTCGAATGAACGAGCGCACGATGCCGGGGCTGAACACCCTAGGGGCGGGCGCGAGCCCGCCCGTCATTCGGTGCGCTCGCCGGCGGCTTCGCGGGCGCTCCCCCGGGCTTGCCGTCGGGAGCGGAGCGTCCGGCTTCCTGCCGAAGAAGGGCCTCTGACCGATGGCGCGCAATCTGGTCGGCGTGGGGCACGGCAGTCTGGTGGTGTCCCATCGAGTGGTGGCCGTGCTCAATCCTGCAGGCCAGTCCATTCGCCGCCTGCGCGAGGACGCCAAGAAGCGCGGCCTCATCGTCGACGCCACGCAGGGCCGCAAGACCCGCGCAGTGCTGGTTCTCGACACCGGTCATCTGTTGCTCTCCGCGGTGCAGCCAGAGACCATCGCGCAGCGGCTGGAACGCGGCGAAGGCCTGCCGGAGCGTGAGGCCGAGCTCGAGGCTGCGACGTGAGCGAGCTGCGCTTGCCCGCGCTCGCGCGAGAGCGCGGCGGTATCCTGTTTGTGGTGTCGGCGCCCTCGGGCACCGGCAAGACGACGCTCTCCCACCGCTTGATCGCGAGCGAGCCGCGACTTCGGTTCTCGATCTCGGCCACCACGCGCAAGCCGCGTGCTGGCGAGGTCGACGGCGTCGATTACCACTTCGTCGAGCGATCACGTTTCGATGCGATGGTTGCCGCCGGCGAGCTGCTCGAATGGGCGGAGGTGCACGGCAACGGATACGGGACGCCGCTCGCCGAGTGGCGGCGCGCGCGTGCCGACGGCGTGGACCTCGTTCTCGACATCGACACCCAGGGTGCGTTGCAGGTGCGTGAGCGCATGCCGGACTCGGCGCTCATCTTCGTGCTGCCACCCTCGATCGAGGTCCTCGAGCAGCGCATTCGCGGCCGCGGCACCGACGACGACGCCACCATCCGTCGTCGCCTCGCCGCTGCCTCCGAGGAGCTGGCGCTCGCGACCCGTTACGATTACGTGATCGTGAACGACGATCTGGCGCGCGCCGAGAGCGAGCTCATCGCCATCGTCCGCGCCGAGCGCGCCCGCGCCGCGCGGGTGCTTGCAGGTCGGAACCATGCCCGCGAGGAAGGACGAGCAATGGTCGGCGACGAGGGCTCGGGAGGCTGATCGTGCGATTCCGATCAGCCATCGCATCGGAGGCAAGACGCCGCCGCACCTATTGGGTCGGCGAGTTGGCGAAGCTCACCGGCTCGTTCGGCGACGACTCGGCACGGATGATCGTCGAGCTTCGCGCAGAAATTCGAAGAGATGGCGTTGCAGCATTGGTGGACCATTTGCGGTTGTGCGGCGCCGTTCCGGAACACTACCCCCACGATTCGTCCGAAGAGAAGCTCTACTCGAAGTACACGGACGCGCTCGTCTCCGAGGCGTTTGCTGCGCTTGGGCTGCGCAGTGTGATCGTCACGACTCGGGCGGACGCTGCTGACGTCCAAGCGCGCTGTGCTGAGTACTCGCTGGTGGCCGATGCAAAGGCGTTCCGTCTGAGCCGCACGGCGAAGAATCAAAAAGATTTCAAAGTGCAAGCGATGGACGGCTGGCGCGCTGGACTCGACTACGCCATCGTCGTATGCCCTATCTATCAGTTGCCGACGCGGACCAGTCAGATCTACCAGCAAGCGATCGCACGCAATGTGTGTGTGATCGGGTATTCCCATCTAGCTGCGCTGGTTACGCTGGCGCAGCTTCGCGGTCAACGTCGGGCATCGAGCGGTCTCAAGGTCGTGTTGGATAGTGTTCGCGTTCTGAACCCGAGCAAGAGCGCTGTCGACTACTGGAAGGCTGTGAACTCCGCACTGCTGAGCGCGCTGACACCAAACGCCGAGCTGTGGGAGGTCGAGAAGTCTGCCTCTCTGGACGCGTTGAGCATCGTCAAAGAGGAGGCGCTTAAGGCGTTGCGCGGCGAACGCGATCGGCTTCTTCGGCTCACGCATGAAGAGGCGCTCGACGAGCTCATTCGCTCAGTTGGACTTGATGCGCGGATTGCGCAGGTGGAACGAGTGGAGCACGGAGTTCTTCTTGAGAGTTGAATCGGCGCCACGCGGCTTTATTGTGAATACCGTCACGGCGACGGACGGCATCGTTGCGAGTCGCGAATTGGAAACGTCGAGCGTCCATCTCATTCTGAGCGACATTCCCTACGGAATTGGTGCCGACGACTGGGACGTCCTCCACGGCAATACGAACTCGGCTTTTCTCGGGTCTAGCCCAGCTCAGATCAAAGCGGGCGCCGTCTTTCGACGCCGAGGCAAACCACTCAACGGGTGGTCGGAAGCCGACCGACGCATTCCAGCCGAGTATCAGCAGTGGTGCAGCTCTTTCGCCGGCGAGTGGCTGCGCGTTCTCAAACCCGGCGGATCTGCCATCGTCTTTGCTGGACGGCGCCTCGCGCATCGGTGTGTGCTCGCGTTCGAGGATGCCGGCTTTACGTTCAAGGATTCGCTCGCCTGGCTGCGCGACAGCGCGCCGCATCGTGCACAACGCCTGAGCGTCGTGTTCGAGCGGCGTGGAGACTACGCGAATGCGGCGCGGTGGGAGGGGTGGCGAGTTGGGAATCTACGGCCGGTGTTCGAGCCGATTCTGTGGTTCGTGAAGCCCTACACGATCGGAACCACAATTGCCGACAATGTGCTCGCCCAAGGTGTGGGTGCGTTCAATGAAGCGGCATTTGTTCGCTACCAGCGGGCGCCGGACAATGTGCTTCGAGCGGGACTCGCGAAGGCGGAGGGCGGCCTGCACATTGCTCAGAAGCCCGTGAAGCTACTGCGAACGCTCATCGAGCTCACTACGTTGCCCGGCCAGCTCGTTCTCGATCCGTTCTGTGGAAGTGGTTCAACGCTCGTTGCTGCGAAGCAGGCGGGTAGAGACTATTTGGGCTTCGAGCTCGATGCGTCGTCGGTGGATATTGCCCGCACTCGACTCGCGCCGGACATGTTCGAGCGCTCTACGATCTGTGAGGAGGCTCGGGACTGAGTCGTAGCCGTGCAGAATGAGCTGCCGCGGCGCTGCGTATCGATCCCGTTGGAGCCATGCCGATCCGGCGCGTCAACGACATCCTCGACCGGGTCGAGTCGTATCATCCGCGCGCCGATCTGGAGCTGATCGAGCGCGCCTACGTGTGGGGCGCCTCGGTCCGCAAGGGCCAGGAGCGGCGCGTGGGCGAGCCCTACCTCGGGCATCCCGTCGACGTCGGCTGGATCCTGAGCGAGCTCTACATGGACTCGCCCACGATCGCAGCGGGGCTGCTCCACGACATCCTGGAGATCGGCTACGCGACCCGCGACCAGATGGTGGCGGCCGTGGGAGCCAAGGTCACCGGCATCGTCGAGGGCTTCACCGAGATCGCGCGGCTGCGTTTCACGGTGGACACCGGGCGCGACCTGGAGATCGTGCGGCGCATGCTGCTGGCGATGGTGCGCGACGTGCGGATCCTCTTGATCCGCCTCGCCGATCGCCTGGACGAGATGCGCCACCTGGAGCGCTGCCCACGCGACGAGCGCGACCGGCTGGCCCGCGAGGCGCTGGAGATCTACGCGCCGCTCTCGGGAAGGCTCGGCATCAACTGGATGCGCACCGAGCTCGAGGAGTCGTCGTTTCGCGTGGTGGAGCCCGTCACCTGCCAGCGGATCGAGAAGCACCTCGCCAAGGACAAGCGGCTGCGCGAGGCGTGGATGAAGCGAGCGCGCGAGGAGATCCAGCGCCTGGTGCAGCAAAACGGCATCGGCGCGCGCGTCACCGGGCGCGTGAAGAGCCTCTACTCGATCCACCGCAAGATGCAGCGTCAGGGCATCGACCTCGACAACGTCTACGACGTCGTCGGCTTCCGCGTGCTGGTGCCGCGTCCAGTCGAGTGCTACCAGGTTCTCGGCCTCATCCACTCCCAGTGGGCGCCCGTCGAGGGCCGCTTCAAGGACTACATCGCCGCTCCCAAGGACAATCTCTACCAGTCGCTGCACACCACGGTGGTGGGCTTCGAGGGCCGCCGCATGGAGGTCCAGATCCGCACCGAGGAGATGGACCAGGTCGCGGAGCGCGGCATCGCGGCGCATTGGGTCTACAAGGAAGGCGGCACGCTGGGCGCGGACGAGGCGCAGAAGTTCACGCCGCTGCGCCAGCTCATGGTGAGCCTGGAGGAGATCGAAGACCCCGCGGAGGCGTTGGAAGCGTTCCGCATGGACCTCTATCCGGACGAGGTCTACTGCTTCACTCCCAAGGGCGACATCCGCCGCTTGCCGAAGGGCGCCACGGTGTTGGATTTCGCGTACGCGATCCACACCCAGGTCGGGCACCGCTCCGTGGGCGCGCGGGTCGACGAGCGCTGGGTGCCGCTGCGCCACGAGCTCAAGAGCGGACAGACCGTCGAGGTCCTCACCGTGCCCACGGCGCATCCCAGCCGCGACTGGTTGGAGTGGGTGACCTCGGCGCGGGCGCGCACCAAGATTCGCGCCTGGCTGCGCACGGCCGAGCGCGAACGCAGCCTGGAAGTGGGCCAATCCCTCCTCGACCGCGAGCTCCGGCGCGCGCGCACCACGTGGAAACGCGTCGAGAAGGGCGATCGTCTTCCCAAGGCGCTCGCGGCGCTCGGGTTCTCTACGGTGGACGACCTCGTGGCTGCGGTGGGCTACGGACGCTTGTCCTTGGAGAAGGTGGTCCACGAGCTGGTCCCCGAGCCGCCGGCGCCGCGGCGCACCGCCATCACCAAGCTGGTGCAGAGCGCGGCCAAGCGCACCGCAGGTGCGGTGCGGGTCGCGGACCTCGACGACGTGCTGGTGCGTTTCGCGCGCTGCTGCCAGCCGATTCCCGGCGACCCGATC
>CAYUSL010000204.1:0-10665 GCA_964447125.1 uncultured bacterium | reverse complement strand
ATCGACGGCCGCATCGCCCGCAAGACCGGCACCCAGACGGTGCTCGGCCAGCTCCTCGACCCGCTCGCCGACAAGCTGGTGCTGGCGGCAGGCTGCATCATGCTCATCCCCATGCAGCGTCTGCCTGCGTGGGTCGCGTTCGTCCTCATCGGGCGCGAGATCCTGGTCACGGGCTTGCGCGGGATCGCGAGCACCCGCGGCGTGGTGATCGCCGCGCAAGACCTCGGCAAGCGCAAGGCCACCTTCCAGGCGATCAGCATCAACCTCCTCATCCTCCACTATCGAAGCCTGGGGCTCGACGTCCGCGCCATCGGCAACGTGATGCTGGTGTTCGCGATCTTCTACACCCTCTACTCGGGTTGGGATTACTGCCGCGCGTTTCTGCCGGGGATCATCGAGGCCTCGCGGCAGGCGCCGTCGAGCACCAAGCCGACGGCGTGAGCGCCGCGTTGGCGGGCGACGAACGCGATCACCCCGGCGCGCGAACGCTCGTCGCTCCCGAGTCCGCCGCGGTTAGCGTGGATCGCGACCCGCCCGGCGGGATACTCGCCAGGACACTGGTTCCGGCGCTCATCGCCGCGGACGCGCTCGCGACCGTGGCACTCGCCCATCGGGGCATCGATCGGCTGCTGCTCGGCATTTCCGATGCGCTGCCGCTCGGCGAGGCGGCCGCTTCGGCAACGCTGTCGCTCGGCGGAGCCGCAGTGCTCGGCGTGGTCGCCGAGCGGCTGTGTGGTCGAAGCACGACGCCGAGGACGCGCGGACGCTGGTGGGAAGCATTCGCTGCGCTCGCGGGCACGGCGCTCGTCGCGGTGCTCCTCGGAGAGCACTTCATCCCGTTACCGGTCGCGCTCGCGAACCTCACTTGGGACTGGCACGCACTGGTCGGCAACCTCGATGCGTGCATGCACGTGTCGCGAGATCTCGCCAAGGGTGCCCTCGCGCTCTGGTTGTCTTTGGTTTGGGCGCTCGCGCTCGATGGCACCGTGGCGCGCAGTTGGGCTCGGGCGATGCTGGTGACGTGGGGCGTGGGCGCGGTTGCGCTCGTGTTCCTCGCACCCGAGCTGCGCGCGGTGCGGCCGCTCGCCGCGTTGCTCGCGCTGCTCCCGCTGCTCGCACTCGCCCTCGCCGAGTCGGGCCGGCGACACGGCGCCGCGCGCCTGGCGCTCGCGGCGGCG
Source organism: uncultured bacterium (assembly GCA_964447125.1). GTDB lineage: Bacteria > JADJOY01 > JADJOY01 > JADJOY01 > JADJOY01 > JADJOY01. Next base: position 9,487 of record CAYUSL010000204.1, on the reverse strand, counting down.
CTGCTCACGTTCGTAGGGATTCACACCAGCGGCTTGGCACCCCTCGGCTCCCGAGGGCGCGACACGGCGCTCGCCCAGGTGCTGCGAATCGCCCCCACCGATCCGGGGGCGACGCTTCCAGTGGCGGCGCTGGCGCTGTCACCAGATGGCCGCCTGCTGGCCGCGGCGCTCGGCAGCGACGAGGGATTGGCGCAGATCGATCTCGAGAGTGGCCAGACCGCGTTGCTCGGGCTCGGCGCCGCGGTGGCGGCACTGGCCGTGGACGCACGCACCGGCACCCTCGCCGCACGCGCGCCGGAAAACCGAATCCTGCTGAGCTTGCGCCTGGAGCCGCTCACGATCCTTCGCAGCGTGCTCGTGCCCGGGCATCCCATGGGTTCGCTGCGCGCGATGGCCGCGCGCTCGGGACGGGTGCTGCTCGCCAATCGTCCCGGCGCCGGTCTCGACGAGTACGGGCTCGACACGTTGAGCTTCGTCGCCGAGCATCCGCTCGCCTCGACGGCCGATGCGGCACTCAACTACGTCGCCACCCAGCTCGCCGCCGACCCCACGACGGGTGCCTGGTACGCCGCGGTGACGAGCGTCGAGTCCGCCGGCGATCGGCAGCTCACCCGCATCGAGCCGGGGCGCAACGGCAAGCGCATCACCGCGCCGATCGCCGGCGCCGATGCGCTCGCCGTCGCACCGCAACCGAACGGCGCCAGCCGCGTGTTCGTGGCCAACGCGCGCACCGGGGTGGTGCAAGCGCTCGACGGCGACACGCTGGCGCTGATGCGCGAGGCGCGCGGACCCGTGGACGTCCGGGCGCTGGCGTGGGAGCCGCGCCGCCAGGTGCTGCTGGCGATGGGGCGCATGTCCCGACAGCTCGCGGCGATCGATCTCCGGCTCGGGCGTGCGATCAAGAGCTCGGCGCTGGGCGCGGTACCGCGGGCGATGGTGCTCGACGCCCAACACGATCGCGTGCTGGTGGGCGACGACGACGGCGTCTTCGCCATCGAGCTTCCACGCTGGCTCTACCCCGTGACCGACGCCGACGCCCCCTGACCGGGCCCAGCTCCGCACGGCACGACCTGGGACGCCGTGCGCAACGCGCATTGCCCGGCACGAGGGGCGTCGCTAGGCTGACACGCCCTCGTCGGAACGCGAACGCCGCGCGCTCGCGGCCGCAGGTGATCCCGCTCGTGCTGCCCGATTACTCGTCGATCCCCGTCGAGATCCTGGCGGGGTTGGCGTGGCTCTTCTCCCACGGGCTCGATTGCTACGTCGCCATCACCGCGGTCATCCCGGTGCTCGCGGCGCTCCTCGTGAGCCTGCTTTGCGCCGCACTCTTCGTGCTGATGCTGGCGCTGGGGTTCGTGCTCACCGAGCGCTGGGTGTATTCGCTGGCTGTGTTCGTCGCCACCAGCGTCGTGCTAGCGGGGATCGAGATCCTCGGGACGTGGGTGGGGCGCCGGCGCAAGCCGGGATTGATGGTGTCGCTCGGCGCCGTGCTGCGCCACGAGGTCGCCGCACGCGACGTCGGTCACAAGGCCCGCAACCTGGCATTGCTTTCCACCACCAGCGTGCGGGTGCCGCTGGGATGGGTGCTCACGGCGAACGCCTTCGAGGCCTTCCTGGATGCCAACGGTCTCGACCCGCAAGCCGACGAGGGCATCGCCTTCGCGGACGCCGTGCGCAGCAAGCGCGTGGCGCGGCGGACGTTGCGGCGCGTCGCGCGGACGCTTCGAGCAGCCGCGGCGCCATCGTTCCTGCTGCGCTCGTCGTTCTTCGACGAAGACACCCCAGGGCGTGCCTTCCCCGGGCTCTACGAGTCGGTGCGCTGGGACCGTACCGACGGGATCGAAGGCCTGGAACGGGCGATTCTCGAGGTGTGGGCATCGTATTGGACCGCACGCGCCATCGATTACCGCCGCGAGGCGCAGGTGCCCGCTGCGGGTGCGCGCCGGCTCGCAGTCCTCATCAACGTGGTCATGCCGCACGACCACCTCGGCTTCGCGTCGTCTGCCGAGGTCAATACCGGTTTCCGCGAGCGCCACATCGTCGAGGTCTCCACCGCGGGTCAGGAATGGACGTGCTGCCATTCGCTCCTGCCCAACACCCTCGAGCCCGCGGCCGGGTCGCTGCCCGAGCATGCGCTGCCCGATCCCATCGTGCGGCGGATCTCACGACTCGCCGGTGAGGCGGAGGTGCTCCTCGATTGCCCGGTGGAGATCGAGTGGGGGCTCGTCGACGGCGAGCTGTGGGCGTACCAAGCGCGGCCGCTCACCGCGATGACCTACACCGACACGTTCACCAACTCGTACGTGACCGACCTGCCGCGCTATCCACTCACCCCGCTCGCTCGTTCTTTCCTGTTCGGCGACGAGCCACCTGCGCGCATGCTGGGTGCGGGCTTGCGCTCCTTCGGCCTCGGCGGGCTGGAGGACGAGGACGTCCGCGTCTTCGCCGGCGGGCTCTTCCTGCGCTGGACCCAGTTCAAGCCGTTCTTCTTCGGCTCGGGACTGCGCGGCATGACCCCGCGCGGCGCGCTGCGGTTCGTGGGCACCGTGGCGACGACCGTGCTTCGCCGCGGACGGTCCCGCGCCGACGCTCCGAGCCCGCCGGCCCCGCCCGATCCGAACCTCGACCTGACTGCGTTGCTCACGCGCCTGTCGGCGATCCGCGACAAACAGGTGATGACGCTCACGCTGCGTCAGAACCGCGTGCTGCAGATCGCTGCGACGGTGGACGCGCTCTTGCGCCAGCTCGATCCCCACGGACGCAGCCCCGTGCCGCGCGTCCGCTCGCCGCTGGCCGAGCTGAGCCGCGCGCTTCGCGACACTGGCAGCAACGAGAGTGAGCGGCTCGCGGCGCTCTTGCGATCGGCCTGGTATCTCGCCGACCGGGAAGCGGAGATTTCCGCACCCCGCGTGATCGACGATCCCGAACGGCACCTCGGTCTGGTGGCGATGCAGGTCGACGAGCCCGCGCAGCGCGAGAGCAAGTCTGGGCGCCAGCGGCGGAGCTGGTTGGTGCGGCTACGCGACCGATTCCTCAACGAGCGCGAGTACTTCAACGTCGCGATCAACGCCGCCAACTACGAAGCACGGCTGGTGGCCGAGGCCGTCTCGAGACACCTCGCCGCAGAAATCGAGGGCTGGAAGCCCGACGACGTCTTCTACCTGACCTTGCCGGAGCTCAAGCGCCACGCGGCGGGCGAGATCCACCTGAGCGCCGTGCTGCACGCGATCGGGCTCCGGCGCTGGTCGCACCAGACGTTCCTCGCGCTCACTCCGATCGCAGTGCTGCACGTCGACGATCGCGGCTCGTGGATTCCCGAGCATCAGGTGTCGTTCGACCCCAACGTGCTCACCACCGGCATCCCGCTCGGCGGCGGGTCTGCCGAGGGCAAGGTGCGCATCGTGCGGACCGACGAGCGCATCCAACCGGAAGCCGTGGCAGGCGCGATCGTGGTCTTGCCGGACCCGTCGGCGATCTGGACCTCGCTCGCGGCAGCGGCCGCGGGTGTCGTGTTCGCCCGCGGCGGCCCGCTCTCACACCTGGCGATCTGGTGCCGGGAACGCGGCATCCCCACGGTGGTCGCCGCACGCCGGATCGCCGAGCTGGTGCGGAACGGCGACCGCATCCAGATCGACGGCAACACCGGGCAGGTGCGACGTGGGTGACGGCTCGACCCTCACGCTACTGCTGATCGCGTTGATCCCCGGCCGGGTATTCCCCGCATGGCTGGGCGTAGCGCTGCGATTTCGCCGGCTGATCGTCGTGTGGTTCGCCATCCTCGCCTTGGCGACGTGGCGAGCGCCGACGGGCCAGGTACCCGCGCAGCTCGTACCGCTCCAGTTCGCGTCCCTCGCGTTGGCCGCGCTCTATCCGTTCCTCGAGTTCGTCGGGATCTGGTCGTCCAGTCCGCGGGTTTGGCTGCGAGGTACGGCTTGGGTCGTGCTCTCGACGTTCTGGAGCCTACAGATCGTGCTGAACCTGTCGGAGCGCATCGTGGTGCCCGCAGGGAAGCTCGACTACTGGCTCGTCGATTCGTTCGACAAGCTCTTTCGCGCGACCGTCCTCCCGCTCATGACCGCTCTGGGACTCGGCGATGCGACGGGATTCGTGCTGTCCTACCTGGCGGACACACTGGTGTTCGTTGGCAGCAACCTCTTCGGGGTCGGCCTGGTGGTCAACCTCGCGCTCTCCGCCGTGCTCTACGAGGCCGTGCGGGCCAAGGCTCCACATCTACCGCCACGCCTGACCCTGATCACCGCACGTATTCCGCTGGTGTTCGCGGTGGTCCCGGCCGCGGCTTGGATCGGCTGCCGGCTCCAACCGTGGATCCCATGGTGGTCGATCGCATGGCAGATGAGCGTGGCGCTCTACGGCGCCGCGGGGATCTGGCTTCTCTATCTCCTCGCCGCGAGCAGCAAGTGGCTACGCATCGTCTTCTGGGCATCGGCGTTCATGCATCTTCTCCACCCACAGCTCATGGCGATCCCGGCGTTGCTGGGTGCGGCCCACAGCCTGTGGCCCCTGGGCGAGCTCGTGCGCCGCCACACCGACAACGGATGGCGCTTCGCCGCATCGCTCGAGCGCGGGCTCACGACCGTGCGGCGCGCCGTTCACCCCGTCCCCGCTCTGCTGGTGCTGATCGTGGTGACGTTTCCGGCGCGCCGGATCGAGGGGGGCTTGGGAACCTCGGCAGGAACCGCGCCGAGCGTACCCACGGAACGGTCGGAAGCGGCACCCGAGAACATGGCCCGTGTGAGCTGGGCTCAGGGCGCCTTCGACATCGATCGCTACGAATTTCCCGGGATCGCGGGCCAGCAACCGGTCACCGGCGAGAGCCCGGCGCGAGCCGCAGAGCTCTGCGAAGCGCAGGGCAAGCATCTCTGCAGTCGGGACGAATGGTACTGGGCATGCTCCGAAGGAGGACGCCGCAAGTTCATCATCGGGGAAGATCGTGACCGTGACCTCACCAACTTCCTCGACACCGAGTGCAACCTCAAGAGCGACGGGTTGATTCCGGCGGGATCCAAGCCACGGTGCCGCAACGCGTTCGAGATCTTCGACCTGGTCGGCAACGCGATGGAGTGGGTGAGCTTTCCCAGCGAACCGGACTGGTACGGTCTGGTCGGTTCGTACTACGGATTGAGCGACGACCAGACCAAGTCCTGCTACTTCACGATGGTCGTCCATCGTGAGCAGGTCCAGCTACTCGATCTCGAGCCCGTCGGTTTCCGCTGCTGTCACTGAGCGATCTCGGGATACCGGCGGCGTACCGCGCAGCCTCCACGCCGATGCGAATCGCGCGCACCTTGACCGTGGCCGTCGTGCTGTCGACGGCCTCCGTTCTCGGGGTGAACCTCTACCTGCGCGTGCAGCGCGAATCCGCGCTCTTCGAGTCGGACATGCGCCACGACCACGAGATCCTGGGCAAGAGCCTGGCGGTCGCCGTCTCCGACGTGTGGCAGACCGGCGGCGCCGACCAGGCGCGGGGATTTCTCGCACGCGTCAACGCGCGCGTTCCCTCGGTCGCGCTGCGCTGGGTGTGGACGACGACACCCGGTGCCGACGCCGATCGGCCGCTTCGCGACCCAGCCTTGCTCGATCGCTCGCGTGCAGGCGACGTCGATCACTGGGTCGATCGCACGTCCGATCCCGGGCGTCTCGTCAGCTACGTGGCGATCCCCGTCGAGGGCTCGAACGGCACGAGCATCGAGATCAGCGAGTCGCTCGGCGACGAGCACCTCTACCTTTGGCAGACCATCCATCGCACCGCGCTGTGGACGGCGGTCGTGTTGCTCTCGTCGTCGCTGCTCACGCTCGGGTTGATGGAGCGGTTGTTGGCCCGTCCGGTGCGACGCCTCATGTACTTCGCGCGCCGCCTCGCGATCGGCGACATGACCCACCGCACGCGTTCCACCCGCGACGACGAGCTCGGCGAGCTGGCGCGTGCGCTCGACACCATGTGCGACCGGATGACCGAATCGCAATCTCGGCTCGAGCGCGAGACCCGAGCGCGCGAAGGCGCCATGGATCAGCTCCGCCACGCCGACCGCCTCGTCACCATCGGCACACTCGCCGCCGGCCTCGCCCACGAGATCGGCACGCCGCTCAACGTGGTCGACGCCCGCGCGCGCATGATCGCGGACGGCGAGCTCGTCGGCGCCGAAGCAGCCACGGCGGCACAGCTCATCGTGGAGCAAACCGAGCGCATCGTGCGCACGATTCGGCGGTTGCTCGACTTCGCGCGACCGGGGCGTCTCCACAAGACGTCCGTGGACGTCGCCGTGCTGACGGCCCAGACGCTGGATCTGTTGGCGCCGCTCGCGGCACAGCACCGTGTGAACGTGGAGCTGCGCGACGGCGGCGTGCCGAGCCTACTCGACGCCGACGCCGATCGAATTCAGCAGGTGATCACGAACTTGTGCGTGAACGCGATCCAGGCGATGCCCGAGGGCGGCGAGCTCTTGGTGGAGATCCGGCGAGAGCTCGCTGTACGTGGCACGGCGCCGATCGGTGCACAGCAAGCGATGCTGCGCATCGACGTCACCGATCAAGGCAGCGGCATCTCCGAGCACGATCAGGCGCGTCTCTTCGAGCCGTTCTTCACCACCAAGGACGTGGGCGAGGGCACCGGGCTCGGGCTCGCGGTCTCGCTGGGGATCGTGACCGAGCACCGCGGCTGGATCGAGGTCAAGAGTCAACTGGGCAAAGGCAGCCGGTTCTCGGTATTCCTGCCTGGAGCACCGGGGCGCTCCATTCGCCCGGAGGAGATCGGGTCATGACGGAATCCCTGGATTCGGAAGCCGCGCCCGGCTCGCCGACCGAGGCGCCGGCGCCTCCGCGCCCGCCGTGCGTGCTGGTCGCCGAAGACGATCAGGCGATGCGCAACCTGCTCGTGGAGCAGCTCCGCAAGCGCGGCTACGACGTGATCGAGGCCGCGAACGGCATCGAGGTCCTCGAGATCCTCACCAAGTCACTGCCCGGCGAGAACGCGATCGACCTCATCGTCTCCGACATCCGCATGCCCGGCGTCACGGGGCTCGAGATCCTCGCCGGCCTGCGTTCGAGCCAGTGGTCGACGCGCGTCATCCTCATCACCGCGTTCGGCGACGCACGCACGCACGCGGAGGCCGCGCGACTGGGCGTGCTGCGCGTGTTCGACAAGCCCTTCAAGATGGCGGACTTGATCACGACCGTGGCGGGCGTCCTTCCTCCCCCGGCGTGATCGCCGCCGTGTGACCGCCGCGCGCCGCTCCGAGGAAGGTGGCGAGATCCACTCGGAATACGCCGTCTTCGCTACCGAGGTAGAGCCGATCGCCAGCGGAGTCGAGCGCCAGCGACATCGACTTGTTGCCAACGCGCTCGCGAGCGAGCACCGCCTCGTCGGCGTAGCGGATCGCCCACAGCTCTCCGGGCAAGAACGCGATCGCGAGCAAGAGATCGCGGCGCGCGTCGTACGCCATGGCGCGGACGTTGAGCGGGCCGACGAGCGTCCGGCGTGGCGCGAGCGTGGTGGCGTCGAACTCGAAGATCCGATCGGTGAAGAATCCCGCGGTGAAGATCGCGTTGCGTTCGGGCACCCAGAGGATCGCGAGGCCGCCATCGGGCACCTCTTGCTTCGCGACCACGGTGAACGAATCCAGATCGACGCGCACCAGCAGGTAATGCCCGGCCGCGTCCACGGCGCCGAGCTCGACCACCAAGAAGCGTTGCGCCGCATCGCCCACCGCCTCCCAGGCACCGCTGCGGTAGCGCGTGAGGCCCTGGTCCCGAAACGAGAGCCTGCGGGTGATCTCGCCTCCCGCCAGATCTACCTCGGCCATTCCGGGCAGCTCCGTATAGACCACATAGGCCGATTCGGCGCCGACCACGAAGCTCATCGGCACGCTACGACCCGGCCCCTTGAGCCGGATCGCTCGATCCTCGATGGCGAACGGATCCTTGGTGATGCGAAGCATCGTGCCGAGCACCCAATCGAGGGCGAGCAGGCGAGTGGGATCGGGCGATGGCCGCAAGTGACGCACCAGCCCGTTTCCCACCTCGATGGGCGTCAGCACCGCCGTGGCGAGATCGAGACGCAAGATCCCGGAGGTGGGACCGTACGCCGAATAGATGGCGTTGCGGCTGGAATCGAGCTCGAAATCGCGCAGGAACGCGAGCGGAACATCCGGCGCGGCGCCGGCAGCCGGATAGATCTTCGTGACACCAGGCCGTGCTGCGAAGTCCGCGTGTCCGAACGGCAGCACGCCGAGGTAGTGGACGAGAAGCCCGCCCATGGTGACGCCGATCGCTGCCGCGCGCGCTGCGAGGCGAGCGCGGCCCCGGACCAGCCCCACGACCGTCACGCCCCAGGGCAGCACGTACGCGATCAGATAGACGACGATGCGCGCGCCCGCGGTGATTCGTGAGAGCCACACGACGAGCGTCACCGCGATGGCCAGCGGCGCGATCGTCGTCACGTAGCCGAGGGCACGTGAGCCGCGTGCCCCCACCGCGAACGCCACGTGCAGCGCGAAGAGCGCCGCGCCCGCCCAGCCGAGCCACGGCGTGAGCCGGTGAAGCAGCACGAAGTTGGCGGGGATCTTCGCCCATTCCTGGGCGAGCCAGAGCCACGAGATGCCCTCGTTGCCGCCCCAGATCGCGAGGCCCACGGGCACCGCGATGGTGACGGCGACGAAGCCGCCCTCGAGGACGATCTCGCGCGGGCGCCGCACCGTGAGCTCGGTCCGCCACGCAGCCCAGCCGAGCGCCACGAGCACGCCGACCCAGCCGGCGAGCTTCGCGCTCGCGATCGCCGGCGAAAGCACACCATCCGCCCCGTGAAGCCCCGCGCGAATCGCGAGGTAGATCGCCGCCACCGACAGCGGCGCGTCGATCGCGAGCCACGCGGCGGCAACGAGCGCGCTCACACCCGCGCGCGACGGCCCGGAGTCATCGGCGGCGGCGTTCAACAGGCGTCGATCCCATCGCAAAGGGCCGGATCATAGGCCCTACCCCCGCACGAACAAACCACCTGGTGTGCCGCGGCTCACCGGTAGACTCATCGCGCGGGGCGACGTAGCCTCGCGCGCGGCATCACCGGGTTCCACACCAGCGACACCCACGACCCACCGGGCGGGGTGATCCGAGGAGCGTCTCATGAGCGACGAAGCCAACAAGCCCGGCCCGTCCGGGCTGCGCAGCATGCGCGAGCTGGTGGCCGAGATCGAGGATCTGAAGCGCGACGCGTTGGCACTCGGCGACGTGAAGCACGTCCAGCGCCAGCGCGACAAGGGCAAGATGAATTGCCGCGAGCGCATCGAGACGCTCTTCGACGCCGGCACGTTTCAAGAGTTCGGGATCCTGGCTTACCACCATCCCAAGCCCGAGAACGCGCGCACTCCCGCGGACGGCGTGGTCACGGGCTACGGCAAGATCGACGGCCGCTGGGTGGCATGCGCGGCCTACGACTTCACGGTGATGGGCGGCTCGATCGGCGAGACCGGCGAGC
>CAYUSL010000203.1:0-10670 GCA_964447125.1 uncultured bacterium | reverse complement strand
TCGCTGCCGAGACCGTTCCCGCGGGCAAGTACGGGCGCGCGGCGCTCGCCTGGGCAGGAATCGCCAAGGCGGTCGAGCCCAAGGTCGTGAGCGGAGACAACGTGCGTACCGTGCTCGCCTGGGTCGCGACCGGCGAAGCAGACGCTGGAATCGTCTACGCCACCGACGCGCGCGCCGAACCGCGCGTGAAGGCCGCCTACACGTTCCCGGTCACCGCCCATTCGCCCATCGTCTACCCCGCAGCCGTGCTGAGTGGTGCCGCCGATCCAGAAACAGCGCACTCGTTTCTCGACTTCCTGAGGAGCGCCGCAGCGCGGCCGACCTTCGAGGCCGCCGGATTCACTTGGCTCGCCGACGTCCACCCCGCCATTCCGTGAACCTCCGATGAGCCCGGTTGCGCTATCGCTCTCGGTGGGTCTGATCGCGACGCTCGTCAGCTTGCCGCCAGGCGTGGCGGTGGCGTGGTTCCTGGAGCGCAGCCGCAGCCGGTGGCGATCGCTGGTGCAGACGCTGGTGATGCTGCCGCTGGTGATGCCACCGGTAGTCACGGGCTATCTGCTGTTGCTGCTCTTCTCGCGACGCGGCCCGCTCGGTCGCGCGCTGGAGGTCATCGGCCTGCCGGTGGCGTTCCACTGGCTGGGCGCCGTGGTGGCGGCCGCGGTGGTGGGATTTCCGCTGCTCGTGATGAGCGTGACGCTCGCCATGAAGGGCATCGATCCGCGCCTCGAGACCATCGCGCGCTCGCTCGGCCGATCCCGCTGGCAGACGTTTTGGCGCGTCACGCTGCCGCTCACCTGGCCAGGGATCCTGTCAGGCGCGGCACTCGCGTTCGGTCGCGGGCTGGGCGAGTTCGGAGCGACGATCGTGCTCGCGGGGCGCATCCCCGGCCGCACCGAGACGATCCCGCTCGCGATCTACGCACGACTCGACGCACCGGGGGGCGAGGCGCGCGTGATCGGTCTGCTCGTGGCTTCGGTCGCGCTCTGTGTGGCGTGCGTGATCGCGGCACGGCGCCTCGACGACGCACACCGTCGCCGCCTCGAGCTCTTGCGATGAAGCTCGCCGTCGAAGCGCAGATCACGCGCGCCACCGGCTTCGCCGTGGACGTGCGCTTCGCTTGCGAGGCCGCCGTGCTGGGATTGGTGGGGCCGAGCGGCAGCGGCAAGACCACGCTCTTGGACGCGATCGCCGGCATCGAGCCGGGCGCGCGGGTCGTGGTCGACGGCGACGATTGGTCGAGCCGGGCGCTCGAAGCCCGCCGCGTGGGGTACGTCACGCAAGATGCGTTGCTCTTCCCGCACCTCGACGTGCGTCGCAACCTCACGTTCAGCCCGCGAGCCGGCGCGATCGACGCGATTGCCGAGGCGCTCGGCCTCACGCATCTGCTGGATCGCATGCCGCGCCACCTGAGCGGGGGCGAGCGTCGCCGCGTGGCACTCGCTCGCGCGCTGGTGAGTGACCCGAAGCTCTTGCTTCTGGACGAACCCTTCGGCGGCCTCGACGAGGCGAACCGCCGCGACGCGATCTCGCTCCTCGACAGCGTGCGTCGCCGCTTCGGCGTGCCGGCGGTGCTGGTGAGCCATCTCGCCGACGAAGTGATCGGACTGGCCGATTGGGTGATCCGGCTCGATGCCGGACGCGTGGTCGCCGAAGGCGCTGGACCCACGGTGCTGCGCGCAGGCGAGACGCACGTGGACAACTACTTCGCCGCCGAGGTCGTCGGTCCCGGGCGCGTGCGAGTCGGCGACGTCGAGCTGGTGGTCCCGGTTCCGCCGGAGATTCGCGGCCAGGTGCGGCTCGCGTGCTACGCCCACGACGTGCTCTTGGCATCCGATTTCGTGCCGGGGCTCTCGGCGCGAAACGCGTTCCACACCAAGGTGGCGCGCATCGAGCGCAGCGGCGCGCTGGTGCTGGTGACGCTCACGGCGCCACCGATCCGGGCGCTCGTCACCGAGGAAGCGATGTTCGTGCTAGGGCTAGTCGAGGGTGCCGAGGTGGTGGCGATCTTGAAAGCCACCTCCATCGACTACCTCGGTCCGGCGTGATGAACGACGCGCGGTGATCGAACGCGCGGGGATTCGTGGACCGGCAGGAGCCGGTCCCTCCACGTCGATCACGCCGACTGCGAATGGTGGGCGCGGGCCTCGAAAAGCTCTCCGAGGCAACATCACCGGTGCTGGTTCGAGACCGGCTCGAAGCGCTGATCCTCGGCGGAAGGCGCCTGGCTATCGTCGTCGAGATCCCACGAGTACGCGAGCGACACGAACGTGTTCACCAGCGGCGCTTCCTCGGTCAAGCCGAAGAGGGCTGCCACGTCGAGGTGTAGCTCGTCCGTGAGACGCCACTGAACGCTCGGGCCGAAGGTGACGAGAACCTCCCACTCGTCCTCCTCGCCCTCTTCGTCTTCGTCCGCGACGTCGACGGCCGGCTCCCCTGCCTCACCGGTCTCCTGCTCGGCTGCAACCGTCAGCTCGACACCGAGCCCGAGGCGCTGGTCGAGCAACGAGTAACCGAGCGCTTGGCTGCCCACGATCTCGCGCTCCCGCTCGCCGCCGGTCTGCTGCTCGAACGCGAAGTTGAGCCCCCAATGCCAGCCCGGCGCGAGCTCGTCACCCATGAGCAGCTTGGCCTCGTACTCGTCCGGCTCACCGACTCCGAACGTGTACTCGAAGAGCAGCGCCGGGTTGAGCGGGATCACGCCCCAGTCGGCGAGCGCCGCGCTGCCTTCGATGGAGTGGCCGACCACCTCGAAGCCGTCCTCTTCGCTCGCCTCTTCGCGCAGCACGTAGTCGATCTGGCTATGCCACGGCAGGCCGATCTCGAACTCCTGGCGGACGGCGTGGGTCACGTCGCCCTCGTCGGGCACGCTGGCGTCCCAGCCCAGCTCCGTCGAAAGCTCCCACGGCGCGAGCACGTAGATCTCGACGTCCGAAAACCGGTGATGCTTCGTCCACTCCGGTTGCCGATTGGCGCCGACGCGCGCTTCCTCGTCGAGCGGTGCTGCGGTAACGGTGTGGAGCTCGGTGCCCGTGGATGGCGGTGCGGTGGTATCCGCAGCGCGCGCGACGGCAGCAAATCCGAGCGCTAAGAGTGCGAGCGCGCCGACGCAACGCGCAGCGAGTGAGGGAGCGAGAGCGATCACGTTCATGGCGGCTGCTTCTAGCTGGACCATGCCCCGAAACGCAATCGCACGACGCGCGATCGCGCGCGGCGGCGAACGACGCGCCTCAGCCGCCGTGGTTCGCGGGCGTGAGCCAGCCGCGGCGGGCGAGCTCGGCGGCCGTCACCTCTGCGACCACGCCGTTGCCGAAGCGGTTGAAGTGCTCGCCGCGCGGCGACAGGCAGAGCTGATCGTGGAGCAGCGCGCGCTCGCGGAGGATCGGGAAAAGATCCACGGTCTCGATGCCGGTGCGCGTGAGCGACGCGGGCAACCACTCGGGATCGAGCCCATCTCGATAAGTGTCCGCCGTGAGTGCATAGGTGCTCGGGCTCACCAGCACCAAGGTGCGTGCGCCCAGCGCCGCGGCGCGCTTCGCGACGCGTTCGACCAGCGCGACGGAGACTGCCGCTGCGTCCACACCGGGCGGGAGCTTCTCCTCGGGAGGATGCGGACCGATCTTCGTGAGGCGCGCGAGCCCGATTCGATCGAGCATGCTCGCCAGCGCGAAGCTCGCATGCGCGCGGGAGAGCAGGATGCGGCCCAGGGCCAGCCGCGGCCACGGGCCACGCGGCTCGAGACGGTAATAGCTGGCACCGGCGTGCAGCATCCGCGGCACGGTCGACGCTGCGCGTGGCAGGTCCACCGCAGCGTCGCTCGCGACCCCGCCGTCGCCACCGAGCACGACGCGGAAATCCGGCCGCGGATAGCCGTACTCGAACCCCACCAAATTGTTCCGCCAATCGTTACGGTAATAGAAGAGCACCACGATGTCCGGCTCGACGATGGGGCCGATGCGATCGAGCCACAGAAGCTCCTGCACCGTGCCGTAGCCCGAGACACCCCCGTTCACGACCTCGATCGATTGGCCGGGATACGCAGCGCGCAGCCGCTCCTCGAGCTGGCTCGGGAACGTCGCATCCGAAGCAACGCCCCAGCCCCACGTGAACGAATCACCGAGCGCGAGGATGCGCAGCGTGCCCTTCGGCTTCGGGCTCACGATCTCGCCACCGCGAAAGCCGAGGCGATTGGTGGCTACGACCTCGTCGTGACAGCGCTCGACCGAGCCTGCGACGTTCTTCCAGCCGAGCGTCTCGTCGAAGGCCAGGCGACACTCGGTGCCCGCGATGCGCAAGAGCGTGCGATCGAGCGGTGCGCCCAGCGCCATCGCCGTGCGCGCGCCGAGCTCGGCGACGAGCAGGGCAAAGCACGCGGCGAGCCCCAGCACCACGAGCGCCATCGCCGCGCGGCGCGCGCCGCCGCCGCGTGACACTGCGTTGATCTCCCTCTCGCGGCCCATGACGCCGCGCGAGTCTGCCGAGCCGGCGCCAGCGCCTCAAGCGCGGCCGCTCGAGCTCCGGGGTGGGTTTGCGCGTGCTCCTACGCGCAACGCGCATCCGCAGCGATCCGTACGGGCGACCGCGAGGTCGCCCGTCTGATCCACGATGTGGCTGCGGTTCCTTCCAGCGTCACACCAGCCGATTGCGAGCTTCAGCGCCGAACGGCCGGGATCACCGCGCCAGCAGGATACGACCAGCGCAGGTGCCCATCGGCATCGAGCGCCACCGCCGCCCAGCCGGGCGTACCATCGGGCAACGCGAGGCTTCCCACCGTGTACACGGTGTCGTCGGTGGCCACCAGTACCCGCGCGGCGTGATCGCCGTCGAGGGAGTCGTCGCCGGTGCGCTCGACTGCCGCCGTCCAGAGGGGCGCACCCGTAGAGTCGGTGCGATGCACCACCAGATCCTTGCCGAGGCCACGCGACGAGAGCGATCCCGCCACCAATGACTCGCCGTCGGCAGCGACGGCCAGGTCCGCGATGTCCTCACCGCTCTGCGAGGTTCCGTGGATCTCGACGCTGGCGAGCAGCGTGCCCGTGCCGTCGAAGCGCTGGATCAGGGCCTCGGGGATCACGGTGTCGTCGGCGGTGCGCTCGATCGTGCCGCCGATCCACACGCTGTCGTCCGCCACGGCGAGAGCCGTTCCCCGATCGAGGCTCGCGAGCGTGGCGGCTGGCTCGGAGCCCGAGCGCCGCGTCCAACGACGGCTTCCATCGCTTGCGTAGCGCACCACCTGGATGTTCGAGCCCTCGCCGTTCTCCATCGTGTCGCCGACCACGTAGAGATCGCCCGATGGCTCGAAGCGGGCCTTTCGCGCGACGTCGAAGTCACCGACCCCGGCGGCACCCAACTCACCGGTGCCATCGGCCAGCTCGCTCCACGAAGGCGTGCCATCCGCCATCCACTCGCCCACGAACCAATCGACGCTCGACGATGCGCTGGCGGCCGCACCTGCAACCGCCACCCGTCCGTCACCGCTCACGTCGACGGACAGTGCGGTCGTGGTTTCGAGGGGATCGGAGCCGATCGCGGCGACGTCGAGCCAAGCGACGGCGCCCGAGCGCACATCCAAGCGCGCGACCAGGATGCCGCGGTCGTAGGCGCCGTCGTCGCCCTCGGCCGCGACCGCGGTGGAGCCAGCGACGTACGCGGCGTCGCCGTCGACCGCCAGCGCCACCAGCTCGTGGGCCACGCCCTGCTGGATCACGGTTTGCCAGAGCCGCTCGCCACTGGGCGCGAACGCCGCCACCACGCCTCGACCGACCTCGTTGGCGTCGCGAGCACGCCCGGCCGCGACGATGATGTCGTCGGCCGTCGTAACCACGGCATTCACGTCCCCGCGGCGCTCCTCGCCGTCGCCCGCCGTCACTGCGCCGAATCGCGAGACGAAACGCGGCACGCCCTCGGCATCGAGAAGCACCACGAGGGAGCGCTGATCCGCATCCAAGCCCGTGAATCCTGCCGCCACCAGCGAGCCGTCGCCGAGCCGCGCGGCATCGTGGAAGCCGCCCACCTCGGTGACCGGACGCGCGGCGCGTGCGTGATCGTCGCTGCCACAACCTGCTGCCGTGAGCACCACGACCGGAACTGCGAGAGCGAGTGCGCGTGAAACGTGCGGGCTCATGGCGCCTCCGTGGCGTTCTGGCCCAGCCACTGGAACATGGTCGGGAGCTGGGGGTTGGCGAAGAGCAGGTGCGCTGCCATCGGGCACGAGCGCTGCTGCACCGCGGACTGCTGGCTGCACGCGGTCTGCAACTGGGTGTGCGTGGTGTCGGTGATGACGTCGCTCAACGCACTCTTCGGCCAACCCTGCTTCGTGAGCGCGGCAAACCAATCCTCGACGTTGCTACAGAGCTCGATCGGATCGCAGCTCGAATGCACCACCATCACCGGCGGCTTGCGCGAGACCTTGGGGTACGGCGTGGGACAAGGGCTGCGCGAGAACGGATCGGCGCCGGCAAACGTGGCCACCGCCGCGAATTGCTCGGGGAACGAGAGCGCCATGAAGTGCGCGAGATAAACGCCGTCCGACCACCCCATCAGGTACTCGCGGGTGACGTCGACGTTCGAGTAGGCCGCAGGCAGCGACTGCGACGCGAGGTTCTCGTCGAGGGTCTGACCCGACGTGAGCTGCGAGATGAACGTCTGCACCGCGCGCACGTCGAGGTTTTTCTCGGCGTCCTTGTACCAGACGTCGTAACGGACGCCGTTGCCCGAAGAGGTGGGCGGCGACGTCAGGCAACGCCCCTGGGGCATGAGCAGGATGTAACCCTCGGTCTTGCCGGCGATCTTGGTGGAGGGCGCATCGGCCAGAAGATTCGTCCCCGGCGCGCCGCCGTCTTGGCCAGCGAACTCCTCGTCCACGGTGTTGATTCGCGAGGGGTGCAAGAACACCACGAGTGGCAACGGCTTCGAGCTCGCGGGCGCGAACGCACACGCGTAGCGAGTCAGACCGTTGGGGTCCTGGGGATCCTTCCAATGCAGCGTGACGCCGCCGGAGCAGGTCGGTGCCACGATCTGATCGGGGCAGTTGGTGTTCTGCGAATAGAACTGCTCGCCCTTCGGCCCCAGGATCACACTCTGAGGCGGGCTGCCCGTGACGGGATCGCAGGATTGAGCGCGGGCAGCGGCGGCGCCTGCAGTCGTGCCAACGATGCCCACGATGGAAGCGAAAACGGCGATACGGGAGTGTTTCATTCGATGCTCCCACACGGGGGCGGCGGTTCGCCCGTCCTCGCCCTCATCGGCACCTTCCCGAAAAGACTTGAGCGAGGGCGACGAAGAGCGTCACGCGGCGCCGTGATCGAACGCGACCTTGATCGCACCGGTACGCTTGTCGAGGGTGGTGTCGATCGCTTCACGCCAGCGCGCTAGCGGGAACCGATGGGTCACCAGGCCGTCGATCGTGAGCGCGTTCCGCGCCAGCTCGGCGAGGACCACGTCGTAGGTGCGCGCGCGCCCGCCCTGCCAGTCCTCGCCACCGTGGGCATAGATGCCGACGAGATCGATCTCTTGGTGCCAGATCGGATTCAGGTCGAGCTTCTGGCGCGCGAGCTCGAAGCCAACCATCACCACCGAGCCGCCTGCGCGGGCCCAGCGCAGTGAATCCTGGATCGTCTGCGCTGAACCGATCGAGTCGTAGACCACGTCGAAGCCACCGAGCAGCGTGCGGTTTCCGAAGAGACCGGTGTAGAGCTTGGCGCCGGTGATGCGCTGGGTGGCGAGATAAACGTCCTCGCCGCGAATGACCTCGTCCGCACCGAGACGCTTCGCGGCTTCCGCCTGATGGGGATGACGCGCCACGGCGCTCAGATGGCACTCGGGTGCCACCGCGCGCACGCTTTGCAGCACGCAGAGCCCCACGACCCCGCACCCCACGACCAGCGCTTTCTGGCCCTTCCTCGGCGTGCGCTTGAGAGCGGCGTGCATGCCCGTGGAGAGCGGCTCGACCATCATCGCTTGGTCGGCCGAGAGCCACTCGGGAACGGCGTAGATCTCGGTTTCGTGCGCCGTGTAGGAATCGCTGAAACCGCCGCCCACACCACGCGGGCCGATCCCTGCCGACGCATTCTCGCAACGCGTGTAGTTCTGTGCGGCGCAGTGAACGCAGATGGGCGTGATCTCCTGGCTCAGGCACGTAGCACCCTGAAAGCGCGTATCCATCACCACCCGATCGCCGAGCTTGACGCGCGTGACGCCGGCGCCGATTTCCACCACCTCGCCCACCGTCTCGTGGCCGAGGTAGATGCGCTGGTAGCCGGGCAGCGCCACCGGCGACACATCGGGATCCGCTTCGACGAAGAGCAGGCTCACGTCGCTTGCACAGATGCCGCAGACCTGATTGCGCACCCGAACCCAGCGCGGCCCCGGGAGCTCGGGCTCGGGGATCTCCGCGAATTTTGAAGGCGAGATGGAGCTGAACGCCACACCCGGCCACACCGGGCGGAGCGCTTTCACCACCAGCGCCCGTGGGATGTCCTTGTCGACGTAGATCGTACGCATGGCGGGCTCCCGAGAAACGTCCCTAGGACGAGTGGATCGATTCAGCCGCTGCCCGGTGCAGCGCTTGCCGAGGTCGCGCTGGTGGACGCTGCGCAACGGAAGCCGATGGCGGCGTTGCGGGTGGTGCGAATCGTGAATCCCCGATTCGACGCACGAAACGCTCGCGGCACGTCCTCGAACGCCCCGCCGCGGATCACACGCGTCTCACCGGTGCTGGGACCCGTGGGATTTCGCGTGGGACTCTTGGCGTAGTAGCCGGACGCATAACGATCGGCGACCCACTCCCACACGTTGCCCGTGAGATCGAAGGCGCCCTCCGCGCTCGCGCCTGCCGAGAAGCTCGCGACGGGCGCGGTCTCTGCAAAGCCGTCGTCGTAGCCCTCCACGATCTGCCACTTCGCGTGAACGCGGCGCGCCGCAAGATCCGCGACGTTGGCGTAGCGGTGGTCGGCGCTCGGCGGATCGTCGCCCCATGCATAGGTACGCGTGCCGTCGCCGCGCGCGGCACGCTCCCATTCGGCCTCGGTGGGCAAACGCTTGCCAGCCCACGCGCAGTAGGTGCGGGCCTGATCCCAGTCGACGCAGTTGAGCGGATGCTGGGCTCGCTCTGGTTGCGCCCAGTTGCAGAGCGGTGAGCGGCGATCGTCCGACTGGTCGAGCTTCTGCGTCGAGCATTTTCCCGCGGCGAAGCACTCGCCGTAGGCCGCGACCGTGACCTCGGTGGAGTCGATCTGGAAGGCGTCGAGAGTGACCTCGTGGACCGGGCGCTCGTCGGGATCACCTACCGCCGAGCCCATGCGGAAGGCACCGGCGGCGATCGAAACCGGTGCGCCAGGCGTCGTCGCAGTTGAGGTGGGAGGCGCGGACGCGCCCGCCACCGGCGCCGGTGCGTCTACCGCAACGCTGTCTGCGGGAGATCCGTTCGCGGGTTCGGGAGACGGAGATGGGGACGGGGACGGGGACGGGGATTCCGCCGGCGCGGCGGCTGCGCTCGGCACGCTGGGCGCGGGTTCGGGCACGCCGGGTGCTGGCGGCGAGGACTGGGGCGGCTGCGACGGGGAGGCCACAACCGCCGCAGGAGACGGCGCGCGCGGCGATTCAACCTCGACATCGCGACCGGGCCATCCCACGATCACCACCAGCGCCACGACGATGAATCCCGCCACGATCGGCCAGCGATTTCGCATCGCCCCCGGCTTGGAAGACGGGGCCGCGACGACGCGGAACGGAGATTCCTCGGGGCGCACGACCTCCGTGGTCGGCGATTCGAGCTTCGCGGGCGTTCCCGTGGCGGGCGCGGGCGGCTCGGCGAGCACGGCAGGCGGCCTCACCTCCAAGCTCGCATCGTGTCCCGGCAGCGCTCGCGCGAGCTCCAGCGCATCGGCGAAGCGATCCTCGGCACGCTCGGCGAGCGACTTCACGATCACCCGCGCGAGATCGACGGGAATGGTGGGCTCGCGATTGGGAGGCGTGTCCGCCTCGGATTCCGCTGCGCGCGCTGGCGCGGAAGCCGTCGCCGCCATCGCCAACCAAGCGGGCACGCTTCCCGTCACCAGCTCGTAGAGAAGGACGCCCAGCGCGTGGACGTCGCTGCGTGCGGTAGCCGCCTCGCCGCGGGCCTGTTCCGGCGAACGGTACGCGTCTGCGCTCACCGCGGAAGGAATCGCGGAATCGTTGGCGTCACTCTCGACCAGACACCCCAGCGCGAAGTCCGTCACGAGCACGTGCCCGTGGCGGTCGACGAGCACGTTGCTCGGCTTCACGTCGCGATGCACCACACCCATCGCATGGGCGTACCCGAGCGCCGACGCGATCGGATCGAGCATGCGGACCACGTCCTCCGTGGCCATCGGGCTGCCCAGCCGTTCGGTGAGCGGTACACCGCTCACCCACCGCGTCACCAGGTAGAGGTAGCCCTCCGCCAAGCCGAAATCGTCGAGGGTCAGGATGTTCGGGTGATCGAGACGCGCGATCACCCGTGCTTCGTCACGGAAACGCTCGACGAGCGCGGCGCGCTCGGCGAAACGACGCGCGAACGCCTTGAGCGCCACGAAGCGCTCGAGCTTCGTGTCCCAGGCCCGGAACACCGCCCAGAGTGGACCGTCTCCCAACGCGGCATCGACCCGATACCTCCCGAGCTCGAGGCCGAAGAGATCGTCCATGGAGAGCGT
>CAYUSL010000202.1:0-10672 GCA_964447125.1 uncultured bacterium | reverse complement strand
ACCTCGGGCTCCCATTCGCTGCGGAAGCCGGGAAGGTTGGCGCCGGCGTTGTTCACCAGCACGTCGAGCTCGCCGAAGCTCGCTGCCAGCGCTTCGATGGAGTCGGCCTGCCGGGTGTCGAGCGGGTGATAGCGGAACGCAGACAGATCGACGTCGTAGTCCGCTGCGTGTGAACGGGTACCGGTCACCGTGACGGCGGCGCCGGCCTCGGCGAACGCCGCGGCGATGGCGAGGCCGATGCCCCCCGTGCCCCCCGTGACCAGGACCGCGCGGTCGCGGAAGTCGAATCGTACCCCGGTGGACAGCTCGCTCGTCTCGGCCATCGTTCGCTCGCTCACTCCCACACGGGCTCCCAGCGCTTGGATTCGGCGGAGCGGTACATCGCAAGAGCCGCGCGCAGCTCGCCGATCGCCATCTCCGGCCCCGCCGCGAGCGGCGTGCCTTCGAGACAGGCGCGCGCGAAGTCCCGCATCTGAGGGCCGTACGATTCCATGTAACCGCACGGCTCGTCGATCGCTTGCCCGAAGTGGGTGTCGTTGTAGACGACCACGCGGCCGCCCATCTCGGCGTCGATCACGATCTCACCGCGGGTGCCGGTGATGCGGAAGAACGTGTCCATGCCCAGCATGCCGTCGACCAGCATGACCTCGAACGAGGCGCTTCTGCCGGAGCGGAAGCGAAACAGCGCGCGTGCCAGCGACTCACCTTCCATTTGGGCCAGCGGGTGATCCAGGATCGCGACGGCCTCTTCGATCTCGCCCATGAACATCCGGAGCGGGCGGATCCAGTGCGAGCCGATGTCGAGGGCCACGCCGCCGCCTGCGGCGCCTTTCTGAAAGCGCCACGGGTTCGCGCCTTCGTAGAACGACGCGGCGATCATCAAGGTGGCGAACGAGCTGGCGCGTGCGGTGATCACGTCGCCGATGGCGCCCTCGTCGATGAGCCGCTTCGCGATCACCACCTCCGGCCAGTACTGGGCGTTTTCCGCGACCATCAGCACCCGGTTGCTCGCGCGCGCCGCGACCAGGATGCGCTCGCACGCGGCGACGTCGAGCGCCATGGGCTTCTCCAGCAGCACGTGCTTGCCCGCAGCCAGCGCCGCGCATGCAGCACGCTCGTGGAGCGCTGGCGGCAGCAGGATCGCGACGGCGTCCACGTCTTTGCGGGCGAGCGCGTCGTCGAGGGAGGAAAGCGGCGTGCCGCCGGTCTCTGCAGCCACGGCTTCGGCGCGCTCGGCGGCCGTGTCCACGGCTGCCACCACGCGCACCTGGTTGCTGTTCACTTCCACGGCGTTCAGGTGCATGCGCGAGATCGCTCCACAGCCGACGATCGCGAGGCCGAGCGGCGGCGTGGCGGTCATGGTTCGCTCCCGTTCACGGCGGCGAGCGCGCTTTCGAGCTCGCGGATCTGATGGCTGAGCCAGCCCCATTCCCAGAAGTTCTCGCTACCCGAGCCTTCCAGGAGCAACCGGTGGGCGTCGAGCTGAACTGTGAGAGCTCCCGCGTCCCGCGGAGCGCCGGCGAGCGCGATCTCGCTCAAGTGGATGGCCTCGACGGGCTCGCCCGACTCGAGATGGCGGCGGGCGGCAGCGGCCAGTGCGGCGGGACCGCCAGCGAGGGCGGCGATCTCGGCGTAGAGCGAACGGATCGGCGTGGGGTAGAGGCTGGTCGTGGAGTCGTAGTGGAACCAGCCCTGGTAGTGCTCCCAGATCGCGCGCACGCTCCACGACACCTTGCCATAGCCCTGGCCTACCTCGACGTGCGCCGGCAGCTCGATCTCGCGCATCAGCGTCGCCACGTCCTTGCCTTCGTTCATGCCGTCGATGGTGGCGTCGTGGACGTGGAGGACGGCATCGCGAAGATCGTCGAGGCAACGTGCGATGCGCGCCCGGCCGCGAATCGGCTGGTAATGGCCGGTGATCAGCATTTCCGGCTCCAGCGCCCGCAACCGCGCGAGGGAGTCGAGGTAGTCGAGGGCGGAGCGCAGAAAATCGCCGCGCAGCGTGACCAGATTGGGGAAGTGCGGAAAGAGCGGGCCGAGCTGATTGCCGCTGAAGACGATGCCGTGGTCCGGCAGCCACACCAGCATCGAGTCGGTGGTCTCGCCACCGGGCACCGCCAGCAGCTCGAAGCGCAGGCCGCCGTGCTCGAACGCGAGGCGGTCGTCCACGAGAATCGTCGGGGTCACGTCCAGGCTGGGATGCGTCTCGTTGCGCTCGGCGGCGTCCGAGAGCGCTTGCACGGCCTTCTGGATCACCGGTGCGAAGTAGACGAGGTTCCGCCGCATGCGGAAGCCGGTGAAGCGCTTCTGATACTCCTGCAGCTCGGCGAAGTGGCGCTGGGCGATGATCTGGGTGGTGGGGCCGCGCAGCACGTTCACGCCGCCGATGTGATCGAAATGCCCCTGGGTGAGCAGGATGTGGGAGATCGGCCCCGGCGCCGCAGCAGAAAAAAGCCAGCGATGGCGGTACGCCTCGTGGGGAAGGCCCGTGTTCACGAGCACGTTCCCCGCGGGGTTCGCGATCAGATACGCGTTGGAAGCGCCGTTCGACTGGTAGATGAAGTCGTGGATGCGGATCGCTTCGGTCTGATCGTCGCCGTCGGTGTAGATGCTGGCGAAGAGAGGGCGTGGCGTGGGATGCGCCCGGTTGTCCTGTGTGGTCGGCTCGTGGCTCATCGACGTGGCTCGTTGTCCAGATCGAAACGTTCGATGTAGTCCGCGAACTCGTCGCGGATGGCCGTGGCGGTGAGGCCGAGATCCGCGAGCTCGTAGCGGTGCTTGCCCCAGCGCCCCTGCGGGCTCGCGGCGAGGTGGGCGCGCATGCGCGCTTCGGCGCGCTCGCTCAGCTCGTCGCCGAAGTAGCGGTACATCGCGCGCACCGAGCCGATGGGATCGGCCATGAACTCGCCGTAGCGAAAATCGTAAACGGGCACCTCGGGATGGGCGTCGCGGAAGCGCATCATGGCGCTCACCATCTTGCGTGGAACGTCGCGCCACACGCTCTTTGCGTACTCGGCCCACGGGCCGTCGGTGAGCATCGCGCCGCCGGTGTGAAGCATCATGCTGACGTTCGAGCCCACCACCTCGACGGGGTCGCGGTGGGTGACCACCAGCCGCGCGTCCGGGTAGACGCTCGTGAGCGCTTCGAGGGCGTACATGTGCCCCGGCGCCTTGAGCGACCAGCGCCCGGGAGCCCGCGATTGAAGGAGCTGCAGCACCAGCTCGTGGTAGCGGTACGCGTCGCGCATGTCGCAGCGCTCGTACCAGGCGTTGAACGAGGGGATGCGGAACATCCCGATGTAGTCCTGGCTGCGGAAATGCTGGCCGAGGACCGGCACGCATTCGGTGGGACCGTCGCCGGGCTCGTAGTGGATGGCCTTGAGCGTGGGGTTCAGGTCGTACGTCCACTCGGTCTCTTCCACCGTGCGAGCGATGCGTGGATCGGAGTCGAAGGTCTCGCGCTCGGGGGGCGGCACGCACGCCAGCGCTTCCCACTTCATGAGCGGGCGGTTCTCGGGATCGCGCGCCAGAAGCTCGCAGAGGATCGTGGTTCCCGTGCGCAACATGCCCAGCACGAAGAGCGGCCGTTCCACGCGCTGGGCGCGGATCTCGGGATTGCGCTTCGCCCAGTCGACGACCTGGAGACGATTCGCAATGCGCTGGCCGATCCACCACTCGGCGATGCTCTGGCCGGTGGCGTTGAGATCGGCCTCTTCGCGGAGGCAACGCGTGAGCAAGTCGAGCCCCTCACGCCAGTCGCCGTCGCCCATGTCGTCGAGGCCGGTGGCGGCATGGGCCGCGTCGAGGAGCGCTTCGGGGGCGAGCATGAGGTGGATTCCGCGCGCGGCACCGCCGAGTTGCTCGGTGCACGAAGTAAGTGTACGTTTACTTATGAAGCCATGGCAAGAACGAAGCGAAGCGCATCCAGCCGGGCGGCGAGGCAGACCGCGGGAGCCCGCGAACGAAACCTCGCTGCACACCGGGACCGTGCCGCACGTGCCGCACGCGTCGCACACGTCGATCCCCGATCCGTCGCCCGGCCCAGGCGACGGCTGCCCAGCGCCGAGCGGCGCGCCCTGGTCCTCGATGCCGCCGTGGCACGCTTCGCCGAGCACGGCTTCGCCGGGACGACCCTCGCCCACGTCGCCGACGAGGCGGGGCTCTCCGAGGCGATGCTGGTCAAGCTCTTCGGCAGCAAGCTCGGGCTCTTCGAGGCGCTGATCGAGCACCAGATGGCGCGGACCGGCGGGCGCGAGCTGCTCTCGCCCGAGGCCGCCGCCACCAACGACCCGGTCGCGTTCTTTCGCGGCTTCGCCGAGAAGGTGCTGCGCCTCGGCCGCGACGAGATCGCGTTCCTGCGCGTTGTGCTCTTCGGCGCGCTGGAAGGGAGCGAGCTGGCGCAGATGTTCCACGAGGTCCGAATCCGCGCGATCGTCGACTACGTGGCGGGCTACGTCGCTCGTCAGGTTCGCGCGGGTCGTTTCCGCCGCGTCGATCCCGAAATCGCCGCGCGCGCCTTCCTCGGGATGCTGAGCGAAGACGCGTTCTCGCGCGCATTTCGCGTGGGCGAACGCTCGCGACACACGCCGGAAGCGCTGGCGCAGACCTTCGCCGAGATCCTGGTGCGCGGGCTCCGGCGATGAGCGCATTCGGCCGTATCGCGCCTGTGGCGCTTTATCCCGCCGTGATGGTGACCGCCATTGCTGCCACCCTCGGATTGCTCGCGCTCGGTGCGCCGCCCAGTTTCGCTTTCGTCCCGCCGCTGGTGCTCGCGTATGCCGCGGTGGCGCTCGCCGAGCGACGCATGCCGTTCCGCCCCGAATGGTCGCGAGCACGCGGCGACGTGCCGGTGGACGTCGCCCATTTCCTAGGCTCGGGCGTCGTCGGCGTCGAAGCGCTACGCCCGTTGCTGGCGCTGGCCGCCGTCGCGTTGGCGCGGCCGCTCGGCGCCGCGTTCGGCGCACCGCTCTGGCCGCGAGCCTGGCCGTTGGTGGCGCAGCTCGCCCTCGCCGTGGTGCTCGGCGACTTTTTCATGTACTGGGCGCATCGTCTCGCTCACGAGATCGAGTGGCTCTGGCGCTTTCATTCGATCCACCACAGCGCGCCACGGCTCTACTTCTTCAACGCCCATCGCTTCCATCCGGTGGATCTCGTGCTCTCGTACGCGTCGTGGTACGTGCCCATCGTGGCGCTCGGTGCCGCACCCGAGCTGATCGTGCTGCACACGCTCTTCACGGCCCTGAACGGCATCTTCAAGCACACGAATTTTCCGCTCCGCTTGGGTTGGTGGAACCACGTGTTCAGCACCGCTGAGACCCATCGTTGGCACCACTCGCGGGTGCTCGCCGAAGCCAACGCCAACTACGGTCAGAACTCGATGCTCTGGGACGTGCTCTTCGGCACCTGGCTCCTGCCGGCCGATCGGCTGCCGCCCGTGGACGTGGGGCTCGCGGATCCTGCGCTCGCCGAGTTTCCGGACGACTACGTGGGCCAGCTCGCGGCGCCGCTTCGCTGGCGGAGATGGGCCGCCGGGCGGCCGGTCGCCGACGCCGCGGAGCGTTGAGCTCGTGTGACCCACGTCTTCGATCGCGCCCGCCGAAGCCCGTTGATCGCAGGCCGCAGCGTTCGGTAGAAGAGTCCCCTCGTCCGGGGGCTTCTCA
Organism: uncultured bacterium; assembly: GCA_964447125.1. Lineage (GTDB taxonomy): Bacteria > JADJOY01 > JADJOY01 > JADJOY01 > JADJOY01 > JADJOY01. The sequence continues at coordinate 5,012 of CAYUSL010000202.1, read as the reverse complement.
TGATGTGTCTGAGCTGTGGTGAGACGATCGACGCGGGCGTCGCACTCTGTCCCGAGTGCGGGAAGTCGCCGTACGAGCCGCCGTCGAGCGTGCGCGCGCCGAATGCGCCGTCGGCAGCGCTTGTGGACGAGCTCGTGGCTGGCCTCGCGGCGCCCGCGTCCGGGCAGGACGCGGCGGCCGCGTCACCGCCCGTGCCACTCACCGACCTGAGCGAGAGCCAGCAACGGCGGGTCGCGTTCCTGCTGCAGAAGCTCGAAATCGAGCCCAACCAACCGAAGGCGCTCCTGGGGTTGGCACAGGTCTACGAAGAGGCGGGCGACCTCGCGACGGCCCTCGGCTACTACCGGACCTGCATCGCCGCGGATCCGCTCAACGGCTATGCCGCGGGACGAATCGCGATCCTGGAAGCGAAGCACGGGCATCTGGATGCTCGACTGCCGGCACCGGACGGCTCGACCGGCGAACCCGCGGCGCGTTCGCTGCGAACGCCGCGCACCGGTACCGTTTCTGGCACTGCGACGAGCGCTGGCGCGGGCATCGAGCCACGACCGACCACCGGCAGTCTTCGACAGACCTCGGGCGTGGTTCGACCCCGAACCGGCGTGCTGACCGGTCGTCCGACCGTCTCGCCAGGCAGCTCCGGGCCGCGCCCCTGGTACGCGAACCCCATCACGTGGATCGTCGTGGTGCTCGTCACCGCGGCGCTCGGCTACGTGGGTTACGCGCAGTACCAGCGGGTCGCGCAGGCGGCGGTGTTGGGCGAGCGGCGCACCTGCTGGGGCCCTTCGTTCAGTCACGATGGCCGCTTCCTCGCCGTCTACGAACCCTCGACCAAGCCCGATCTCGAGTCCGCGCGCTGGGGCTATCAGGGGTCGGGTGACGCCTTCGTGCGCGTGCTCGCCGTGGGGTCGCGCGACGTGCTCGCGTCGTTTGCGAAGGCCAGTGTCTGGAAGGGCAGCGATGGACCGTCCTGGGGGGGCTCGCGCTACGTCGTGTTTCCGACCACCGGCGGCGACTACGAGGAGGGGCGCATCGCCGTCGGCAATCTCGAGACCAAGACGGTGGCGATGACGTTGGAAGGTGCGAACGCCCGGATCTCTCCGGACGGCCGCTTCATCGCTTACGAGAAGGGCGTCGAGGTCGAGCCCGAGGCGATCGGCCCCTACCGCTACTACTCACGCTACAAGCCGAAGCAGCCCCAGATCTTCGTGTTCGAGATCTCGACCCGCGAGGATCGACAGCTCACCTCCGATGGTGGCTACGATCCGGTGTGGTCCCCCGACGGTCGCCAGCTCCTGTATCGGCGCGTGCGCACCACCGAGCTCATCAAGCAAGGCGTCGAGCTGCGACGCTTCGAGCCAGGAACCGAGGGCGACGACGGTCGCATCCATCGCCAGATCTACACCTACAAGAGCCAGCGTTTCGCCGGCGTGGAGCTGGCGTCCATCGCACGCGAGGGCGGCGAGCCGATCACGGTTGCGAGCGGTGGCATCAACGGCTACGCGGCCTGGGTGGGGGGCGACGCGCATACGGTCTCGTGGGTCCATTGGGACCTCGACGAGGACCAGAGCGACGGCGAGTACTACGGTGCCTTCGCGCGCTTCGCGTTCGGCCGGGCCGAAGATTCCGAGAAGGTCGCGCTCGAAGCGACGTTGGTGGTAGGCACGGCGGCGGGCGGCGACTCGACGGAAGTGCTCGGACCGCTCAACGACGCCATCCGCCTCGATACGGCGCGCTGGTCGCCAGACGGATCCAAGATCGTGTACGAACGCGTGATCTCGGATTCGACCATGATCGTCGCCAATCGCCGTGCGGGTGCGAAGCTCGGCGATTTTCAGGGCGAGACGGATCTGCACTTCTACGATCGCAACACCCGTCGCAGCATCCGCCTGGCGGGCAAGGACAACCCCCATCGGACGCGGCCGAGCTTCAGCCCCGACGGTCAGTCGCTGGCGTACCTGGTACACGAGTGGGCAATTCCGCGCGTCGAGGTGGCGAAGCTGGCGCGGCTCGTGCCCAAGACTTGAACGTTCGTCGACGCCTGCTCGGGTGCGATGCAGGCATGCGAGGTGACTCGTGCGAGGCCTGCAAACCCCTCACCGTGTGGCACGACTTCTCGTCGTCGGTGTGCTCGCGCTCGCGAGCTGCAAAGAGAAGCAGTCGATGGCTCCGATGGCCGTGCACATGCGCGAGATCGACAAGACCTGGGCGCTCTTCCTCACGGCCTTCGACCAGAAGGGGCCGTATCACGCCCAGCCATACGTCACCCAGCTCGCCGGGATGTTCCGTTCGGACGTGATCTCGGGGTCGAGCTACTACGAGAATCCCGACTTCAAGAAGCTCAACGACGACATGATCGGGGCCCTCGATCGTTTCGATTCGGAGCTCGGCCAGCGGGCGATGTTCGACGCCGCGTCGAGCCGCCAAGACGTCCAGAACCTCTGCAAGTACTGCCACAACCAGTTCTGGGAGAAAGCCAAGAAGCGCCGCGAAGGGCGCTGATGCCGAGGCTTCCTCGGGGGTCTGTTCCAGACCCCCGCCCCACGAAAGGCGCGGTTTTCGTGGGGCCCCACCCCCAAGTCGACTCGCTACGCTCGTCGGCGCGCCTCTGGCGCGTGCGCTACCCTCGGGGGAGCCGTGTTCCTGCCGTACGCCCACGATCGAGCCGTTCGTCGCCCGCCGTGGCTGACGATCGCGATCGTGCTGCTCAACGTGATCTTGTTCGTGGCGACGCGCGTGGTGCTGGGCGCGCGCACCGCCGAGGCTCACGATCGTGCCGAAGCACGCGCGCACCAGGCGCTCGCGTCGGCGTACCAGGATCACGTGCAACACGCGCGCGGCGCGCTGGCGGGAACCGCGGGCAGCGAGGTCCTCGCCTGGGACGCCTTCGCGCCCGCACTTGCGCGCGGCCCGGTGGTCGGCGTGAGCGACGCGAAGCGCGAGCACTGGCTCACGGCGAATGCGGATTTCGATCGTGCCCACCGCCAAAGCCCGGACGTGGCGCTGGATCTCTTTTACGGCGAGGACTTCCGTCCCTGGCAGCTCCTCACCCACATGTTCATGCACGCCGGCGTGCTGCACATCGTGTTCAACCTCTATTTCTTCGTGCTGTGCGCGCCGCCGCTCGAGTTCCGATGGGGCGTGGCGATGTTCGCTGGGCTTTACCTGGGCGGCGGGCTCGCGGCGGCGGCGGCGATGCTGCCGCTCATGGCGGGCACGAACCACGCATCGCTTGGTGCCTCCGGCGCCGTTGCCGCGTGCATGGGCGCCTTTTTCGTTCGCCACTGGAATTCACGCATCAAGTTCCTCTGGCTGCGTGGCCCCTTCTTCGTGCCCGAGGTGCGCTGGGGTGAGCTCGCGCTGCCCGCGTGGCTGCTGCTCGGCCTCTGGGTCGCGAGCCAAGCGATGTACGCGTCCGTGCAGGAGCACCTCGGAGTAGCCGTGGGGGCGCACCTCGGTGGATTCGGGTTCGGTGCCGCCTTCGCGCTGCTGCTCCGCGTGAGCGATTGGGAGAAGAAGCGCTTCGAAAAGCAGATTCTTCGCGGCGGCGATGCCTCGCCCGACGATGAGGACACCGACATGGCGCTGGCGCTGACGCGAAACGGTGCCTGGCGCGACGCCAGCCACTTCTGCGCTCGCGCCCTCGAGCAGCATCCCGACCACCCCGTGCTCCTCGCGATCCACGCCCGCGGGCTCGCGCACGTCGGGGATCCAGAGGCCGCGCGCGCGGCGCTCGCCAAGGCGATCGCGAAAGCCAAGGCCAGCGGACCCACCGAACATCTGCTCGACGCTGCACGCACGCTCGCGGATCGCGTGCCCACGTTGGCGCTCGACTCCTCACACACGCTGCTCTTGGCACGTTGGTTCGAGGACGACGGCACGCCCGAGGATGCGCTGTGGGCCTATCGCGACGTCGCCGAGTCCAATCCTGCGCATGCTCTCGCGCCCAAGGCGTTGCTGCGCGTCGCCGAGCTCCATCGCTCGGTCTTCGCCAATCCCGAAGGCGCGCGCGCAGCGCTCGTGCTCTTTCTGGAGCGTTATCCCGAGCATCCGCTGGCGCCGAGCGCCCGCGCGCTGCTGGACGGGTTGCCTCGGGCTCGGCCGAGCTCGATCCCGCTCGACCCGTCGTGAGCGCGCCGGCTCGCCGGAGACGCGTGCACACCGCAGTGCTTGCGCCGCCGGTGTACGCTTCGCGACGCACCTGCTGCCTGCGAGGTGGAGCATGACTGGACGTTCGTGGATGCGCGCAGATCGGCGACTCGTCACCACTCGAGTGATCGCCGTGGTCGCCGTGTTGTCGCTGGCGGGCACGATCGAGGTGACCCGCGCCGCCGACCGTGCCGATCGCGATCTCGTGCAGGCCGTGCACGTGGTGCGGACCTTCTATCGCTACCACCTGAGCCACGACATGGGGTTTTCCGAGTCGACGGTGGTGAAGCGCAAGGAGTGGCTCTCGCCTGATTTCTACGCCGTGCTGCTCGCCGAGGTGCGCCGGCCAGCCAGCCCCGACGAGGCGCCGTTCGTGAACGGCGATCCGTTCACGGATTCCCAGGAGTATCCGACCCGCGCCGAGACCGGCGCCGCCAAGCGCGTGGGCGAGGACGAGATCTCGGTGGAGGTGACGCTGCGCTGGACCCGCAAGGTGCGCGAGTACCGGCAATACCGCTGGGAGCGCCATGCGGTGACGCGCGAGGTCGAGGACGCGCCTGCGCGACGCCTCACGCTGAAGCTCACTCGCGGTCAGCGGCTGTGGCGCATCGACGACGTGATCGCCGAGGGCAAGAGCCTGCACGCGACGCTCACCGCGCGGAACGATCCCACACGGGCGCTACCGCAAGTGCCCCCCGCTTGGATGCAGAAGCCCGTTCCCGCCGATCCGCTCGCGCCACCTGCGCCTGGCGAGCCCGCCAAGCCCTGGCAGCCGAGCGCGACTCAGCCCTGGGAGCGTTAATCCGACGAATTCATGAATGGGAACCTGCGGCCGCGACGGAGCGCGGCCCTCCATCCTTGTT
>CAYUSL010000201.1:0-10723 GCA_964447125.1 uncultured bacterium | reverse complement strand
ACCCGCGAGGCGTTCTTGCTCCTCGAGCGCAAGTACCCGCAGGTCTTTCGCCAGGGCACGTTTCTCACCGGCATGCGCCACGACGACGAGCGCTCCATCAAGGCCTTGCTCGACTACGCCCACGACTGCCGCCTCGACTTCGCGGCCTTCCACACCCTCACCCCGTTCCCGGGAACACCGCTCTGGGACCGCGCGCATCAGGAGGGTTGGATCGAGGAGCACGATTTCGCGAAGTACGACATGTTCTACCCCGTGATGCCCACCCGCCACCTCACGCGCGACCAGGTCGCGAGCTTCACCACCTGGTGCCAGCGCAACTTCGTGCAGAAAAAGCCGCTGCGTTATCTGAAGGGATTGGTGAGCCGCCACCCGATCCGGCGCCGCCTGCACTGGTGGTTCCTGCTGTCGATCGGCCGGATCCTGGCCCGAGACGCGTGGCAGAGCCTACGTGGCAAGCGGAAATTCGGGGGTTTCGCCTCGGTGAATGCGTTGTGGAAGCCAGTCTGGTACGAAGCCTGACGACCCGGTTGCTTGCCGCACCCCTCCCCGCGTGAAAAGCTCGCGGGCGCTCGTGACCCCACGAGCACCCGCGCGGCGGTCGCCGAGCGGGCCACGCCCCTCGAGATTCACGCGTTCGTCGCGCCGCTCAGCCGGCGCTCCACCGCACCCGGTGTCCGAGTGACCACACAGCTCTTCTCCGAACGAACCTTCGGCGATTTTCCGCTCCCGGAAACGCTCGCGCTCGGCATCGCCGACGCCGGCTTTCGCCATCTCACGCGCATTCAGGCCGAGACCTTGCCGCTCGCGCTGGCGGGCAAGGATCTCGCCGCTCAATCGCAGACCGGCACCGGCAAGACCGCCGCATTCCTGGTGGCGCTCTACACGCGGCTGCTGCGCGACACGGAGCGTACCCGCGGGCGCCCCGGTGCCCTCGTGATCGCTCCGACACGCGAGCTGGCGGTGCAGATCCGCGACGAAGCCGAGGTCCTCGGCCGCCACACGGGTCTCGTGACGGCCGCGGTGTTCGGCGGCATCGACTACCAGGGACAGGCGCAGCGTCTGACCAAGGGTGTCGACGTGGTGATCGGCACACCAGGCCGTCTCATCGACTTCCTGCGCACGGGGGTGCTCGACGTCGGCGCAGTGGCGATGCTCGTCATCGACGAAGCCGATCGCATGTTCGACATGGGCTTCATCAAGGACATCCGCTTCCTGCTGCGGCGCCTGCCCAAAGCGGGCGTGCGCCAGTCCATGCTCTTCAGCGCTACGCTGAGCCCGCGTGTGCTCGAGCTCGCGTACGAGCACATGCACGATGCGGTGAAAGTCGCAGTGGCGCCCGAGCAGGTGACCGCTCACCACGCCGAGCAGATCCTCTACCACGTCTCCAGAGAAGAGAAGCTCGGGCTGCTGCTCGGACTGCTCGAGCGCGAACGGCCGACGCGCACGCTGGTGTTCGTGAACACCAAGGCGGAAGCGGCGCGCCTCACCTTCAAGCTGAACCACAACGGTTTCCCGACGGAGCTGCTCACCGCCGATCTGAGCCAGAAGGAGCGGCTGGGCCTGGTCGAGCGCTTCAAGCGTGGTGAGGTGCCAATCGTCGTCGCCAGCGACGTCGCATCGCGCGGCATCCACGTGGAAGGCATCAGCCACGTCTTCAACTACGACCTCCCGCAGGACCCCGAGGATTACGTCCATCGCATCGGCCGCACCGCGCGCGTCGGCGAGGTCGGGAAGGCCGTGAGCCTGGCCTGCGAGCAGTTCGTCTTCTCGTTGGAGGCGATCGAAGCGCTGATCGGTGAAAGAATTCGCGTCGAGTGGGCGGACGAGGGGCTGGTACGTCCAGATCGCGCTCCGCCGTACGTGCGGCCCCGACGTCCCGTCGGCCCCCCAGGTCGTGGCGCCAACGCGTCACGGGGAGGCAGGGACCGCGGCCGACGGCCGGAGCGTGAGCGGCGTGGACCACCCCGCTCTGGCGGCAGCGCCCCACCGCCCGCCGCTCAGGTTCACGAAGCCGCAGATCCCCCCCCCGGCGCAGCGGAAATGCCCAGTGCCGACGCGACGGCGGGCGCAGGCGCGGACACCATCCGCATCAAGCGACCAGGCGGACGGCGTCGGCGATCGCGCGGCAAACCTTCGGACGGCGGGCCACCGGAGGACACTTGAGCGCAGCGCGTGCATCGCGCTGCGCGATGCCGGCATCGGCGTAGTGCGTGCTCGGCGCCGTTCCTCTCGAACATGACCGAGCGACCGAGCCTCTTCCCCGTGGCGATCGACGCGGAGCACGCGCCGTTCCTGGCGCGCGTCGAGTCGCATTGGCGCGCCGTGCTCTTCGAACGCGGCGAGCGCGCGATCCACCACGCGATTCGCGCGCTCGCGAACGGCGGCGGGCTCGACCCCGATCTCGCGACACGCGTCTTCGAGCAGATCACCGCAGGCAGCGAGGACGAGCTCGACATCGCCACGTTTCTCGTCGGCACGGATCCTCAGATGCTCGCACCGGCGACCATCGCCGCGTGTGCCCGCGTGATGCGCGAGCGCGCGCACCGGATTCGCCCCGAGGTACGCGGCGCGCTCGCCGATACCTGTGGCACCGGCGGCGACGGCTTCAAGACGCTGAACGTATCGACGGCTGCAGCGCTGGTACTGGTCTCGTCCGACGTGCCGGTCGCCAAGCACGGCAACCGCGCGATCACGTCGAGCTGCGGCAGCGCCGACGTGCTGGAAGCGATGGGTGTCGCCATCGACCTCGAACCCGACGCCGTGACCCGCGTGATCGAGCGTGCGCGCATCGGCTTTCTGTTCGCGCCGCGTTTTCATCCCGCGATGCGCTTCGTGCAATCCGTGCGACGCCAGCTCGCCAGCGACGGCCACGCGCTCGGGCATTCTCTCAAGACCGTGTTCAACATCCTCGGTCCCCTCACCAACCCCGCAGGCGCCGAAGTCCAGCTCGTCGGTGTGTACGCCCGCGAGCTGGTGCTGCCCGTCGCCCAGGCATTGGCGGCGCTCGGTCTCACGCGAGGTCTCGTGGTTCACGGGCTCGGTCCCCACGGCGAGCCGATGGACGAGATCTCGCCGTTCGGCCCCACCTTCGCAGCCTCGATCGACGTCGGCGGCCGCGTGACGCCGCTCGAGCTCGATCCGGGAGAGCTCGGCGTGCGCACGCTCGAGCCCGCCAGCGTCGCGCCGGCACCCACGGTGGCCGAGAATGCCGCACGCATTCGTGCGATTCTGAGCGGCGCCGACGATCCCGCCCGCGAGCTGATCGCGCTCAACGCCGGCGCAGCGTTGTGGATCGCGGGTCGAGTCGCAGACATTCGCACGGGACTTGCCCACGCGCGGAACGAGCTCGGCTCGGGAAGACCACGCAAATGCCTCGATCGTCTCGCCGAAGCAGCACCCCGCTGAGCACGCCTTCGCCTCGCTCAGAGGATGAGGGTGGCGACGTGCGCGACGACCTTCGGCCGCCGCGCGACACCGCCGCCGGTGCCACACGCGGTGACGACTCCGACGAGAATCGCCTGCGCCCCGAGCGCCTCGACGACTACGTCGGCCAGGCCGGCGTGAAGGAGAATCTGAGGGTCTTCGTACGAGCCGCCCTCGAACGCGGCGAAGCGCTCGACCACGTATTGCTCAGCGGCCCGCCCGGGCTCGGCAAGTCGACGCTGGCGCGTATCATCGCGCACGAGCTGGGCACGCGCATCCACACCACCTCGGGCCCGATCCTGGAGCGCCCCGCGGATCTGGCGGCAATTCTCACCAGTCTCGAGCAAAACGACGTCCTCTTCATCGACGAGATCCACCGCATGCGTCCGGTGGTCGAGGAAATCCTCTATCCCGCCCTGGAGGATTTCGAGCTCGACATCCTGATCGGCCAAGGTCCGGACGCGCGCAGCGTGCGCATTCCCGTGACGCCGTTCACGCTGGTGGGTGCCACGACTCGAACGGGGCTTCTCACGTCGCCGCTGCGCGCGCGCTTTGGTGTCACGGCCCATCTCGACTTCTACGGGATCGACGAGCTGATGGCGATCGTCGAGCGCGCTGCCTCGATCTACGGCATCGCGATCGAGCCGGAGGGAGCGCGCGAGATTGCACAGCGCTCGCGCGGAACGCCGCGCACCGCCAACCGCTTGCTGCGGCGAGTGCGCGACTTCGCGCAGGTTCTAGGCCGCCGAAAGGTCGACGCCGGAGTCGCCGACCAAGCGCTGGCGCGGCTCGGTGTCGACCGCCTCGGGCTCGATGCGCTCGATCGCCGCTACCTGGACGCGGTAGGCGTGAAGTTCGAGGGTGGGCCCGTGGGGCTCGCCACCATCGCCGCCGCGCTCGGTGAGACCGAGGACACGATCGAGGAAGTGGTCGAGCCGTTCTTGGTGCAGCTCGGGTTCATCGATCGCACGCCGCGCGGCCGAACGCTCACGCGCCGCGCGGCGGGTCATCTCGGGCTGTCGCTGGCCACACCCGCGCCGGCGTCACAGAGCCGGCTCTTCGACCCCGACCAACGCTAGCTGAGAGGGAGTCGCATCCAGAAGACCCGCCACAGCGGGGCTTCGGCCAATGGCGCGCACCAGCGCCGCGCAGACGAGCGGCGCAAAGGGACTCGGTGTGCTGCCCCGTAGGGGGCGTGCGTCGTCACCGGGGGAGACGGCCCCCGTACAAACGTCAGCTGCGGTAGACCTCGACCTGCTGCAGCACGACGTCTTGGCGCGGCCGATCCTGAGCACCGGTGGGCGCCCCGGCGATCTTGCTGATCACGTCCAATCCTTCGACGACCTGTCCGAACACGGTGTGGCGATTGTCGAGGTGCGGCGTGGGCACCTCGGTGATGAAGAACTGCGAGCCGTTGGTCCCCGGCCCGGCGTTCGCCATGGACAACGCACCCTTCTGCGCGTGCTTCCGCTTCGGGCTGAACTCGTCCTTGAAGCGCCATCCCGGGCCGCCCCGTCCGGTTCCGGTGGGATCCCCACCCTGGATCATGAAGTTCTTGATCACGCGGTGGAAGATCGTCCCCGAATAGAGCGGATCTCGCGTCTTGGCACCTTTCGGCGTGGTCCACTCGACGTTGCCGGTGGCGAGCGCCACGAAGTTCGCAACCGTGCGCGGCGCATCGTCCTCGAAGAGCTCGGCGACCATGTCGCCCATCGTGGTCTTGATTCGACACATGAGCTTGCCGTCACCGGGAATGGAATCGCTCGCAGCCGGAGCGGGAGAATCGGGAGCCTGAGAGCCGAAGGCCATGGGCAGAACCTCGCAGTGGGTGAGAGTGAAGGAGGGTGTCGCCGACGAGTTTGCGAGCACCAAGAAGCTTCCGTGTACGCCGTCGCACGGTATCGGGAAATGAACGGCTCGGGCTCGATCGGTGGCTGCGGCCTCGTTTCCTTGCGGGTCGGAAACCACGTCCATACACTGCGCCGCGTGCTCGATCGGGAACGACTCGTGCGCGCTCGGATGGAGCGCGGTCTCAGTCAGGCGGATGCTGCTCGCGAGCTCAACGTCAGCCGCTCGGAGTACGGGCGCTGGGAGCGCGGGCTCACGCAACCGCGCCCGCAGCACCTCATTCGACTCGCGCGCTTCTGCCGCTGCGAGATCGAAGACATTCGCATCGCCGGTCCGGATGGATACGTGCTGACCCACCGTCGGCCGGGGCGGATTCGCGCTGGTCGGCTCGATCGCGCGGCGCCCCGCTGAGTCGTCGCTCGCGGCCGGCGTGGGTCACGAGAGCTGACGTCGGCCGCGTGCGCGCCACCGAATCAGATGGGTTCCACCGCGATGTCGCCCATGACCACGCCCTGGCAACACAGACGGTTGCGTGGCCCCGCGTCGTTCATGCGCAGCGTCTCGCGCTCGTTCTCGCCCATCGGTTGGAAGTTCTCGAGTCCCTCGTGAACGATGAGCATGCACGTACCGCATTGACCTTCGCGACAACCGAACGGCACGCTGGCGCCGTGCTGATCGACGAGCTCGGCGAGTGGCGTTCCCACAGCGCACTCGACCGTGCGGTTGTCCATGATGAAGCGAACCTTCGGCATCGGGCCTCTCTCCTTTGACGGCTCGTCCAACGCGTCCTGTGATGAAGGCCGCGCAGGTTAGCCGAGCCCCCCTACCCCAGCAAGAAACCCCGCTGCCGCGCGTCCGCAGTCTCACATCGCCCGGTCTGGCGTTTCTTCGCTTCGCGAGCTGCAGCTAGAATCGCGCGCCTTTCGCGCGTCCGCGCAATGCGGGCCCGCTGCCGGTGGAGGCACGCCCGTGAAAGCACTCGTGACGGCATCGTTCACGCCGGAAGGTCTCGAACGACTCCGTCGCCACGCCGACGTGATCTACGAGCCGTGGCACGAAACCCACGCGATCCTCCGCTTCGAGGAGCTCGCCGACAAGGTGGCCGCGGTAGGCGCCAGCATCCTCGTCGCCGAGGTGGATCTCGTCCACGGCGAGATCTTCGATCGCTGCAAGCTCGACCTCATCGGCGTGTGTCGCGCGGACCCGCTCACGGTGTCCGTGGAGCGCGCCACCGAGCTCGGCATTCCCGTGCTCTTCACTCCCGGCCGCAACGCCGACGCCGTGGCCGAGCTCGCGATCACGTTCATGTTGCTGCTTGCGCGTAACGTCCTGCCGGTGATCGCGATGCTGCGCGCGCAGACCGAGACTGCGGCCGACCCCAAGGAGTACATGGCGCGCTACGAGAAGATGCGCGGCGTGGAGCTCGGGTGCGCCACCGTCGGGCTCGTCGGGCTCGGGGCGGTCGCACGGGCACTCGCCAAGCGGCTCACGGGGTTCGGCACGCAGATCGTGGCGTACGACCCGTACGCGTCCGAAGACACGTTTCGTGCGGCCGGCGCACGCCGCGTGGAGCTCGACGAGCTGCTGCGGGCCTCCGACTTCGTGAGCATCCACTGCCCCGTCACCGACGAGACGCGCGGGCTCATCGACGGCGAGCGGCTCGCCTCCATGAAGCCATCCGCGTACATCGTGAACACGGCACGCGCCGACATCCTCGACGAGGATGCGCTCTACGAAGCGCTGCGTTCGCGGACCATCGCGGGTGCAGGCCTCGACCTGCTGCGCGAGGAGCCGATCTCTCCAGGTAACCGCTTCCTGTCGCTCGACAACGTGCTCGTGACGCCGCACATCGGCGGCGCCTCCCACGACGTGGTGCGCCACCAGACCGACATCGTCATGGACGACGTCGATCGCTGGTTCCGGGGCGAGCGACCGCGATTCCTCGCCAATCCCAGCGTGTGGGAGAAGCGCCAGAGCGAGAGCCGATCGTGAGCCCACGCGCAGCAGTGCTGACCTTGGATGCAGGCACTGGCTCCGGCCGCGCGTCGGTTTTCGACCTCGAGGGCCGCCTGCTGGCGGTGGCCGCCCGGCGCTGGACGTTCACGACTCCACCTTCGCTCGATCCCTTCGGGAAACAATTCGAGGCCGACGAGTTCCTGGCGCTGCTCGCCGAAGCGGTGCAGGAAGCCCTTGCTCGAGCGGATCGCCCCGAGGTACGCGCCATATCCACCACCGGCCTGCGCGGGGGGTCGGTGCTGCTCGACGGCGCGGGCACGGTGCTCGCTGCGTCTCCCATCCAGGACGTGCGTGGCCTGCTGGTGGTGGGAGACGTCGACGGCGCGGTACCCGATCTCTATCGCCGCACGGGCCACACGCCGACCTGGTTGTTTCCGCTGTCGCGACTCGCGTGGTACCGGAGCGAGGCGCCGGATGTCTTCGCCCGGATCACCACGCTTCTCAGCATCGACGAGTGGTTGCTGTTCGCGCTCTCGGGCGAGCGCCGCGCCACCGAGGCGAGCGCCGGCGACAGCATGTGCCTCGACGTTGCCCGCCGCTCGTGGGACGGCGAGATCTTCGAGCGCTTGGGCCTCGCGGCTTCGCTGGCGCCCGCGATCGCACGTGCTGGCGAGGTGGTCGGTGGTCTGACCGCCGAGTGTGCAGCTCGTTTCGGTGTGGCGCCCGGCATACCCGTCGTCGCTTGCGCTGGAGACACGCAGGCCGCGCTGCTCGGTTCGGCCGTGCTCGACCCTGGCACCGTGGGTGTGGTGGCGGGCACGACGGCCCCCGTCATGGCGGTGGCGAATGCACCCACGGCCGACCCCGCAGGCTCGCTCTGGATGGGCTGTCACCCGCTCGCCGACCGCTGGGTGCTGGAAGGGAACTCCGGGCGCGCCGGCTCGAGCTTCGATTGGACGCTCGCGCTACTCGGTCTCGAAGGCGGCTCGCGCTTCGCGGAGGCCGAGCAGTTGGCCGCGACAGCCACTGCAGGCGCGAACGGCGCCTTCGCGTTCCTAGGCGCCGAACCCGTGGACTTGAGTAAGCTCAATCCGCAGCGCCCGGCGGGGTTCCTGTTTCCGGCGCCGGAGTTGGGTGTGCCCGTGGGCCGAGCGGAGATCGTTCGGGCGACGCTCGAGAACGTCGCGTTCGCCGTCGAGGCGAATCTTCGCCGGATCGAGGCGGCGATCCGGCTCGAGGACTCTGCGATCGCGCTGAGCGGCGGGCTCGGCTCGTCCGATGTGTTCGCCGCAATCATCGCCGACGTGACCGGTCGTTCGGTGCGGCGCGGTGCACATGCGCAGGGCGCCTCGCTGGGGGCGGCGGTGTGCGCGGCAACCGGGCTCGGCCAGTACAGCTCACTGCGCGAGGCGGTGGGCGCGATGGTCACCACGGTCACCACCGTGGATCCGGATCGCGACCGGCACACCGCGTACCGCGATGCATTCGAATCCTGGTACTCGCGCTGGCAAGTGCTGCAGTCGATCACGTGACGGTCCCGTCGCAATGGGAGGGTCGAGTGGAAGAGCTCAAGCAGGCGGTCATCGACTACAAGCGCAAACTTCACGAGCGCGGTCACATCGTGGCGCTGGCCGGGAACGTCAGCGCGCGCATCCCGGACACCGACCACGTTCTCGTGACCCCGAGTCAGCTCGCGGTCGAGCGCCTCACGACAGCCGACGTCGTCACGATCACCGTCGACGGCGACTTCGTCGAAGGCCAGCGTCCGCCCTCCTCCGAGGCACGGGTGCACGCTGCGATCTATCGTGCGCGCCCCGACGTGGGCGCCGTGGTCCACGGCCACTCTCCCTACGCCACGGCACTCGCGATCCTGGGGCGCAAGATCGAGCCGATCATGGACGAGTTTTTGCCCTACGTCGGCGGCACGATCGAAGTGGCTCCGTTCGGCATGAGCGGTAGCCCTGCGCTCATCGACGGCACCGTCGAAGCCCTCGGGCCGCGTGGAGCCGTGCTGCTCCGTCACCACGGCCAGATCGCGGTCGGAAAGAGTCTCGAGAAGGCCTTCCACGTCGCGGAGTTGGTCGAATGGGCAGCGCGAATCACCTGGCTGGCCGCCGTCGCTGGCAAGCCCGAGTTGCTCCCCGCCGACGCGATCGAGACCGGCGCTGGAGTGTATGCGTACGTGAAGGAGATGTGACTCGGCCGCTGCGAGCTTCCTGAGCCTGACCGAAGCGCTCGCCTCGGCCCTTTCGTGCACCGGGAGCGGCTAGGCGTGTGACGCACTGCGTGCTATATCGCGCCCGCTCTCGGGCGACAGCCCGAGGTGCGGCCGTCATCAGCGATGCGGCATCCGGCTTCTCAGCGGAGTCCTCGAGTCCTCGGGACTCCGCGAGCTGCAGCAAAACCACAACCGGTGTAGCGAGATAGGCGCCCCGCCCGCGCGGGAACGGGTCCAACCGGACGGGGACGAAACCGAGGGAGAGGGAGTAATGCGCAGAGATGCAGCAGGATCGGGCATGCGCCCAGCGTCGGTGACCTGGGCTCGTCTAGCCGCCCTCGCGGCGGCCGTGTGGGCGCTTCTGCCCACGTCACCTTCGTTCGCGAGCGAGGCGGAACTGGTTCTGCCCGACCTCTCGACGGTTCATTTCCTCGGCCTGAGCGGGACCACGCTGCTCACCTTCGGCCTCTTCGTCTGCGCCGGAGGCCTGCTCTTCGGCATCGGCATGTTGCTCAAGCTGCGAGCGCTTCCCGTGCACAAGTCGATGCGCGAGGTGTCCGAGCTGATCTACGCGACGTGCAAGACCTACGTCTTCACGCAGCTCAAGTTCATCCTCCTTCTCGAGCTGTTGATCGGCACGATCATGGCGATCTACTTCGGCCTGCTGCGTCACTTTTCGGCCGAAAAGGTGCTCATCATCCTCGCGTTCAGCCTCGTCGGCATCACCGGCAGCTTTCTGGTGGCCCTCTTCGGCATCCGGGTGAACACGTTCGCCAACTCGCGCTCGGCATTCGCCGCCCTCGGTGGCAAGCCGTTCCCGACCTATTCGATTCCGCTCAGCGCCGGCATGTCGATCGGCATGGCGCTGATCTCGATCGAGCTCTTGATCATGCTCGGCATCCTGCTCAAGGTGCCCGGCGAGTACGCCGGTCCCTGCTTCATCGGTTTCGCCATCGGCGAGTCGCTCGGCGCGGCGGCGCTGCGCGTCGCGGGCGGCATCTTCACCAAGATCGCCGACATCGGCTCCGACCTGATGAAGATCGTCTTCAACATCAAGGAAGACGACGCGCGCAACCCGGGCGTGATCGCCGACTGCACCGGTGACAACGCCGGCGATTCGGTCGGCCCCACCGCCGACGGCTTCGAGACGTACGGCGTCACCGGCGTCGCGCTCATCACCTTCATCATGCTCGCGGTGAAGGATCCGTCCGTTCAGGCACAGCTCCTGGTGTGGATCTTCGTGATGCGCATCATGATGGTCATCACCAGCGGCGTCGC
>CAYUSL010000200.1:6652-10774 GCA_964447125.1 uncultured bacterium | reverse complement strand
TCATCCACCGGCGCATGCGGCCGGATCAGCGCGGCAAGCTGATCTCGCTCGACACGCAGACGGACCGGACGCTCTTCTTCGACTTCTTGCCGCTCGAGCTGGGGGAGATCCGGGGTTTCAAGACCCGCTTCCACATCTACACGGTGCCCGGGCAGGTCTTCTACAACGCCACCCGCAAGGTGGTGCTGAAGGGTGTCGACGGCGTCGTGTTCGTCGCGGACAGCCAGCGCGACATGATGGAGTCGAACATCCAGTCGCTCAAGAACCTCGAAGCCAACCTCGAGGAGCAAGGGCGCAAGATGTCGGAGCTGCCCGTCGTGCTCCAGTACAACAAGCGCGACCTACCCAACTTGCTCTCCATCAAGGAGCTCGACGCGGCGCTCAACCCTCAAGGGTGGGCGCATTTCGAAGCTGCGGCGATCTCCGAGCGTGGCGTCCTCGAGACGCTGACAGCAGTCTGCAAGCTGGTGCTCAAGGACCTGCGTGACACGCACGAGGCACCCAAGAAACCCGCCAAGCCTGCAGCACCGAAACCCCAGCCCAAGCCGCGCCTCGACGTGCCACCAGCGGCAGCCGCCGCCCGGCCCGCGACGCTCGACGACATCCACGCCGAGCCGCCGGTACCTCCGCTGCCGCCACCGCCAGCGGCGCCGCCGATTCACGACAGCGCGTTCGATCTGCCGCCGCTGCCACGTGCCGAACCGATGGCCGCCCGCACCGAATCCTTCGACGACGTCGAGGTGGTCGACGAGAGCGAGCTCGAGGGTTCCGAGGACGTCGTTTACGTGGACGACGATCTGCCACCGGAGCCGGCGCCGTCGAGCGCCGCAGGCGGCTGGGCCGAGAAGGCACCCACACCGCCGCCGTTGCCGCCGCTCGCCGCGCTGGTGCCCCCGCCTGTCGCGCAGCCGGTGGCGATGGGGGCGGATGGTGCCACCGAGATCGTGTCGTGGGGTCAGCCCACGCGGATTTCCAAGACCGCCGTGCGCGTGCCCATCGTGGTCAAGACCGGGGCCTTCGGTGACTCCGTGTCGTTCGCGGTCACCATCGACGTCTCACGGCTCGAACCCGGATCTTGACGTCGCCTCCGGACGACGCCCGCGAGTGCCCCGATGGCCGATGAGCGCGATTTGGATCGCGATGCCGTGGATGTCGCAAGCATCGTTCGCGGTATTCGGGAGGAGATCCGCCGCCGTCATCCCGAGGCGGAGCTACCCGCTTGGCAGGCGCCGCGGGCCGGCGGCGCAGCAACGGAAAGCGCGGGCGGTCTCGCCGAGCTACCGCCGCCCGCGATCTTTTCGCCGCATTTGCGTTACCTGAACGAGCATTGGCAGCTCGACCCGCTGTTCGAGCTTCGTTCCCACCGCCCCGTCGTCGGCTGGATCATCGTCACCAGCAAGCGCCTGGTGCGCAAGGCGGTGATGGGGCTTTTTTTGCCGGTTTTCCAGTCGATCACGGCGTTTTTCTCGAATCTCACGAATTTCGCCAACAGCGTCGCGAAGAACCTCGACGACGCCACCAACCTCCTCGCCGCCAACGACCGGCGGTTGGCGGACCGCATCGAGCGTGTCGCCGCCGAACGCGGCGAGCTGGTGACCCGAATCGAGGGCGGCGAGCAGGCGCTCGTCGACCGAATGGACCTGCTCTTCGAGAAGCTCGATCGAGAACGTCTCGCTCTGGAACGGCGAGTCGAGGATCTCGAAGGGCGAGCGGCCGCTACCCTCCCCTGAGCCACGCGCGCGAGCGGTGCGCCCGAGGCGCGCATCCCTCGCGACCCGCGTAGCCGCCCCCGCGTGCGATGCGAGTCCTGTTCGACCTCCAGGCGCTCCAGACGCGATCGTCCCGCTCGCGGGGCATCGGCTTCTACACGCGGAACCACGTCCGTGCGCTCGCGGCCCAGCCGGGTCTCGAGCTCCACGGCCTGGTGAACGGCTGGCTGCCCACCGGCGACACCCTCGACGGGCTCATCGCGGAGCTGGGGCCGCGGCGCGGCGTGAGCCTGCTCGAAAGCGACCGACTGCGCGACGTCGAGGAGCGTCGCGAGCACGACCGCAAGGCCACCGAGGCGGGTGTGGCAGCGCAGGCCCTCGAACGCGACTGCGCGATCTATCACTCGACCTCGCCCTTCGAATGGGAAGTGTGGGTCCCGCTCGACGTACCGCACGTGCGCGTGGTGGCGACCGTCTACGACCTCATCCCGCATCTCTTTCCGCACGAGTACCTCTCGGGCGCTTCGCCACGTTTTCGCTTCGAGTACGAGCGCATCTTGGCCGGGCTCACGCGCGCCGATCGCTTGCTGGCCATCAGCGAGTGCACCAAGCGCGATCTGGTCCGTTCGCTCGGCATTCCTGCCGAGCGCGTGCACGTGGTGTGGGCTGCTGCCGACGATCGGTTTCGCGTGCTCGAGAACCCGGACCCCGATGGCTCGATCCGAGCGCGTTGGGGCGTGGGCGAGCGTTTCGTGCTCTACACCGGCGGCTACGACTTCCGGAAGAACTTCGAGCGGCTCTTCGAGGCCTTCGCCGCCGCCGACGCGCGACGCACCCACAAGCTGGTGGTGGTGTGCCGGCTCAGCGACGACGAGCGGCGGCGCGTGCGTGCGATGGCGGAGGCGGTGGGACTCTCGAGCGAGCTGGTGCTCACCGGCTTCGTGCCCGACGACGACCAGGTGCGTCTCTACAACCTCGCCTCGCTCTTGGTCTTTCCTTCCCGATACGAAGGCTTCGGCTTGCCGGTGCTCGAGGCGATGCGCTGCGGCACACCCGTGATCTGCTCGTCGGTCTCGTCGATGCCGGAGATCGCCGGCGACGCAGCGGAGCTCGTGGACCCGCTCGATCCCGCGGCGATGCGCGCGGCGCTCGACGGTGTGCTCGCCAATCCGGCGCGTGCTGCCGAGCTGCGCGCGCGGGGTCTCGCGCAGGCGGCCAAGTTCAGTTGGGACGCGGTGGCGCGTGCAACCGCCGAGGTCTACGGCGACCTCGCGAGTCCGCCCGCGCGTCCATGGCGGAAGCGGGCTCGGGTTCGCGCCGCGGGCGAAACCGAATCGCCCATCGCGTTCTTCACCCCGCTGCCGCCGGCTCCCAGCGGCGTCGCCGACTTCGGGGCAACGCTCCTGCCCGCGCTCGCGGAGCGCGCGGAGGTGACTGTCTTCGTCGATGCCCCGGAAGATGCGGTCGAGCTGCCGCCCGGCATCGACGTACCCGTTGCGGATGGGCGGCTCTTCGCAGCGGTGGATCGCGACGTCGCGTTCGGGCACGTGGTGCATCAGCTCGGCAACAGCCTCCACCACGAGCAATCGCATCGCCACGTTCTGGCCCAGGGCGGTGTGCTCTTGCTCCACGATCTGGTGCTGCATCATCTGGTGATGGCCACCACGCTGGATCGAGGCGACGAGACCGGTTACGCGGATGCGCTCGAGCACGACCACGGCCGCGACGGCGCGCGTGCTGCGGCGCTGGTCGCCCGAGGATTCGGCGGCGATACGCTCTACTACGCGCTGCCGTGCGTGGGTCGCGTTCTCGGTGCGGCCAGTGCCGTCGCCGTGTTCAGCGCGCACGCTGCACGTCGCGCGCGAGCGCTCGGTTTCACTGGCCCGTTGGCCACGATCCCGCTGGCGGTCGCGCCGTCTCCGCCTCCACCGGACACGCACACCGCGCGCCGCAGCCTCGGCATCGACGAGAACGCGTTCTGGATCGGTTCGTTCGGCGTACAGACGCCGATGAAGCGGCCCGACGCGCTTCTCGCCGCGTTCGAGGAACTCGCGGCGCGCCTGCCCGCGGCGGGTCTGGTCTTCGTCGGCGAAGTGCCGAGCTGGACGGGGCTCGAAGCGCGAGTGGCCGCTTCCGCCGCGCGCGCACGCATCACGGTCACCGGGCGCGTGAGCGCCGATCGTTACGCCACCTGGATGGCGGCCTGCGACGCGATCGTGGCGCTTCGCTATCCTCATCGCGGCGAGACCTCCGCCGCGGCACTCGCGGCCATGGAGCGTGGGCGTCCGGTGTTGCTGAGCGATCTGGGTGCGATGAGCGAGTTGCCCGCGGGGACCGCCATGCCGATCGATCTCGGTGCGCGCGAGCACGATCACCTCGTGGCGAGCCTCGCGGCGCTGGTCGCCGAGCCGCG
>CAYUSL010000200.1:0-6552 GCA_964447125.1 uncultured bacterium | reverse complement strand
GACGAGGCGCTCTTCGACGCCTACCGGCGGATGCTGCGGCTCTGGAACGTCGCCGAGGTTCCGCCCATCGCTTCGCATCGTCGCGTCGTCGGGCCGGTCCTGGTCGCGGCGAAGAAGCTCACGCGCCGCATCCTCGCCTTCGAGCTCGATCCCTTCTTCGAACGCCAAGCGAGCTTCAACCGCGCGGTCCTCGACCTGATCCGGGTCCTCATCGCCGACCTGGGGCGGTTGCGTCGTCGGGTGCGCGAGCTCGAATCCGCCGCCGCGTCGCAGCCCGCTCGCGTCTCCGAGCCCAACTCGCGATGAAGCTCGCGTTCGTGATCCCGCGCTTCGCGGAGGGGCTGGTGGGCGGCGCGGAGACACTGGCGCTCCAGGTGTTGCGCCATCTGCCGCGCGATCGCTACCAGACCGAGGTCTGGACCACCTGCGCTCTCGATCACCACTCGTGGGCCGATCACTTCCCGGAGGGCGCGACGCGCGTCGGCGACCTCACGGTGAGGCGCTTTCGCACCAACCCGCGGAACCTCGAGCTCTTCGTCCATCTCCAGCACCGCATCCACCATCAGCTCGGGCTCAGCCTCGACGAGGAGCTCGAATGGCTGACTCACAGCGTGAACTCGGATGGGCTATTGGCCCACATCGCACGTCACGCCGACGACGTGGACGCGTTGGTGTTCCTGCCGTACCTCTTCGGCGTGACCCTCACCGGCGCCACGCTCGCACCACGCAAGAGCGTGCTCATCCCGTGTCTACACGACGAGCCCTACGCGTATCTGCGTATCGTGCGCAATCTCTTCGAGGGCGTGCGGACGATCCTCTTCAACAGCGCTCCCGAGGGTGAGCTGGCGACGCGCCTCTACGGTCTCGACGGCAGCCGCGAGCACGTCGTGGGGATGGGATTCGATCTCGCACCGCGCGTGGCGTCGGGCGAGCGCTTTCGCGCGGCGCACGGCATCCGCGGGCCCTACGTCCTTTATTTCGGGCGCAAGGAAGACGGCAAGAATACGAATTGGCTGGCACGGCTCTTTGCGAGCGCGAATTGCCGGCGGCGCCACGACGTGCAGCTCGTGTTCGCGGGCAGCGGCGAGCTCGCGTTGCCCCCCGGCGCCGGTGACTCGATCGTGGACCTCGATTTCCTGGCCGAAGACGAGAAGCGCGACGCCATCGCCGGCGCGCTCGCGGTGGTGCAGCCGTCGGTGAACGAGAGCTTCTCGATCGTGCTGATGGAAGCGTGGCTCGGCGAACGGCCGGTGCTGGTGCACGGACGCTGCGCGGTCACACGCCGTCATGCCCAGGAGGCCGGCGCGGGGCTCTGGTTCGAGAATGCCGCCGAGCTCGGCAGCGCAATCGACTACCTGATCGAGAACCCGGAGACGGCGCGGCGCATGGGGCTCGCGGGGCGTCGCTACGTGGAGCGTGAGTACGCCTGGGATGCGGTGATCGGGCGCTTCGATCGTGCGCTCGCGGAGCTTTCCTCGTGACGGGCACGCCGCGCATCGCGCAGATGGTGCTCAACGTTTCGATCGCCGACGCCATCACGCATCACGTGCTGATGATCGACGACGCGTTACGGGAGGCGGGCGCCGTGGCGGGTGTGTTCTGCGAGAACGCGCATCCGGGCCTCGCGGCGCGGGCTCAGTCGTACACGCGCTTCGACGATGCGACCTGCGATGCTGTGCTGTTTCACTTCTCGATCGGTTCGAGGATCGCGACGACGTTCGCCGCGGCACGCTGCAAGCGCGCCATCGTCTACCACAACATCACGCCCCCCGAGTTCTTCGACGGCATCAACGGACGGGTCGCCGCAGCCTTGCGAGCGGGCCGCGACGAGCTCCGAGGATTGGTCGGTCGGGTGGATCTCGCGCTGGGCGTGAGCGAGTTCAATCGCGGCGAGCTCGCGGGGCTCGGTTTCGCGCGCACCGGTGTCCTGCCGATTGCCGTGCCCAACGAGCTCGCGAACGTCACGCCCGATCCCGAGTGGATCGCGCGGGCCGCGGGCAAGGGGCCGGTGCTCCTCCACGTCGGCCGCTTGGCACCCAACAAGCGTTACGAAGACCTGCTTCGCGTGCTCGCCCACGTCCAGGCGCAAGAGCCGCACGCCGAGCTCTGGTTGGTGGGCACGGATCGCGACACCGAGACGTATTCGATGGCGCTTCTCGACATGGCACGCGACCTCGGCCTCACGGGAGTCTTGATGCTCGGCCAGGTCTCGCCGGCAGCGCTCGCAGCCTGCTACCGCGTTGCCGCCGCCTACGTGTGTACGAGCGCGCACGAGGGGTTTTGCGTACCCCTCGTCGAGGCGATGCACTTCGACGTGCCGGTGGTCGCGTTTGCCGCGGGTGGGATCGCGGAAACTTTGGGTGGTGCCGGCGTGTTGCTGGCAGAGCGGCGCTGCGATTGGGCGGCGGCGGCCGTCACGCTCCTCCACCGCGATCGCGAGGTGCGCGCTGCGGTCGTGGCGCGGCAACGCGAACGCGTCGCGTCGTTCTCGACCGAGCGCTTCCGCACGCTCCTCGCGGAGCACGTGGCGCTCTTGGTCTCGGGTGGGGCGGGTGTCTGACGCTCGCGCCTCGGGGTGGTCCGGCGCCGACGTGGTGCGCGCGGAGGGCGCGCTCGCCGAGCTCACGCTGGTCGATCGTGTGCTCGCGTCGCCGGAACGTCGCGAGCGAGTTGCGGCCTTGGTTGCGGCGAGCGCCGCCGACGCGCTGCCGCCGCTCGATTCGCCGCATCGCTTCACAGCAGGGCTCGCGAAGCGGGTGAAGGGAATCGTGCGGCGCATCGTGTGGAGTCGCAGCGGGGCGCCCCGCGAACGGCAAGCCGAGCTCGCCGTGGCGCTCATCCGTGTCCTCGCCGAGCTCGCATCCCGCGGCGAGCGTGAGGCGGCGCGCGAGGGATCCGGTGACGGCCCGCGAGCGACGGTGCGCTGAGGCAGGGCCGCGGTGGCGTCGCGAACGATCGTCCAGCTTCTCGCCTCGCTCAATCCCGGCGACGCGATCTCGGACTTCGCGCGTGACCTGGCTCTCGCGGCGCGACGGCTCGGGCACGGGACACGAATCGTCGCGGCCCGTGTTCATCCGGCGTGCGTCGGCGAGGCGACCGAGCTCGCGCGGCTTCGCCCCGAACAGCTCGCCGATTCCGGCGCGCTGCTTCTCTACCATCATTCGATCGGCGCCGATCTGGTGGGTTGGGTAGGCGCATTTCCGGGCCCGCGAGTCGTCGTCCACCACTCGGTGACGCCGCCCCGCTGCTTCGAAGCGTGGTCTCCGCGCCTCGCGGCCGCCGCGCGCGCGGGTGAGCGGGAGCTCCGATCGCTCGTCGTGGTGGCGTCGGGAGCGGTCGGAGTCAGCGCTTTCGACGCCGACGAAGCGCGCGCGGCGGGCTTCCGCGAGGTGCGCGTGTGGCCGCTGGCGCCGAGCGTGCGGCGTCTGGCGGCAGTGCCACGGAAGCGCGAGCTGGCGCGGCTCAGCGCGGAGCCGGGTCCACGTTTGCTCACCGTGGGTCGGCTCGCGCCGAACAAGCGTGTGGAGGTGTTGGTGGCAGCCCATTTCCTCGTGACCCGCGCGCTTCCGGACGCGCGGCTCCGTGTGGTGGGAGGCGATGGCGGCACCGAGGGTTACGCGCTGGCCTTGCGCCAGCTCGTGCGCGACGTCGGTGCGCCGAACGTGCGCTTCGACGGTGTGCTCGACGACCGGGACCTCGCAGCTCGCTATCGCAGCGCCGATCTCTTCCTGCTCGCCAGCGAACACGAGGGCTGCGGGCTACCCATCTTGGAGGCGATGCACCACCGGGTGCCGGTGATCGCGCGTGCCAGCACGGCGATTCCCGAGACCGCCGGAGGCGCGGCCTTGCTCGTCGACGGCGATCATCCAGAGCGTTGGGCGCAGGCGATCGTGGAGCTCTGGGCGGACCCACCGCGGCGCGCCCAACTCGCTGCGGCGGGTGCGCGTCACGTCGCCGCGCGAGCCGCCGTCGATCTCGCGGCGTGGCTCGCCGATCTCGTGCGGGCGTATCGTTGAGCCGTCCGCGGAACCCGGCACGGTGTTTCGCAAACTCGGACCAGGAGGGCGCGACGTGAGCCGAAGCGCTGTGAGGCTCGCCGTGCTGGTGATCGGAGTGGCCGCGACGACCGCTGGCGACGCGCGGGCGTGGGGACCCGAAGGCCATCGCATGGTGTGCCGAATCGCGTACCAGCTCCTCGACGACGCCCATCGCCACGAGATCGTGCGCCTGACGAGCGTGTTCCACGATCCCGACGGACACGGCTTCCATTACTTCACCGACGGCTGCGTTTTCGCGGATACGGCGCGCGCGAAAGCCCGCGACGGTAAGCCGGGCTGGGAGCGCTTCGCACCGTTCGACCATTGGCATTTCCTGAACGTGGCGCGCAGCGCCGATCGCGTGACGGAAGCAGACTGCCACGACGACTGCGTGCTCACGGGCATCACCCACCACGGTGAGCTGCTCGCCGCGGCCAGCACTGACGCCGAGCGCGCCGAGGCGCTCTTCTTCCTCGGACATTGGGTGGGAGACATCCACCAGCCGCTGCATGTGAGCTTCGCAGACGATCGTGGTGGCAACGCGATTCCCATCGCGACGGACGGGCCGATCGCATCCAGCCACCTACACGGCGTGTGGGATGGTGGAATCCTCCGCAACGCCATCGCCGCGGATGGCTGGCGGATCTACGCGGACCGCCTGGCAAGCTGGATCACGCCGGCGCAGAAGGTGGCGTGGGCTGGCAGCGCGCCGCTGATTTGGGCCGCCGAGTCGTACGAGCGCGCCACCTCGAGCAAGGCCGAGTACTGCGCCTGGCGTGCCGAGTCGGACGGACCCGCTTGCAGACGGATCTCCGGGGCTCGAACGCTCACGGAGGACTACCAGCGCGAGTTCCAGGACGACGTGGAGCAAAGGCTTGCACAGGCGGGCTTTCGTCTCGCCGAGCTCTTGCGCGTGCGCCTCGTCGTTCCCTGAGCGCGTCCGCGTCGGTCGCCGGCATCGGCGCGCTGGCGCAGATGGTGTTGGTTGCGCAGGTCGTCACGGGCGCGACGCATTGCCGTCACCTGCGATCTCCATGATCACATTGCGCTGGTACACCAAGCCGCCGATCCCCTGCTCGAGCCCCCTTCGGCCCGCGCCTCACACTCCATGTCATACTCGGAGGTCGTGCCCTGACCACCCTCGAGGTCGATGCCATGGCGACGCGTACCCGTGTTTCCGGTGCCCGGTCGGCGAAGGCCGCGGCGCCGCCGCCTTCCGAGGCAGAGCTCGCCGCCGCCGCCGCCCGCTTCATCAATCGCGAGCTCTCGTGGCTCGCGTTCAACGAGCGCGTGCTCGCCGAATCGGCCAATCCAGCGCACCCGCTCCTCGAGCGGGTGCGCTTCGTGTCGATCTCGGCCAGCAACCTGGACGAGTTCTACATGGTCCGGGTCGCGGGCTTGAAAGGACAGGTTCAGGCGGAGGTCACGCAGGCGAGCGTCGATGGGCTGTTGCCGGCGCGTCAGCTCGTCGCGATCCATCAGCGCGCCTCCGAGCTGATCCGCAATCAGCAGCTTCGCTGGCGTGAGCTGCGCGACGAGGTCCGCGCCGCAGGCATCACGGTGCTCGATCCCACGGAGCTCAGCCGGGCAGAGCAGCAATGGCTGGGGGCGTATTTCCTTGAGCACGTGTTTCCCGTGCTCACGCCGCTGGCGATCGATCCGGCGCACCCCTTCCCGTTCCTGCCGAACCTCGGTTTCTCGCTGGCCCTCACGCTCTTGCGCCCCGAGGACTCGAAGACCTTGCACGCGCTGGTGCCGCTGCCGAGCCAGATCGGCCGCTTCATCCGGCTGCCGGGCGCGCAGATCCGCTTCGTGCTCGTCGAAGACCTGGTGTCGATGAGCCTCGATCAGCTCTTTCCGGGGTTCGAGGTGCGTGGCATCGGTGTGTTCCGTGTCATTCGCGACAGCGATCTCGAGGTGGAGGAAGAGGCCGAGGACCTGGTGCGGCTTTACGAAACCGCGCTCAAGGCGCGCCGCCGTGGAGACGTCATCCGGCTAACGGTGAACAAAGGCATGCCCGATTCGCTGCGTCGCTTCCTGGTCGACGAGCTGGAGGTGGCGTCCACGGACGTGTTCGAGATCGACGGGCTGCTCGGGCTGGTGGATCTGAAGGAGATCATCGTCCCCGATCGTCCGGATCTCTTGTTCGAGCCCATGAACGCTCGCTTTCCCGGGCGCATCCGCGATTTCGGCGGAGACTGTTTCGCCGCCATCCGCGCCAAGGACCTGGTCGTCCACCACCCGTACGAGAGCTTCGACGTGGTGGTCCAATTCGTCCGCCAGGCGGCGCGCGATCCCAACGTGGTGGCCATCAAGCAAACGCTCTATCGCACCAGCGACGACTCGCCGGTGGTGAAGGCGCTCATCGAGGCCGCGGAGGCGGGGAAGAGCGTCACCGCGATGGTCGAGCTGAAGGCGCGCTTCGACGAGGCCGCCAACATCCGCTGGGCACGCGATCTCGAGCGCGCCGGCGCCCAGGTCGTGTACGGCTTCGTCGACCTCAAGACGCACGCGA
>CAYUSL010000199.1:0-10776 GCA_964447125.1 uncultured bacterium | reverse complement strand
AACGACGTCCGTCCCACCTCGGCGCTGCCCGAATACAAGACCACGTCGAACGTGGAATCCACGGGTGTGCCGCCGTCGAACGGCATCGTCGCCGCAGGCTCCACGAACTCGAAGCCCAGCGAGAACACCGGTGTGGCGGTTTGCACCTGAAGATTCTCGTAGCCGAGCCCGATGTCGTTGCCCGGTAGCGCGGGATACCAATCCGGGTCTTCAGGAGCGGTCTGCACGCCGACGTAGAGCGTGTTGCCGCCGTACGCGACGGAAAACGTCACGGTGCCGATCGTGACTCGGTCGGCGACCTGCCCGATGTAGGGGAGTGCGCCGCTGGCATTCGTCGCGTTCGTCGCCGCCACGAACGCGGCCTGGTCGTCGAAGACCTGCACGTTGGGCGGAGCGCCGCCGTTGGCGAAGATGAGGTTCGCGTTCACCGGCCGCCAGACGATCGAGGTGCGCGGATTGACCCCGCCGGGTGCAGGAGACGAGAAGCTGCCGGGTCGCTTCGCCGCCGGCACTTCGAGCCCGCCCGAGTGCAGGTAGTGGCAGGCCTCGCGATCCAAGAAGTAAATCTGGTTGTCATCGCGTTCGACTCCGTTGAAGTCGTTGAGCGCCGCCCCCCACTCGCGGTAACAGAACGTGTCGTCCGGACCCGACCCGGAGCTCGGGTACGACCTCACGAGCAAGGCACCGTCGGGATGCGGGTTCGTTGCTGGATCGTTGTTGCTGCACACCTCGCGATCCGCGTAGTTCCGGAGGCGATACGGGCCCATCGGTGTGAGCACGGCGTTGTAGTCGGCGAGGGAATCCTCGATCACGCAGTCCGCCGGGAGCTCGCGTCCGAACATGATGAGCCCCTGCGTATCCATGCCGCTGCCTTCCACGCAGGGCGCCTGCATCGTGTTGCTCACGCTCGCTGCAACGACGTACTCCCCGCCGGGCGTGCCGTTGAGCGCAATCGCCTGTCCCACGAGCGCGAACGCGCCGTCCGGGCTTTCCAGCCACTCGCCGCTCGCGCTGCCCGGATCGGTGCGGAACTCGCACGACGCCGTCGTTCCCTCGTCGGTGTGGAGACAGGGGACCTGGCCAGCCTCGATCTTCGCCAGCCGCGAGTTGGCGGCGAAATTGGCGCCGTGGAAGGCGCTTACCGCGATGGGGTCGCACTTCGTGACGAGAGCGGGCGAGCGCTGCCACGCGATGATCGAGCCGGTCTCGAATCCGTCGGCAAAGATCGGCGTCGGCGGTCGCACGGGCGTGGCCTCGACCGCGCCGCGGTCGCACACGAGCCCGCTGCCACCGTCCACCGGTCGGGCGACTCCGCGCTGGTCCGTCCCGAGACACGCCCCGTTCGTCGCCTGATCGCGGGCCACGCTGGACGCGCCGAGGTTTCGCGTGCGAGTGGGGCCGCCGTTGTCTTGCAGCGTGCCGAGCGAGAGCTGAATGCTCGAGACACCGCCGTCGTCGCTCGGCTGATCGAATCCGCACGTGCTGCCTGTCGACTCGGCATTGCCGCCCAACGACGTGATCGTGCCGTTGCCACCACAGGTGCCGACCACGATCGAGTTCGTGAACGAAGCCGAGTTTCCCGCCCCCGAGAGCTCGACGGCGTGCCCAGCGCCCGTCGCGTGACCGATCGTGCAGTGCGCGCAGGACAGGCTGCCGGCGCCTGCGGCGTAGATGGCTGGGCCGTCGGTGTTGCCCGACAGCGTCACATTCTCGAGCGTCGCGCTCGCGTCGACCGCAAACCCGCCGCCAGCATTCTCCGCGACCGTCGAGTCGCGAAGCACGAACGTGCTCTCGCCCGCCGCCACGCCACCGCCGGGAGCGTTGCCCGCATTGCCGCGGATCTCGCAGCTCTCGATCGTGGCGACCCCACCCGAAACGCGGACGCCCGCGCCTTCGTTTCCGGGTTGGGCAACCAGCAAGCCTCCGGTGATCGTGAGGCCGCGCAACGTGAGCTGCGTGCTCGCCCCCACGACGTCCAGCACGCGGTCGATCCAGCCGGCGTCGACGATTGTCATCGATGCGGCGGGGCCGATGATGTCGACGTCACTCGTGACATCCAGGTCTCCGACGAGACCGAGATCTTCGTCCACGCCCTCTTGCGCGAGCACGAAGTGGCCGGCCGGGAGGGTGATCACGTCCTTCTCGCCGGTCTCGTTCGCGGCGACGACGGCTTCGCGCAACGAGCAGTCCGCGGGCGTGCAGCCGTCGGGCGCGGGATCGTCGAAGCGCGTGACGACGAAATCGGCTGCCGTGGCGGATCCTGCGCCACCGAGGGCGAGAACCGCCGTCGCTACCGCCACCAGTCTTCGCATCGTCCCGGTAGCTCCCCAATTCACCCGACGCGCGGGGAGCATACGTGTGCCCCAGGTGCTCCGCCATCGCGGTGAATCGGTGCGCATGCCCGAGGCAGGAAGCATCACGCGATCGCTTTCCGCGCCATCGCGCGCGCCGCTCACTTCGTCAGAACGGCCACGGGCCAGAGCGACGTCTCTCCGTCGAGCGTGGATAGGAGACCGATGACGCAGCGCTCGCGTGCGGGGCGTTTCACCATCGTGACCGTCAGTCGCACCGTGTCGCCGGGCGCGACCGTGGCTCGGTCGAGCACCAGCGCGAGGCACGGCTCGCTTCCTCCCACGCGCGCGATCTCCACCGCAGCGACGGTCCATGGTTTCACGGCCCGATCCGATGCCGCTGTGAGCACGAGAGTGACGCTTTCGCCCTCGCGCAGGCTGAGCGGAGCGGGCTGCGCTGGAACCAGTGCCACGTAGGGCCGCTCTGGAAGCGCGGGCACGCATGGGTCGTGGCCTGCCGCTGCGGCGCGGTTCGACCACGCGCGTTGCACGGCGAAGTCACCCTCGTGTGCATCGCGACTCGTGTGGGTCACGAGCCCGCAGGCGTCCACGGGCTCGAGGCCGGCGGCGGTGAATCCTGCATTCGCAGCGCTGGCTTCGAAAGCGAATCCGCGTCGCGATGGATCGGGATTGGTCGTGGCTTCGAGGAGCTCGTGACTGGCCCGCGCCGTGAGCGCCGTCTCGTCCGAGCAGCGCGGTACCACGGCGTAGGGCACGTTGCGGGATCCGAGGCGTAAGGAGCGATGGAAGGCCTGGGGGCCGCCGCCGCAATAGCGCGTGAACGCATCGCTGAGGGCCACGGCGGGTGGCAGATAGACCAGCAGCACCGTGTCCGCGTCGAGCGGAACCAGATTGGCGGCGCTCGCTCGTCTGAGGATCTCCGCGATGTCCACGGCGCGCAGCTCGGCAGGAAGATCCATTGCGAGACGCACGGCGATGGCTGGCAGACCTTCGCCGATGCAGCTCTCGTCGTCGCAGTAGCCCTCCGTCACGCTGCGCCACCACGCGGTGTGGGTAATGGTCTCGCCAAAGCGCTCGAGGTGAGCGACGAACTCGGGACGATCACCTCGGAAGGTGATCGTCACAACTTTCGGATGGCGAATGAACGGCCCTCCCTGGTGCTCGACTCGCGGCAAGCGCTGGGACAGAAACGGCGCGCCCGCGTTCGCCGCCGCGTGCTCGGGCGAGTCGTCGGGGCCGCGCAACGTGCTCCCCGCGCGGCCGCATCTCGCGAGGGACAGCGCGCAGAGGCTCACACCCAGCAATCGTGCGCGACGTGAGCTCACACGTCGCGAACGTACGCGCTCGACTCACGTGCAGCAACGGCGGGTCGCGTGTGTCGGGGGAAGCGACGACGATTCTCCTCCAACCGTCGCTGCTAGCCGTGCTATCGAGATGCTCAGCCTTCTCAGTGGAGGCTCTCCGTGAATCGAGCGTTGCTCGCGATCGCGCTGCTCGTTTCCATCGCGGGAATGCGTCCCGCGTTCGCCGCTGACGCGGCTTCCACGGAAGCCGATCTGATTGCGCCCGTGAAGAAGTGGATCGAGGCGTTCAACAAGGGCGACACGGCAGCCGCGAAAGCGGGTTGCGCCGACTCGACGTCGATCATCGACGAGTTTCCTCCCCACGAGTGGCACGGCGCCGGTGCCTGCGCGAAGTGGATGGACGACTTCGACGCCAACGCCAAGGAGAACGGGATCACCGACGCGATCGTGTCGCTGGGCAAGCCGCTGCACGCGACAGCCACCGGCGACCGCGGGTACCTCGTCGTTCCCGCGAGCTACACGTACAAGGAGAAGGGCAAGCCGACCGAGCAGACCGGCGCCACGCTCACCATCGCGATGCAGAAGGGCGCCGCAGGATGGACGATTACCGGCTGGGCCTGGAGCACGGGGAAGTAGCCCGCGCGATTCGTGGAGTCCGCTCCGCGAGCTGGCGCTCGCGGACGGCGCTGCTGCGACGACTATCCGAGCCGCCGACAGCACTCGCCGGCGTTCGCGCTCCTGGTGGAGGCGCTGCGCTACGAAGCGTGAACGCGTACAGGCGAGCGCCACGACACGCCGGACGTCCTCCGCCGCTCGAGCCGATCGCCGAGCGCTCTGCGGGCTCGCTCAGCGCGAGCAGCCTCGCGTGACTCTCGCGACGAGGAGTCGACGTCGCGCCGTCGTCGTCAGCGTGCGCATTCCGAACAGCGCGAGCGCCAGGCCCAGGAGATCCGCGGGAGGACCTCCGCTGGCGTACGGGCTGCGTCCTGTCGAAGCCGTCGCCAGCTGCGACGAGCAACCTCCGGGTGTGGCTGTGTTGCAGTCGTTGTCGACGCCGTCGCCCGGAATCTCGGTGGCTCCCGGATTCACGGCGAGATCGTGATCGTTGCAGTCCACCGGACCACACGACCCGCCCTCGGTTGCATAGCCATCGGCATCGGCGTCGGTGCATAGGATTCGGGCGAGCTGCACCTGGATCGAGTACGCGTCACCCGAAGGGGTGCTCGCCCGTGACGTCCAGGCGGCGACGATCCGCCCCGCGGAGGTGAGCCCGATCGCATGGGAGTACGCCACGGGATCACCCGAATCGTTGAACGTGACCTCGGCCCCGGATGGCGTGCCCGCGATGTCGAGGTCCCGCGCCACGACCGCTCCTCCAGCGTCTGAGAACGACTCCCACGCTGCTACGACAGCCTTCGCGTTGGACGCCAGCAGCGGGGCCGACGCCGCGCTCGTGTCGAGCTGGGAGGGCAGTCCCTGGACGAGGCCACTCGCGTTGAGGCGATTCAGGAACACCGCCGGGTTGTTCCACCGCTCGTACGCGATCATGAACTCGTCGTCCCGCAGTGGCGCCAGACGCGGCGCGTAGCCGGTGAGGTCCACGAGCAAGCCGAGCCCGCGGGGCTTGCCGTCCATCCCGAGGGGCCGCGCCCACGCCTGCGGCGGGAGGTTCGTCGGGGTTTGGTCTTCGACCTGCCACGTGACGAGGAACCCGTCTGAGGCGCGTGCGATCTGGGGAGCGTCGGTGACCCGCTGGTCGCCGAGGAGGCTCTGCGCCACGACGTTGGGGCCACCGCTGGGTTGGCCGCTGGCGTCGACCAGCACGCTCTGGATGGTGCTGACGTAGGAACCATTCGCGGTGCTCACACCGGCAAAAACCAGGACCGTGCCCCCGTCTCCCGTGGGCTCGAGGTCCGTCGCCGTCACGTAGTCGACGCCCGCCAGGGTCTCGGCGAACTCCGTCGGCGGACCGAGCGGCACGCCGTCGGCGGTGAAGGCTTCGAGAAAGATCACGGCGCGCTCGGTGCCCGGCCACGTCACCAAGAATCGATCGGGAGACGTGAAGGCGACGGCGCCGAGCAAACCGCGCTGGGGCAAGGTGATCTCGGCACTCCGTGGACTGGCATCCGGATCGAAGACGCGGATGCGAGGAAACAGGTCGGCGCCGACGTTCCAACCGACCACGAACCCTCCATCCTCGCGGACCGCCAAGCTCTGCGGCGCTGCGTACCCCAAGCTGCCGAACTCCGCGATCTGCACCTGTGGGCCAACCTGTACGATCTCGGCCCGCGCAGCGACTGCCACGATCGAACTAGCCATTGCGCCGAGCCAGACCAGGCACTTGGAGATCCATCGACCGCTCATCGTTCGTCTCCGATCACGCGATTCCGCAGGCCTGTCGCCGTCTCGTGCCGCGGTTCGGCAGCGCTTCACCGAGGCAATCCTCGTGCCTGCGGTCGCGTGACGGTCGTGCAGTCATCTTAACAATGCGGCATCGCGCCGCGACGCCGGGCCGGCGCGGACGCGGCTTGCCGTGCGGGAAGTGCTTGCAGCGCGCGATTCTCGCCCGCAATCGTGCGCCCCTTGCGCGCGGGGCTTGCGCTCGAGCACGACGCGCCGTGGAGTGAGTTGGAATGCGGGGCCGGGTCGTGCCCTGCGCGCCAATCGCCGGTGGCGATTCCGATCTTGCCTACGCGGACTTGCCGAGCAGCTCACGGGCGGCGCGCGTCTGGGGATGGTCGGCGCCGAGCGATTTCTCGAGCTGGGTCGCGGCGTTCTGGGCAGCCGCGCGTGCTTCGCGGTGTTCCCCCTGCTTGTCGAGTGCGCGCGCCAGGGTCAGGTATGCCGACCCGAGGTGGCGGCTGAAGCCATCCGGACCGACCTCGGATGCGACTGCATCGACCGCCCGACGTGCGTCGGCCGCCGCGTCGCCAGGCCGCCCTCGCTCGAGTGCGAGATCCGCGCGGCGCACCAGGATCGTCGGGATGAACTGGGTGCCTGCTCCGCCCTCCGCGATCGACGCTTCGAGTATCGCTCGGGCGGCCTCGACGTGGGCGCTCGCTTCCTCCAGATTCCCGCGCGCCTCGGCGATGTACGAGCGCTCGAGCCGGACCGACGCGTGGCTCGGGTGATGGGCGGGAACCTCGCGCGCCAGGATCGGCTCCAGCTCGGCAAGCACGGCTTCCGCCTGGTCGGGCTGGTGCAGCTCGTCGAGGATCGCGCCCCGCACGGTCAGCGCCTGGTAGATCACCACCTGATCGCCGGCGCGGCGCGCCCGCGCGAGCGCTCGCTCGGCGTATCCCGCCGCCTCGGCTGTCCGCGCCAGGTCGCGTAACACCCAGCCGTAGTTGAGGAGTAGCATCGGCGACACGCTCTCCTCGTTCGCATCGCTGCTCGAGAGCATGATCGCGCGGCGCAGGATGGGCTCCGCCTCGGCCGGGTGTCCGAGGCCGTAGAGTGCCATGCCCCAGTTGTTGTAGAGCGTGCCGGCGGTTTGGGTGTCGTCGCGCCCGAGGGAGGCGAGCCGTTGCGCGGCTTGCTCGAATGCGGCGCACGCCTCGCGGTTACGGCCGGCGCCGCGCAGGTGCTCCGCCAGGTCCATGTAGAGGCGCAGCTCCACGAGCTCGGAGCGAAGCGGCGCCGACGCGAGCACTCGCTGTGCTTCGTGGGTGCGCTCGATGGCTTCCTGGACCGCGTTGCGGTGCCCTGCAACCGAGCTGGCATCGCGCAGACAGCTCACACGCGCGAGCACGAACGCGACCTCCTGGGGCAGGTCGGCGAGACCCTCGGCGACCAGCGTCTCGGCGCGATCGTGCTCGCCCGCGCGCGCGAGGCTCTTCGCGAGCGCGCACGCGGCACGCGCCCGGGTCGCGGGCTCGTGGATCGGCCGCGACAACGAATAGGCCTGCTCGAGGAACCGGCGCGCCTCGGCGTCCTCGTCGAGGGTCGCGTACTGACCGCCGATCGAAAGCAGGAGCTCGACGTGTCCGACGGCGTCGTCGCCGTGCTGGCGTTCGGTGATTCGCCCCGCATCCGCCAGCAGCTCGCTCACGGTGAAGGGCTTGCCCGAGGGAGCGGCGTCGGAGAGTAGGAACACGTCGAGGTCGTTGATCGCCTCCGCGCGCCAGAGCTGGCGCAGCGCAAAGTCGCGCTGCGCGTTGGCGCGGCGCGCTTGGAACGCGGTGCTCAGCGCTCCCACGAGGGTGGCGGTGATCGCCAGCGTGGCCAACGCCACCGCCACCGGGTTGCGGCGCACCAGCTTCACGGCGCGGTAGGCGAAGGTGTCCGGGCGCGCCGTGATCGGCTCGTCCGCGAGGTAGTGACGCAGGTCGTCGGCGAAAGCCCCGACCGAGCCGTAGCGCTCGCGCGGGTCTTTCTTGAGGGCTTTGGCCACGATGGTGTCGAGATCGCCCCGCAGCGAACGCATCAGCCTGGTGGGCGTGGTGCTGCGGCGCGCGGCGGCTTCGGCGGCGGTCGCCGCGTCCGCGTCCGTGCCGATCACCACCGCCGACGGCGGCGGAAACTCCACCTCGACCACCGCGCGCAAGTGATCCGCGGGCGTCGCCGCGATCTCCCGCAGCGGGTGCCGCCCCGTGAGCAGCACGTAGAGCAAGACGCCGAGCGCGTAGACGTCGGTCACCGTCGTGACGGGCTGGTCGACGAGCTGCTCGGGCGCGGCGTAGCCCGGCGTCAGCGCGGCGCCCCAGTCGCGGGTGAGGTGGGTGACGCCGTTCTCGCCCGAAGACTCGTCGAGCAGCTTGGCGATCCCGAAGTCGAGGAGCTTCACCTCGCCGTCGTCCCGCACCATCACGTTCGACGGCTTGATGTCGCGGTGCACGATCAGGTTCGCGTGCGCGTGGGCGACAGCGGCGAGCACGTCGAGGAAGAGCCGAAGCCGCGCCGTGAGGTCGAGTTGGCGTGTGTCGCCGAAGCGATCGATGGGCTCACCGCGCACGTGCTCGAGAATCAGATAGGGCTGACCGCTGGCGGTGACGCCGGCATCGACGAGCCCGGCGATGTGCGGATGCGTGAGACGCGCGAGTAACGCGCCCTCGCGTTTGAATCGTTCCTCGGCGCCGCGCCCGACGCGCGCGACGTTCAGCAGCTTGACGGCGGCGTGCCGTTCGAAACGGCCATCGTTCCGGCTCGCGAGCCACACCACGCCCATGCCGCCATGGCCGAGCGGCTCCACCAGCGTGTAGGTGCCGACGATCTGTCCCGCGGTCGGCGCTTGCACCAGCGGCGCTGCCGGCAGTTGAACCGGCTGGGACTCGAGGAAGCCCTCGGCGTCGATGGCGCGCTGCTCGGCCAGCAAGCTTTCGACGAGGTCGGCCGTGGCCGGGTCGCGCTCGCGCAAGCCCGCGAGCCAGCGAGCCCGTTCCGCCTCCGCGAGCTCGAGGACCTCGTCGAGCAATGGGCTCGCGACTGCCCACCACCCGGGATCGAGCTCCGCCACGACGGAGTCACTCGACCGCAGCCGCGCCGAGGGTGCGGTGCAGGAAGAGCCGCGCCTTCTCCCAGCGGCGTTG
The DNA here is from genome assembly GCA_964447125.1 of uncultured bacterium. Lineage (GTDB taxonomy): Bacteria > JADJOY01 > JADJOY01 > JADJOY01 > JADJOY01 > JADJOY01. Next base: position 1,632 of record CAYUSL010000199.1, on the reverse strand, counting down.
CACCGTGCGCTCGGCGACGCCCTGGGCCTCGGCGATCTCCACGAACGAAAAGCCACAGAAGAACTTGAGATCGACCACTTCCGCGAGCGCGGGATCGGACTCGCCGAGCTGGTCGAGGGCCGCGCCGATCGAGGCCAGACGCTCCGCCTCGCGGGAGTCGATCTCGGCGCCGTGCAGGTCGGTATCGAACGAGGTGATCTCGATGCCGCCACCCCGCTTCAGCGCGTGACGACTACGCGCATGGTCGATGATGAGCCCCCGCATGACGCGCGAGGCGTAGCGCAGGAAGCGTGGTCGGTCGGGAAACGCCACGCCGTCGCGGCCGGCCATGTCGAGGTAAGCCTCGTGCAGCACCGTGGTGGGGCCGATGGCGGCGCCGCGGCCGAGCCGTCCCAGCTCACGGTTCGCGACCCGGTGGAGCTCCTGGTAGAGCGCCGTGAAGAGCGCCTCCACGGCGTGCGGCTCGCGGTTCTCCACCGCAGTGACCAGCGAGGCGACGGACGGCAACACGAGGATCGGGGGCTTGGTTGGGACGAAGGGATTGCAGCGGCCCGCAGGCAAGAGGCTGAGCATTGTGAATCAGTTGACGCGGGCGCTCAACCCGATGCGCCCGGCGGCCCGGCGTCGGCACGCAGCGAAAAAGCGAAGCCGGGCGACGCCCGACGGCGCCGCCGTCCTCGAGGCGACATCGTCGGGCGTGGAGGGTCACGGTGGTTTCGTCCGCGCTGGGCACGGGAGCCTTCAGTCGCAGGCGTGAGGCGGGCAGGTGGCGAGTCGGCCGTCCAGGTAGCAGGTGCAGCCGCCGGGCGGGGGTGTCGTGCTGGGATTGCACGGGATGGATTGCTTGACGGAGAACTTGCTGGTCGTGCCGGTGCGCTTCTGTTGGCCGTTGCAGGCGAGCGTGAAGGTGCCCACCTCGGTGGTGAGCGTCTTGTCGCTGTAGTACGTGGTGATGGTCTGGTTCACGGGGACCGCATGGGCGGCGACGGCCAGTCCCAAGAGGGCGATGGCGGCGCCGAGCGCCAGTCCGAGTCTCGAGAATCGGTTCATCGTGGGCTCCTTCTCGTTGCACGTCACTGCGCGGTCTGCGCGGCGACCCTGAACCCGTCGCGGGGTCGGCACCACGCCGGCCCCGTGTTGGGCTCGTCTCACTGGAGGAATCGCAATCGGCGCCCGATGGACGACATCCGGATGTTCGGGACGACGAAGATTTCGAACGGCGCGGCGTCAGGGCTTGGTGGCGGAAGCCTGTGGCACCGTCGCAGGCGCCGTCGCGCCTGGGGTGGCCGGAGTGGCCGGTTGCGCGGGCTGCAACGTCACCGAGGACGGCGGGAGCTTGATGGGCGGCAAGGGCGGTTTCGCCGGTTGCAGCGTCGGCAGCGTCCCGGTCGGTGGCAGTGTGGCTGGCGGCAAACTGATGCCGGACGAATCCGCGCCGAGGTCTTTGCAGCTATCGATGGTGTATTTGTCCTCGGTGTAGTCGCCGGATTTGCAGAACCCGGACGGGGCACCCGAGACCTGGCCGATGGACAGGATGTTGCACGAGGGAGCGGAGAAGTCGTCGAGCGTGCCCTCCCACTTCGACCCCAGGTGGAAGAAGTAGCAAGTGCACCGGCATTTCCTGAGCGGCTG
>CAYUSL010000198.1:5951-10799 GCA_964447125.1 uncultured bacterium | reverse complement strand
TGCTTCGACGAGCGCCAGACCGCCGCGGACGTGAAGGCGCAGGCCGAGGAAGCGAGCAGCCTCGGCGTGAACGGCACGCCGGCCTTCTTCGTGAACGGCGAGAACCTGAGCGGTGCCCAGCCCTTCGAGAGCTTCCGCGAGATCATCGATGCGGCGCTCGCACCCGCGAAGTGATTCGCTGACCCGCGCACGCTCGACTGCGCGCGGCGCGGCAGCGAGCGTGCGCTCGTGAGCGACGCGCTCGCTCCCTACGCCTCACCCGATCAGCGCGATGCGCGGCTGATCGCCGCCGCCCAAGCGCTGGGCGGCGAAGTCGTCACGATCGGAACCAGCCAACTCGGTCGCCCGATCCTCGCAGCCCGCGTTCCGGCGTCGCGCTCGGCCGCCGGCGCTCCCGTGGAGCGTGTGTTGGTCTGCGCGGGAATCCACGGCCTCGAGTACATCGGAAGCGAGACCGCGCTCGGGTTTCTCGACGGGCTCGGGTCGCCGTCACCCGCCATGGAGCGCTTGCGCGCGCGTGCCGAGATCTGGGTGGTGGCCTCGCTCAATCCGGACGGCTACGCGCGCACCTGGGAAGACGAAGGCTTCGGCGCGCTCAAGGATCTACGCACCAACGCTCGCGGCGTGGACCTCAACAGGAACTATCCGCTGCCGGCGCCGGCGCGCCCCGTGCTCACCACGTTGGGCGGCTGGCGAACCGGCTCCGACGATCCGGCGAACGCGTTCTATCGCGGCGCGCATCCGCTCAGCGAGCCCGAGACCCGGGCGCTCGCCGAGCTCCACGAAGCCCACCCCTTCGCCGCCAGCGCCAACCTCCATTCGACCTGGGGCACGCTGATCCCGCCGCTGGTGACCTCACCCCTCCATCACCGCGCTTATCGCGTGCTGTGCAACGCGTTCCGCGCCAAGCAGACCGACGCGCGCTATCGGCGCCTGTCGTGGGCGGGGCTCGACCGTTTCATCGGCGAGCAAGAGGACTTTCAGCACCACGCGTTCAATTGCTGGGCGATCTGCGTCGAGCACTACCCCGTTTGGCTCGACCTCGGCCGGTTCCGCTCCGACCAAGTGTTCTGGCGCTTCAATCCCCGCGACGTGTGGTGCTGGGTGGCGAACGACGTGCCGGCGATCGTCGCGTACTTGAACGCGGCCCTCGATCTCGGCCGCCCCAGCACACTCGTCACCGCCTGACACGCCGCTTGCACGGGACCACGAGGCCCGCTGCGGAGCTTCGGGGTCAGCTTCCCCGGCCTGCGCCCCGAATCAAATCGCTCATCGGCGCGAGCAGGTTCGTGATCTCGTCCTCGAACCGCGCCAGCGATTGCGGCGCTCCCATCTGGAGATCGATGCGTTCGAACTCGGCATCGAGTTTCTCTTTGGCGGCGCGGCCGAGCGCTTTCTCGGCCATCGGGAACACGCTGCGCTCTTCCAGCAACAGATGCTGGCGCAAGAACTCGGCATACGCAGGAATGGCATGGGCTGCCGCCCGGCGATCACCGCTTGCGAGCTGCGACAGCAGATCCGCCCCGCGCACGTGCTGCTCGACGACTTCGGCGAGCGGTCCGTCCTGACGTGACACACCGGCTGCGAGCAGGCTCGGAACCAACACGCTCTCTTCCTTGGCGTGATGCCAGCGCTCGACGAAGACCCGGAAGAACTCGATCAACGTGTCGAGACGCCGTGCTTCGCTCTCGGCCGAGCCCTGCGCTTGGGCGACGCGCGCGCCGCAGCGCTCGAGGGCCGTGGCCGCACGCAGGATCAGCTCGTGCTCGCGGCGCAAGCCGCTCGTGATCTCGTTCGACTCCGGTTTCACCGACGTCACTTCGTCCACGGGATCTCCCCAGAGCGGCTCATCGAGATCGATGATCGTGCCGATGAATGGAGCACAGCAACGATCGGCGCGGCCCCGACCTCTTTATACCTCCCGCCAGCCGAGGCGCGCGGCACATTCTGCCGAGAGCCATCGCCCGCACACGCCGCTTCGCCTGCAATCGCCTGAATTTCCGCGAATCGTTGCGACACTCCCGCGCGGTATCGGCCTTGCACACTCGCCGAGCGTCACAGCGGGCCACTAGAGCCGCTTCCAGGGAGGGAAGCATGTCGACAGCAGCCGTCACGGCGCAGAGTTCCGTTCAGGACCTGACGCTTCAAATCCTGAATCAGTACGACACCGACAAGAACGGCGAGCTGAGCGCCTCCGAGTTCTCGAGTGTGCTCTCGGCGCTCCTCGGCAACTCGAGCGCCACCACCCCGGCCACGGTGACCGTCCCGCCACCGAGCGCGCCCAGCGGCTCCGGTGCGAGCGGTACCAGCGGTCTGCCGAAGTCGGAGATGGCCGGCTTCAACTACGACAAGATCGCCGATTCCACCCACCAGACCTCCAAGTACCAGTTCGCGCGCGTCGCGTGGAACTACGATCTCTCGACGGTCCACGACAAGGCGAGCGCCCAATCGCTCCTCGAGTCCATGGTGCCGGAGCTTCAGGCCGCCGGCTTGAACGTGACCGCAGTCGACACCGACAAGATCCAGGTCAGCGACGAGTACGGCACCTACTGGGTGGACGTGATCCGTGACTACGACGGCTCGAACCAGGCGTTCCAGTGGCTGACGGAGGATGGTGGCACCGCGACGGCATCGACCGCGGCGGTTCCCGCCAGCGAGACCGCGCTGGCGCGCCAGTCGGCGTCCGCCCTCGGCGGAACCGAGCAGTCGAACGCGCGTGCCGTGTTGGGTGCTGTCGCTGCCGGCCCGGAGCGCCAGGCGGAACGTGCCAGCGCGGCCCACGCGCGCCGCGACGACCGTCGCGTGGAGCGGAGCGACCGCCGCGACGAGCGGCACTCGATGCCAGTCGAGCGTCGCGAACGCGCCTGAGCGGATGTCGTCCCGGGGGGCTTTTGAAGCCCCCCGCCCCCGAATCACTCGCTTCGCTCGCGGCGCGCCGCTCGCGCGCGCCGTCCTTCGGACGTGCGAACCCGGTTCAACGCTGAAGGCGCTTGCTTCAGCCCGGATCGCAGCGACGTCCGCTCCATTCCGGCCGCTTCCCTCACCCTCGGGCTAAATTGGCGCCCGCCATGAGCAAGCGCCTCTTCGATCTGGGGCTCGACGACGCCTGGCAGGCGATCGTCCGTGCCAGCGAGCTTCCCCTGGAGCTCGTGGGCCGCGTCACCAGCGAGCATCCCAACTATTGGACCGTCGCCTGCGCCGACGGCGAGTTTCTCGCCACGATGGCGGGCCGGTTGCGACACGACGTCGAGACGGGCGACGCGTCGCGCCCGGTGGTGGGCGACTGGGTCGCGCTGCGCGCGGGGGACCCCGGTGACGAGCAACGCGTCATCGTGAGCGTGCTACCGCGCCGCACCTGGATCGAGCGTAAGGCCGCGGGCAAAACGGTCGTCGTGCAGACACTCGCAGCCAACGTCGACACCGCGTTCCTGCTGGTGGCGCTCGGGCGCGACGTCAACGAGCGTCGCATCGAGCGCTTCGCGACGATCCTCGCCGAGGGCGGCGTACGGCTGGTGGTGGTGTTGAGCAAGGCCGATCTCGTCGACGATCCCGCTCCCTACGCCGAGCGCGCCCGTGCGGCAGCTCCCACCGCGGAGGTCCACGTCATCAGTGCGCTCACCGGTGCCGGCCTCCACGTCCTCGATCCGTACCTCGCACCGCCAACCACGGTGGCCGTGATCGGCACCTCGGGCGCCGGTAAATCCACGCTCGTCAACCGCTGGCTGGGCGGCGAGATCCAGGCCACCACCGACGTGCGTGCCGATTCCAAGGGCCGCCACACCACCACGACGCGCGCGCTCTTGTCCGTGCGCCCCGGCACCCTCGTCCTCGACACCCCGGGCTTGCGCGAGGTCGGCGTGTGGGACGGCGAAGATGGGCTCGACGACGCCTTCCCGGACGTGATCGAGATTGCGGCCGCCTGCCGTTTCGGCGATTGCCGCCACGACGGCGAGCCGGGCTGCGCGGTGGTGGCGGCGATGGAGCGCGGCGAGCTGGCGCCGGATCGCGTGCGGTCGTGGCAGTTCCTACGCCGCGAGCAAGACCGCGTCGCCACCCACGCCCGGCAAGGGGTGACGCGGCGCGAGGCGTCGAAGCGCGAGCGCTCTATGGCGGTGCGGAAGCACCTCGCGGCCAAGGGAAAGAAGTGAGCGGCGCGCGCCGCGTGCGTGCCTGGACCTGCTGCAGCGCGGCGCTCGCCGCTGTGTTGCTGCTCGTCGTGGCTTGCGCACCCACATCCCCTCCCACGACCGCGGCATCGTCGAGCGCCGGCTCGCCAGCACCGCGAGCGACCACCGACAGCCGCCCGCTCGAGCCCGGCCACATCCACGCCGACGTCGCAAGCCGCTCCGATCCCACCCAGAGCTTCGCGCTCTACGTGCCCTCGACGTACGTACCAACGCGCCGCTGGCCGGTGCTCTTCGTCCTCGATCCGCGCTCACGTGGCCGCCTGGGGGCCGAGCTCTTTCGCGAAGGCGCCGAACGTCACGGCTGGTTGGTCTTCAGCTCCAACCAGACCGCCAGCGACGGGCCGTGGGAGCCCAACGTCCGTGCGATGAAAGCGATGCTGGCCGATGCCGACCTCCGATTCGCCATCGATCCGCGGCGGCTCTACGTGGCGGGGTTCTCGGGCACGGCACGCGGCGCGTGGGCGCTCGGGCTCGGGCTCGCGCCCAACGTCGCGGGCGTGATCGTGGCCAGCGGCGGCGCACCGATCGAGAGCCGGCCCACGCGCTCGCTACCGTTCGCGGTCTTCGCCACCGCCGGCGCGCACGACTTCAATTACCTGGAAATGGAGGCGCTCGATCGTACGCTCGACGACCTGAACGCCCCGCATCGCTTCGAAACGTT
>CAYUSL010000198.1:0-5851 GCA_964447125.1 uncultured bacterium | reverse complement strand
CGACGCTCGCCAGCGCCAGCGGAGCGGCCGCGAACGACGCCGCGCGCGACCTTCGCGCCGCGCTCGACACGTGGAGCGAGAAGGCGCGCGTACCCGCCGATCCAGCCCAAGCCGACGCCGCTGCACGAGTCGTCGAGCACCTCGCGAGCTTCGTCGCGTTCTACACCCCGCGCGAGCTCCGCCAGCACCGCGCATTCGCGCGCGCGGCACTCGCACTCGAGCTGGCGGTGGCGATCCACGGCGATCGCCCGACACTCTGGTACGACCTCGCCTGCGCGCGTGCACGCGCCGGCAAGCACGAAACCGCCCTCGATGCGCTGGCGCAGGCCGTCACGCTCGGCTTCGCCGATCGGGCGCTGCTCGAGTCCGATCCCGATCTCGAATCCGTGCGCGACGAGCCCCGTTTTGGTGCGCTTCGCGACCAGCTCGCCGCACGCGACGGACAAGCCCACCCGTGAGCGCACCCACTCGTTTCGCGGCAGTGGTCATCGGCGGTGGAGTCATGGGGCTCGCCACCATCGAAGCGCTGACACGGCGCACCACCGAGCCGCTCGCGCTGATCGAGCGCTTCTCGCTCGGTCACGACCGCGCCAGCTCCCACGGCGCCGCGCGCATCGCGCGCAGCACCTACGCCGAGCCGGTGTACGCGCGATGGATGCGGCGCGCCGAATCCGAAGATTGGGAACGCCTCGAGCGTGATTCGGGCGAGCGGCTGCTTCACCGCTGCCCAGGAGTCTTCTTCGGCGCCGACGCCGGCCCGGTGGATGCCTACCGCGACGCCGTACGCAGCGCCGGACTGGGAAACGATCTCGTCGAGGAGTTGAGCCCTGCAGAAGCGCGACGCCGCCATCCCGCCTTGCGCTTCGAGCGTTGCGCTTACGTGCTCGACGACCACACCTGTGCCGTGGTCGCCGCCGAGCGCACCGTGCGCTCGCTGGCACGGCTCGCCACCCAGCGTGGCGCGCGAATCCTCGAGCACACGGCGGTTCGCGCCATCGAGAGTGGCGCCGACGGCGTTCGGGTGGTCACCGGCGACGCGACGCTCGTCGCCGAACGGGTGATCGTGACTGCGGGTGGCTGGGCCGCGACGCTCGTACCCGAGATCGCGCGATGCCTCAAAGTCCTGCGCCAGACCGTGGCATTCCTGCGTCCGGCCGCCGATCCCGACGCCTTTCGTCTCGGTCGCATGCCGCTTTGGGTCGAGATCGGAAACGACACCAACGGCCTGCACTACGCGTTGCCCGACCTCGATGCCGGCGTGCTCAAGATCGCGCGCCATCGCGTGGCGGGCGCGGCCGACGATCCCGAGACGATGGCCACGGCCGATCCCGACGAGGTCGCGCGCTTGCGCCAGGTCGCCGCACGCGAGCTGGCCGTCGCCGTGGGCGACGTGGCGCGCGCCGAGACCTGCCTCTACACCTGCACCGCCACCGAGGATTTCATCCTGGATCGATCGCCCGCCGATGCGCGCATCGTCGTGGGCGCGGGCTTTTCAGGGCACGGCTTCAAGTTCGCGCCGCTCGTGGGCCGCATCCTCGCCGAGCTGGCGCTCGATGGGCGAAGCTCGGTGCCCGAATTCGAAGCCGAGCGCGATCGATTCGCCATCGCAGCGCCCAACACGACCCACGGAGCCTCCGCATGAGCTCGTCGCGACACGTGATCGTCACGGGTGCCTCGGCCGGAATCGGCGCTGGCATCGCCCGCGCCTTTGCTCGCGACGGTGCACGCCTCACGCTGGTGGCGCGGCGAGGCGCGCCGATGGAAGCGCTGTTACGCGAGACCGGCGCCACCGGTCGCGGGATCGAGGCCGACCTCGGCGATCCCGCGCGCGCCACCGCGTGGCTCGACGAGGCCCGCACGGCCTTCGGCGAGCCCGACGTGCTCGTGAACAACGCCGGCGCCCAAATCGTCGGGCCTACGGAGCAGGCCAACGTCGAGGACGGCGAGCACGTGCTCAGGCTCAACGTGATGACGCCGCTGCGACTGATCCGCGCGGTGCTGCCCGGAATGCTGGCGCGCCGCAGCGGCACCATCGTCAACATCGCGTCGATGGCGGCGCTGGCGCCCACCATCGGCATGACCTACTACAACGCGGCCAAGGGTGGGATCGCCGCAGCCTCGGAGGCCTTGCGCGGCGAGCTCCGCGGCAGCGGCGTCGACGTGATCACGGTGTACCCCGGCATCATCCCCACCGACATGGGGAACAAGGGGCTCGCGGCGTACGAGTCGACCCTGATGCTTCGGTTCCAGCCGCAGGGAAACGTCGATGAGCTCGCGCGGCGCGTGTTCCAGGCCGTCGAGCGCAACGACGCGCGCGTCATCTACCCGGGCGGGTTCAACGCCCTGGCGCGCTGGGCCCCGCCTCTCACCCGCTGGGTGATGGACCGGTTCTCCCCGCCGCTCAAGTGAGATCGATCCACCAGTAGGCACCGGCGGCGCGCCGGCCGGCGCGCATCGCCGCACGAGCGGAAGGATCGTTGCCTTCGGCGATGTGGCCGAACAGCACGGCGTCGTCCGGTGCTGCGGCGAGCTCGACCATGCGCCGATGCACGTGCGCCGCGATCCCGCGGCCGCGCGCGCTGGGCGCGAGCGCTGCCTCCAGGACGCAGAGCCCATCGAAGAAAAGCTCCTGGAACGGCAAATAAGCGAAGAGCCCGGCCCAATCGCCGTCGACGATCGCCTCCACCACGATCCCGTCGCGCGCCGCCTCGACGAGATCCTCGAGCTTTTCGTGCCACACGGACGTGGGGCGGTGGATCGGCGAGTGCGTGCGCATCTCCTCGTAGATCGCCACGTAGCGCGCGAACGCCTCGTCCGTGACGGTGGCGACGCGCCGCACCTCGAGCTGCGTGTCGAGGGGGGGAAGCTCGATCGCGCGCAGCTCGCCGAGTGTCGCGGCGTAGAAGTGCACGTCGCAGGTGACGGGCCGCCGGCTCAGCTCGCGCAGGCCCTCGTCGCTCGCGTCGAAGATGCGAATCGCGCGGAGGTCGATGTGACCGTACGCATCGGCGAGGGCGCGCTCGACGATCTCCCAACCGTTGCGATCCACGATCGCGATCGTCGAGTGATCGACCTGCACGAAGGGCCAGGCGAGGTCTCCGCCGCGAAAACGAAGCGAGGTCACGAGCCATTGCGTCACGCCGATCGGCAACAGCTTGAACGCATAGTCCTCCAGCTCGGCCTGCGGATGCGGGCAAGCGTTGCGAAAGCTCTGCGCGAATTCGAGGCTGGCCACGCGTTTCAAGTCCGCGCGCACCTGCGCCTCCGCCGCATGACGGAGACGCGCGATCTCGACGTGACGACGAAGCCACGGCGGGGCGAAGCCGAGCTGGCGCTCGACACATCGGTCGACCAGCGAGTCGCTCACAGCCCACGCAGGACACATGCGACGAGATTACCTTCTCTCGCTCACCACCCGACGAGAATCGAGATCACCATGGACGTTCGCCCGGTCACGCTGGAAGGTCGCTTCGTGAAGCTCGTGCCGCTCGAACGCGGCCACTTCGACGAGCTGGCGACGATCGCGCTCGGCCACGATCTCTTTCGCTGGTACCCCTGGCCTCTCGAGACCGAAGCCGAGCTACGTGCGTTCCTCGACCGCTGCCTGCGCTGGCGCGAGGAGGGTTCCTGGCTTCCCTTCGTGACCACCGATCGCGCGACCGGCCGAGCCGTGGGCTCCACCTCGTTCCTCGCCATCGATCGTCACCACCGTCGCCTCGAGATCGGCTCGACGTGGCTCACGCCCGAGTGGCAGCGCACCGCATGCAACACCGAGGCGAAGTACCTGCAATTGCGTCACGCGTTCGAGGACGTGGGCTGCATCCGCGTCGAATTCAAGACCGACTCGCGGAACGAGCGATCGCGCGCGGCGTTGCTCCGGATTGGAGCCGTCGAAGAAGGCACCTTCCGCAATCACATGGTGTGCCCCGGTCCACGCATCCGGCACAGCGTCTACTACAGCATCATCGACTCCGAGTGGCCGGCGGTGAAGCAAAGGCTCGACTCGATGCTCGCCGCGCGCGCCGGCTGAGCACGAGCGCCCAGCAGACGGTGACCTGCGACGACTCGTCGACACATAAAAAGTGACTTGTCACTTTTTATGTGTCGACGTAGAATCGTGCACCATGACGACGAAACGCCGAGCCGCCGTCGCACCACGGATGAAGCCGCGGACCGCGCCGCGCATCGCACGATTGGGCGCGCCGCGGCGCCGGACCCAGGAAGAGCGACGGGCCAGCACCCGCGCGCGACTCTTGGAGAGTGCGCTCGGCACCCTGGTCGAAGAGGGCTACGCCGGCTTCACCACCACCGCGGTGTGCAAGCGTGGCGGGCTCAGCCAAGGCGCACTCTTCCTCCATTTCCCCACCAAATCGGCGCTCTTGGCCGCCACCATCGAGTACCTGTTCGCCGATTTGGTGGCGTCCTACCAATCCCGCTTCGCGCGCCTCGACGGCGCCCGGGACCGTCTGACCTCGGCCCTCGAGCTCTTGTGGGACGTGTTTCGCGATCCACGCCTGGCCGCCGCCTACGAGCTCTACACGGCGGCGCGCACGGACGCAGAGCTGCGTACCAATCTGGCGCCAGTGCTCGATCGGCACGCCCAGAACTTGCGCACCGTCGCCACCGCGCTCTTCCCCGAGTCCGCCGGCGATCCCGGGCGCTTCGAGCAATGCGTTTCGCTGGTGCTGATGGCGATGCAGGGCTACGCGCTCAGCGCGCTCGTGGCACCCGCCGAACCGCACGCACAGCCCGCGATCCCGTTCCTGCGCGAAACCTATCGCGCGCTCCTCGACCGCAAGCCCCGGACACGACGCTGACCCCGCTCACCATCCTCGTCGGACGGAATCGACTCGACCATGCACAGCAACCCCATCTACTACGCCATCCCCTTCTTCCTGGTGACGCTCGTCGGCGAGTCTCTCCTGCTTCGCCGCGCCGAACGCGGACGCGGCCGTCCCTACGAGCTACGCGACACGGCCGCGAGCCTCTCCATGGGGCTCGGGTATCTGGCCATCGGACTCTTCTGGAAATCGATCGAGTTCGGGATCTATGGCGCGTTTCATCGCCTCCGGATCTTCGACATCGCCCCCGGCTTCTGGTCGTGGCTCGGCGTGATGGTCGGCTGGGACCTCTGCTACTACGGCTACCATCGCGCTGGGCACGTCGTGCGGCTCTTCTGGGCCACCCACGTGAATCACCATTCGAGCCAGCGCTACAACCTCTCCACCGCGCTCCGGCAGACGTGGACGCCGTTTCTCGGATTCGTCTTCTACGTTCCTCTCGCGGTGCTCGGATTTCCGCCGGAGATGATCTTCATCGCGGGCGCGTGGAACCTCGTCTATCAGTACTGGATCCACACGGAGCTGATCGATCGCATGCCGAGCTGGTTCGAGGCGATCTTCAACACTCCTTCGCACCACCGCGTCCACCACGGCACCAACGCGCGCTACCTGGACAGGAACTACGCGGGCATCCTGATCGTGTGGGACAAGCTCCTCGGCACCTTCGAGCCCGAGCGCGAGCGGCCGATCTACGGTCTCACCAAGAACATCGAGAGCTTCAATCCCGTGGTGGTCGCGTTCCACGAATGGGCCGCCCTCGGCCGCGACGTCGTGCACGCGAGCACCGCGCGGGATCGCCTGCGCTTCCTGTTCGCGCACCCAGGCTGGAAGCCGGCGGAAGTGCCCGCGGCGGCGAGCGCTGCGCCGTTCGGCCACGTCGCCGGATGAACCACATGCTACGAGCGCGCGGTGCGACGGGCGCTCACTGCGGGATGGCGTCGGGCTGACGCGTGGGATGGCCGACCTGGAAGGCGTCGAGCTCCATGCACGCGGACTCGATCCGCAGCAGG
>CAYUSL010000197.1:6785-10835 GCA_964447125.1 uncultured bacterium | reverse complement strand
GCGCCGCGCTGCACGACGTAGCCGACGCCGTTGAACTTGGTGGTGTGCCGCCGGGTCCAGAGCGCGTGCATCGATACGGCGCTGCCGTCGGCCGCCGTCCCGGTGAGTCCTTTGGGCACGACCGTGAAGGCACAGCGCGTTCCGGTGAAGCCCGCGGTCTTGGAGAAGCTGCGGAACTCGATCGCCACCTCGCGCGCGCCGGGGATCTCGTAGATCGAGTGCGGGACCGAGGGATCGGTGATGAAGCTCTCGTAGGCCGCGTCGAAGAAGATGAGCGCACGCTCGCGGCGCGCGTACTCGACCCAGCGCGTGAGCGCCTCGCGGCCGAGCACCGCACCCGTGGGGTTGTTGGGCGAGCACAGGTAGATCACGTCCACGTGCCCACTGGGCAACGCCGGCGAGAAGCCGTTCGCCACCGTGGCCGGCAAATAGACGATCCCCGCGAACTCACCGGCATCGTTGGCGGGGCCCGTGTTGCCAGCCATGACGTTGGTGTCGACGTAGACGGGATACACGGGGTCCGTCACGGCAATGACGTTGGCGCCGGCGGCGAGGATGTCGAGGATGTTGCCGCTGTCGCATTTGCTGCCGTCGGACACGAAGATCTCGTCGGCGTGGACCTCGGCGCCGCGGGCCTGGAAGTCTTGGGCCGCGATGGCTTCACGCAGGAAATCGTAGCCCTGCTCCGGGCCGTAGCCGCGGAAGCTCTCGCGCCGGGTCATCTCGTCGACGGCGCGATGCATCGCTTCGGCGATGGCCGCTGGCATCGGCTCGGTGACGTCGCCGATGCCGAGGCGGATCACCTTGGCTTCGGGATGCGCCTGCTCGAAGGCGCGCACGCGCCGGCCAATCTCGGGAAAGAGATAGCCAGCCTTGAGTTTCCCGTAGTGGTCGTTGATGCGAGCCAACTCGTCCCCCGTTCGCGGCGCGCGACGAGCGCGCGTGGTGCCCGCTCCGCGCGACGGCAGCGCGGGCGCGTGGAGCCGAGCATTTAGCCGACCGCCGAATGCGGTCCAAGGAGGACGTCGTCAGCGCGTTCGTGCGGAAGGCTTGCGCGACCGTGAGCGCCTGGCCGCGGGGGCCGTGCGCCGCGGGAGATCCGGTGGCCAGAAATGCGCCTCGGGGTCGGTCATGAGATCGTGGAACGTCTTGCCGAGGCGACCGCCCTGGAAGCCGTCGATGAAGCGGTGATCGAAGGTGGCGGTGATTCGCATCATCGGCCGCACCACGACCCGACCGTTCCGCGCTACCGGCCGATCTTCCACACGCCCCACCGCCGCCAGCATCGTGACGCCGCTGAAGGGCGGAATGGGTCCGAACGCCTCGGTGATCCCGAGCATGCCCACGCTGGTGACGATGCCGCTGCCGAACGGATCCCGCGGCACCCCGACCCGCGTCAGATTCACGTTGAGCTCGTATTCGAGGAAGCTCGTGAGCCGGAGCATCGTCCCGAGGGCCCACGGCGGTAGCAGGTCGAAGAGCTTCTTGGTGCGTTCCAGGAAAGGATCCTGGTGCTTGCGGATGCTGCGAGCGCCGGCGCGGATGTCGTGGGCGATCTCGACCAGGCTCTTCTTGTCTGCATCTCGGATCATGGTTTCGGATAGGTCGACCGCTTGGTCGTGGCGCTTGGCGTCGGGCTGCTCGTCCTCCATCGCCACCAGCACCGAAATGTCGACGGTGTCCCGCAGGAATACGCGACCGTGGCGGATCATCCCGTTGCATTCTGGGTGGCGCGCAAGCGTTTCGGCGATCGCCTTCACGACCAGGTGCGTTACCGTCAGGTGCTCACCCGTTCGCTTCGAAAGCCGAGACAGGAACTCGAGCGGTGCCGTCATGTCGAGGTCGATGGTGCCGTAGATGGTGGGGTCGTCGGGAGGCGACCAAGCCACCGCCGCCATCTTCCTCCAGCTCGAAAGCCGATCGAGATAGTGCCCTTGGACGTTGTCGCTCATGGCCGTTCTCCCGTCCGAGCGAGGGCGCCGCAGGATCGTCGACCGCAGGCGGCGGCGCTTCGTCTCGGCGCTCGCGTGTCGATACGTGCCTGAATGGCATCGCAATCTCGGGGCCAGCCGCCGCGCCGCTAGAATTCGCACGGTGGGCTCGTCGTCGAGCGCGAAGGAGACGTGATGCGGAACGGCCATCGACACGTGTGTGATCACTTCCCCGCCCGCGAGGGAGGTGACCGCCACTGGCGCGCCGAGCTCGCCACCGTGCCCGCGCTACCGCCCCCCGAGCGCCGCGCGGCCGTGACGCGGGCGTCGCGCTATCTCACGATGCGCGACGGCGTGCGCCTCGCCATCGACCTCCACCTCCCCACCGACGCATCGATCCGCGGCACACGCCTGCCGACGATCCTCCGGCAGACCCGCTACTACCGCTCGCTTGCCTTCACCGCGCTGGGGCGGCGGCTGATCTCACCAGACCTGCTCGAAGGCGAGGCCGTCACCCGCGCGCGCTTCCTCGCACACGGCTATGCCTGGGTGGATGTGGATGCGCGCGGCTCGGGGGCGTCGTTCGGCGAGCGACCGCATCCGTGGTCCCGCGACGAGGTCCAGGACGGGGTCGAGGTGCTGGACTGGATCGTGCGCCAGCCGTGGTCGAACGGGCGCGTGGGATCGACGGGCGTCTCTTACGACGGCACGGCGGCCGAGCACCTCGCGACCCGCGGCCACCCGGCGCTCTGCGCGATCGCACCGCGCTTCTCGCTCTACGACGTCTACACCGACATCGCATTCCCGGGCGGCATCCAGCTCGCCTGGTTCACCCGCAACTGGAGCCGCTACAACCGGGCGCTCGATCGTGGCCACTTCGACGAAGCGCTGGCGGGAACGCTTCGGCTCTTCGGGCATGGGGTGCGCAACGCACCTGCAGCAGGCGCGCGGTTGCGCGCCCTGGCCGCGTGGCTCGACCGTGATGGGACCGAGGCGCTGTTGCGTCGGGTGGCGCGACGGTTGGTGGCGGGAGTGCGCGCCGTCGACGAGGACGCTCGGCGCGCGATCCTCGATGAAGCGATCCTGAGCCACGCGCGAAACCACGACCCCCACGCCGACGCGGAGGCCCTCGTCTTCCGCGACGACTCGCCCCCCGGACGTCCCGAGTTCACTCCAGACTTCTTCAGCCCGCACACGTACCTGGCCGATGCTCGCGCCGCCGGTACGGCGATCTCGAGCATCAGCGGCTGGCACGACTCGGCGTACCCGCTTTCCGCGATCACACGCTTCCGCGCCGTCGGCAGTCCAGGCTCGCGGCTGATCCTCGGCCCTTGGGAGCACGGCGGTGCGCTGCAGACGAGCCCGCGCGGCCATTCGCGGCTGACCGAGTTCGACCAGGTGGGAGAGCTGCTTCGCTTCTTCGATCTGCATCTGTGCGATCGCGATGATGGCCTCGGCAGCGAGCCGCCGGTTCATTACTTCACGATGGGCGAAGAGCGCTGGAAGAGCGCCGATCGCTGGCCGCCGCGAGACGTGCAGGAGATGGACTGGTTCCTCGCAGGCGGCCGCGCGTTGGCACCCACGGCACCGCAGCGCGGAGCGCCGGTGGCTGCCGACCGCTATCGCATCGATCCCACGGCCACCACCGGACCGCGAGCGCGCTGGGACAGCCTCATCGGCTTTCACTTCACGATCGACTACCCGGACCGGGCCGCAGCAGATCGAAAGCTCCTCACCTACACCTCGTCGCCCTTGCCCGAGCCCCTCGAGGTCACGGGCCACCCGAAGATCGTGCTGTGGCTCGTCGCCGATGCGCCGGATGCGCCCATCCACGCTTATCTGGAAGACGTGGACGAGCGCGGTCACGTCACGTACGTCACCGAAGGCTTGCTGCGCGCCCTCCATCGCCGCCCGAGCGACGACGTCCCCCCCTACCCCGTGGCGGGTCCGTACTCGACCTACCGCCGCGCCGACGCGTGGCCGCTGGTGCCCGGCGAGCCGGCCGAGCTCGCCTTCGCGCTGTTTCCCGTCTCCTATCGCTTCGAGCGCGGACACGCGCTCAGGCTCGCGATCGCTGGCGCCGACGCGGATCACTTCGCGGCGGTGCCGGGTGGGGCCA
>CAYUSL010000197.1:0-6685 GCA_964447125.1 uncultured bacterium | reverse complement strand
GAGACGCTCTTCCTGGCGACGGCCCGAGAGCAGCGCGTGGTCGTCCTCGACAAGGTCGAGGGCACCGGCCTCTTGCGGGCAGCGCCTCGCATCGGTGACAGCGCCCCGCTGCACGCCACCGCCGTCGGCAAGCTCTACCTGGCCCTCGCGCCCGAACGGGTGACGGTGCCGGCGCCGGGCGTGCGCCTTGAGCGCTACACCCGTCATACGCTCGCGAGCGCGGTGACGCTGCGTCGCGCAGTCGCCCAGGTGGCACGACGCGGTTGGGCCGAGAGCAACGAGGAATGGATTGCGGGGCTCGCGTTCCTCGCTGCACCCGTGCGGGTCGACGGGCAGCTCGCGGGTGCCGTGGCGGCTGCGATCCCCACCGCCAAGCTCGATCGGAACGTCCGCCAGGTGGCACTCGACGCAGTGCTCGACGCCGCTACCGCCACCGCGGCACGGCTGCAAGGGAGGACTCCATGAAGGTTTGGCTCGATGGTCGTGTGGTCGACAGTGCCGAGGCACGGATTCCCGTCAACGATCACGGCTTCCTTTACGGCGACGGTGTCTTCGAGGGCATCCGCGTGTATGCGCGGCGGGTGTTCCGCCTCGAGCGCCATCTGGAGCGGTTGGCGGTATCGGCAGCGGCCATCGGCCTCGAGCTTCCCGGCGGTGCCGCGGCGATGCGAGCCATCGTGCTGGAAACCACGCGAGCCTTTGGCGCCAACGAGGCCTACGTCCGTCTCGTCGTGAGCCGCGGCGAAGGTCCGCTCGGCGTGGATCCGTTTCTCTGTCCCACGCCGCGCGTGGTGTGCATCGTCGACCAAGTTCAGCTCTACTCGCCGGAGAAGCTGGCCGCGGGGCTCGACCTGGTGACGGCGAGCCTGCGCCGGCCGGGCTCGGATGTGCTCGATCCGCGGGTCAAGAGCCTCAACTACCTGAACAGCGTCCTCGCCAAGCGCGAGGCCAAGATGCGTGGCGCCGACGAGGCGCTGATCTTGAACGCCGCAGGCCAGATCGCCGAAGCGAGCGTCGCCAACGTCTTCGTCGTGACCCGCGGCGTCCTGCGCACGCCGCCCGCCACCGACGGTGCGCTGGAAGGAGTGACGCGGGCCACGGTGCTGGAGCTCGCCGTTGCGGCGGGAATCCCGGTTCGCGAAGCAAGCCTCGGCCGAATCGATCTCTTGGGTGCGGACGAGGCCTTCCTCACCGGCACCGGTGCGCGGGTGGTGGCGGTGCGCTCCCTGGACGGTGCGCGCATCGGCGGCGCGACTCCAGGAGCGATCACGGAGCGACTGGAAGCGGCGTTTCGCGAGCGCACGCTCAGCGATGGTGTGCCGATCGACGGGTGAACGAAAGCAGCGTGCTCACTCGCGTACCAGCCTGACTGCAGCCAGCGCACGCGGCTCGCTTCCCGTATCGACCGCTGCGGCGAGGACGCGGATTGCGTCGGCCCAGGTCTCGGCGTCCGGTAGGTCGTCGCGATCGAGCCGTGTGGCGCGGCAGGTGCCGGCGCCCACCGCGTCTTCCCAGTCGGCGCGACGCCGTCCGAGTCCGTCCACGATCCGGATGGGGGCGCGATCGTCGTCGACGATCGCGACCATGCCCCACATTCCCTCGGCCTCGTCGTCCGTGGTGTCTTCAGATGCCTCGCCCTCGCGAATCAGCGTGAACGCAGCGACCCGTCCGCGATTGCCGTCCTCCAGTTCGAGCAGGATCCCTTCCACGAGCGGATGGCCGGAAGCGAAGAAATCCACGGTTTCGTTGGCCACTGCTTCCTCGCGGTCGAAGGTGCCGAGGAAGCGCTTGCCGGGGAGCACGCCCGGAACTTGATCCACCAGCGCCCGCGCGCCGAACTCGATCGAGTACGTGGCGCGGGCGCGCTCGGCGACCACGTCGAAGCCGTAGCGCTCGCACGCGTCGAGCACGACGCGCTCGGTCAACGCTTCGAGGCCGGATGGGATCCGCGCCAGGATCTCGGGCGCCATCGCGGCCTGGTAGGGATCGCGGTGCAGCTCGTGGTGCACGCCGGCCTCGATGCGGCCGAGCGCCGTGCGCGCGTCTCCCACCACCGTGGCGAATCGCTCGGGCGCCAGGTCCATCGCATCGGCGCCGAGTGCCGCCTGCTCGATCGCGGACTCGATGCGGGCCAGCTCGTGCGTGAGGCCGGCGAGTGGCTCGCGGAACACCCCACTCGACTCCATCACCCGCGCCAGCGCGTGGCCGAGACCGCGGGTTGGGCGGAAGTACACGACCTCGATGGGAATGGTGCGGCCGATGCGATCCAGCCGCCCGACGCGCTGTTCGAGCGCCAGCGGGTCCCAGGGCAGATCGAAGAGCACGATGCGCCTGCAGAACTCGAAGTTTCGTCCTTCGCCGCCGCATTCCGTGGAAATCAGGATCGAAGGCCCGGCAGCGGTGCGGAACTGGGCGACCTCGATGTCGCGGCGCGCGGTGGAGAGCTTCTCGTGAAAGACCGCGACGCGCCTGCGGGTGCGCAGCTCGAGGGCGCGCTTGAGCGCCTCCAGCGTCTCGGGAAATGCCACGAAGATCAGCGTCTTCTCGCCAGCCTCGTGCCAGGCGGCGGCTTCGCCAACCAGCCATTCGAGGCGCGGATCGGCGGCGAAGATCCGCTCGGTGCGCTCGTGCCAGGTTGCGTGAACCGCGTCTCGCGGCGGCGGGAGCGCTGGCGGTGACGACAGCACGCGCCGATGGCGATCGAGCTTGCGGCGCTTCGCGGCGGAGTCGTGGGCTTCGCTGGCGACCACCTCGGCTTCGAGCCCCAGCCACTCGTCCAAGGCACTCGATGGCGCGAGGTCGACCGGTAGACCCAGCCGCGGCGGAAAGCCGCCGATGTCGATGCGGCGCGTGGCGCTGGTGCAGGGCGGCAGCTTGACGCCTTGCTTCACGCGCTCTGCGAACGCCTCGTCGCCGCCGAACTCGTCCGGGCGCAAGAGCTCGAGCAAGCGGAAGAAGCCGTCGACGTCCTCGGCGAGCGGCGTGGCCGTGAGCAGCAATACGTGCCGCGCCACCTGCGTGAGCGGCGCCACCGCTCGATAGTGCGCGTTGCCGGGCTGGCCGGGTGGTCGTTCCAGGTGGTGGGCCTCGTCGACCACCAGCAAGTCGAGCTCGGCTTCGCGGGCGGCGCGCACCAGCTCGGGACGCTCGATCAGGAGCTCCGCCGCGATCACCGCGCGCGGGTGGGCGTCGAACGGATTGAAGTCCTCGCCCAAGTCGCGCGCCACGTCCTTCAGACGATCCTCGTCGAGGTGGACGAAGACCTGGTGGTACTTGCGATAGAGCTCGCCGAGCCATTGCACCGTGAGCGTGAACGGTGCGATCACCAGCGCCCGTTCGGCCTTGCCAGTTCGCTCCAGGTGGTTGAGCACCAGACACGCCTCGACGGTCTTGCCGAGGCCGACCTCGTCGGCGAGCAACCAGCGCACCGGATCGAGGGCGGTGGCACGTTCGGCGACGTAGAGCTGGTGCGGATAGAGCCGAATTCGCCCGCCCAGAAACGAGCCGAGACCACTGCTGCGCCGCATCGCCGCCAGCAGTGCCGCATCCACGCGGTTCAGGAAATCGCGGTAGTCGTCGACCTGGCCGCGCGCCAATCGGTCCACCACCGTCTCGGCGGCTTCGAGGGGCCACAGCACGCCGCGCGGGACGTTGCGACCGTCGGCGAGACGATAGCCCGAGGCGCCGTCACGCAACGCCTCGGCCACGACGACTTCCTCACCGGTCGCTTCGATGCGCGCGCGCGTGCCCGGCGCCAGAACCATCGGCACCAGCGCGTCGGCGGAGGTGGTCATCTTGAGCTCGGTCTGGGTGCGCGGAAAACGCACCGTGAGCACGCGGCCGTCGACGGTCACCACCCGACCCACGCCGAGGTCGGGGTTGAACTTGTGCGTGAGCAGATCGCCTGGGAGCCACATGATCGGAAGGTTCTCGAGGTCGGAGGAAGGTCGAGGAGCACCAGGGCAACGCGCCGCACGCGTGGCGCAAATACGAGCGCGGCGCTCAGCCGCCGGTGAGCAGCGCGCGCGGCTCGCCGCGCCGCGACCGATCCAGCGTGGCGCGGTAGGCCGTCTCGACGATCTCCGCGCCGTGGACGCGCTCGAGCTGGCGCAGCCCGAAATGGTAGAGCGCCACGCGATGGAAGTGATGAGCGAACGCGGTGTTGATGGCGGCACCGGAGATCGCGCCCACCACCGGCAGCATCTGGGCCAGCGCGCGCTCGGTGACCACCGCCTCGAAGCGGCCCGCCACCAACGCGAGGAAACGAATCAGCGCCGGCGTGGTGCGATCGAACGCGATGCGCGTCAGGTCGCCGGCGCCGGCCTGTGCCAGCGCGCGTGCCGCTTCGCGCAAAGCACCGGCGATGCCCACGCGTGCCGTCCAGTAAGCGCTCTCGAGGGCGTCGTCGCTTCGCGCCGGCCCACCCAGGCTCAGCACCGACAGGCATTCGAGGCGGGTCGCCGGATCGTCGAGGTCGGCGCCCATTTCGCTGGCGGTGGCCGCGATCGATCGCAGCAAGATGAGCGTGCTGACGGGGAGCTCGACGGGTAGCGCCGCGAGCCCCGCGAAGCCGCCAGCGGCGCCGGTGGCCGCCGCTGCGACGTTGTGGAGCCGGCCGCGTTTGCGAGCCCGCGCGCCGGCGGTGGCGAGCGTCTCGAACGCCGACGCGTGCGGCTCGTCGAGGCCCTGGCTCACCCAGTCGAGTCCCTTGCCGAGCGCTCCTTGCACGGCGCGATGGATCACTCGCTGTGCTCGGTCGGGCAGCGCTTCGAGCGCCGCCTCGACGGGCCGTCCCACCAGATCGGCGAGCTGGACCAAGAAGCTCGGCTGCTCCAGGTAGGCCGCCGCAGCCTGCACGAAGGCGGTGTCGTCCCCGCTGAAGCTCGCCGCGGGCTCGTCTCGTTCTCGGGATTGCTTCACGGCTCGCTCGAATCAGGGAGAGCCTAGCAGACGGGTCGAGCGCGGACGCGAGCCACGGCGTTCGCGCGTGTTATCGTCCGCGCGCTGGTGAAATCGCTGGCGTGGGATCGACGCGTGCAATCCAACGTTCCCAGCCTGACGCGAGGGTTGGCTCAGCTCGCGCGTCGTCCGATCGACGAGCGCGCTCGCGTTCACGCGCAGCGCTTCCTCGTGGACACCGTGGGTTGCATCGCTGGCGCCCATCGCGCTCCCGAGGCCGCGATCGTGCGGCGTTTCGCCGCCGAAGCCGGTGACGTGCCCGAAGCGCGGTCGTTCGTGTGGGGCGCCCTCGCCCACACACTCGAGCTCGACGATCTTCATCGCGGCTCGGTGACCCACCCCGCGTGTGTGGTGATTCCCGCAGCCCTCGCCGTCGCGTTTGTGCGACGCGCGGCTGCGACGGCGCTTCTCGACGCGATCGTGCGCGGCTACGAGGTCTGTCTACGCATCGGCGAGGCGGTAGGCCCGGCGCACTACCGGATCTTCCACAACACCGCGACCTGCGGCCCGTTCGGAGCCGCCGCGGCAGCGTGCTCGCTCCTCGATCTCGACGAGGATGCGTGGACGTGGGCGCTCGGAAATGCCGGCACGGTGGCCGGCGGGCTGTGGCAGTTCAACGCCGAGCATGCGGCGAGCAAGCCGCTACACGCGGGACACGCTGCGCGCACGGGTGTGACCGCTGCACGATTGGCGGCGCTCGGGCTCAGCGGGCCGGAGCAGATCCTCGAAGGCGAGAAGGGATTCTTCGCGGGCTTTTGCCCGAACCCGCGTCCGGAAGCGGTGCTCGCGCCCGGTGTCACGTGGAAGATCGGCGAGACGAGCTTCAAACCGTGGGGATCGTGCCGCCACACCCATCCGGCGATCGACGCGGCGCTGACGCTCGCACCGCGGATCGAGGCGGCTCGCGTGGAGCGGGTGATCGTGAGGGGCTATCGCACCATCGCCGCGCTGTGCGACGAGCCTGCGCCACGCAATGCCGCCGCAGCGCGCTTCAGTGTCCAGCACTGCGTGGCCGTGGCACTCACCCGCGGCGCGGTCTCGCTCGCGGCGTTCGAGCCTGCTGCGATCGACGCCGCCGAGGTGCGCGCGGTGCGCGAGCGGGTCCGCCTGGTCGCCGACGAGCGCTTCGAGCAGGCCTACCCGGCGAGCTGGGGCTCACGCGTGGAGGTCGAGCTCGTGAGCGGTGAATCGCTCGCAGCGGAGGTCACCAACCCACGTGGCGATCCCGAGACGCCTCTCGACGACGAAGCGCTCGACGCGAAAGCGGCCGAGCTGATCGCGCTCGGGCTCGGGTACGCGGCCGAACGCGCTCGGGCCGCAGTGCGCGCGCTGCGCGCAACGAGCGACGATCTCGCGCCGATTCGCACGCTCGTCGACGCCGCCGCGCGCCCCGCCATTTCGTAGGGCGGCCTTCGCGGCGGCCGCCGACTGCCATTGGCCGCCCGCGGCAAGGCGCCGCGCAGCAGCGGGTCGCCACGACGCGTGCGTGCTCGACGGCGCCTCGGTCTCGATGGGCGTGGGGCTAAATCACCGGCCAACGACGAGAGCGATTCAGGCGGAGGCGGGGCACCGTCACCGCCGGGACACAGCGGACCGGACGGAGCCGGTCCCTCCAGCGAAGCGTTCCAGTTCGTGACCGGTGATTTAGAGAAGCCCCGAGTGCGCGTAACGACCGAAGGCGAGGCGCATTGGTCTCCACGCGCGCCGTCGATCTCGCCGCGAGCCA
>CAYUSL010000196.1:0-11015 GCA_964447125.1 uncultured bacterium | reverse complement strand
GCCCGTTCGGCGGCACCATCGCCCACGGCTTCCTCGTCCTCAGCTTGCTCCCGGCGTTGCGACCGCAAAGCGCCTGGAAGATCGTCGGCTACGCGAGCGCCGTGAACTACGGCGCCAACTCGCTGCGCTTCGCCTCGCCCGTGCCCGCCGGCGCGAGTGTCCACGCTCGTGGGCGGATGATGGCCGTCGAAGGCAAAGAGAAGGGCACGTTGGTCACCACCGAGACCGCAATCCACGTGGTCGACAACGACCGGCCGGCGATGGTCTATCAGGGGCTCACGCTCTATCGCCCCGGCCGGAAGTGACCGCGCCTGACGCATCCGTCCGCACCCTCACGAGCGGCCGAGACAGCGCCTCGCAGCCCAGCGGAAACGCGAGTCGATGAGCCCCGCGGTCTCGTCCAGCGTCGGTCCGGTGGGTGGCGTGTCGCGCCAGCGCGGGCCGCGAACGCTGGCGCTCGTGACGTTCGGCGTGGTTGCGGTGATCTACTTCTACTGGGGCACGAGCGATCGGCTGCTCAGCTTCGGCGGGGACAACGCGACCTACCTGCTCATCGCCCGCGACTTCGCGCCCTACGGCGCCAGCTCACCGGGCGCGCTCGGGTACGCCCACCAGAACTATTACCCGCCGCTCTACCCGCTCTTTCTCGCCATCACGGGTACGTCGCACAGCCTGGTGGCCGCCCACGTCGCCACCATCACGCTGCTGCTGGCGAGTTTCCTCGTGCTGTTCGCGTGGTGCCGACGCGCGGGCCTCGACTCCCTCGCGAGCTTCGCTGTGACCCTCGCGTTCGCGGCGGTGCGTGGAACCTACTTCACGGCGCTCGAGATCGAGAGCGAGCCGCTCTACCTGCTGCTCACGCTGGTGGCCCTGTTCGCGGCTCGACGCGCTTCCGGGCGCGACGGCTTCGCCTGGCCGGTGGTGGCGGCGCTGGCCGTCGGCGCAGCCACGTTGACGCGCAGCGCTGGCCTCGCCCTGCTCGCCGCCTATGGGGTCCACCTGCTGATACGCCGACCCAAGCGCTTCCCGGTCCTCGCACTGCTGGGGGCCATGCCGGCGCTCCTCTGGATGCGCCACGGCGGCAACTCCGACTACACGCGCATCCTGATCGAGCGCTATCAAGCCGGCGGCCTCGCAGCCATTCGCGACGGCCTGGTGCTCCAGCTCACGTCGTTGGCCAACGACTGGCTCGCGCTCTTCGCCGTCGAACCTTCCGCTCCCGTTGCGCTGGTCACGACGGGGGTCGCGGCGCTCGGTCTCGCTGGCGCCCTCATGCGTCTGCGACGCGGCGAGCTCGATGCGCTCTACCTCGGCGCCTACCTCACCCTGATCGTGATCTGGCCGTTTCCCGGCGAGATGGCGCGATTCTTGGTGGTGGCGTTGCCGATCGTGATGTTCCATGCGACGTGGGCCGCTCGCGCGGCGCTCGCCCGCATGCCCTCGGTGTCCACGGCTCGATGGCTGGGGCTCGCGCTCGCGATGGCGCTGATCTCGGTGCTGGTGCCGCAGATCGCGCTCACCACCGCGCGCTTCCACGCCGGCGCCCGCCCCGAGCTGGAGGGCTTACGCCGTTCGGCTCTCTGGTTCGATCCCGATCGCGTCACGGCGGAGAAGATGCTGCGCTTCGCCGCGCGTCTCGAGGATGCGTTGGCGGGAATCGGCCAGCACGTACCTACCGAGGCGTGCGTATTCTCGGTCAAGCCCTCGCTGGTGGGGCTCTTCGCGGACCGTCGCAGCGTCTACACACCGCCCGCCTCCCTCGACGACGCAGCGTTCCATCGCGAGATCCAGCGTCACGCATGCCTCGACTTTTTCTTGATCGCCGCCGACACGCAGAGCGCGGGTCCGCTCTACCCACGAGAACGATTCGATCCGCCGCTGATCGAGATCGCCGCGACGCACGTGCGCGACGACCCACACACTCAGCTCGTCGCGATCCTGGCGCGCTTGCCCGACGACGCGTCCCCAGCGAGCGCCTCGCCATAGACGCGGCACAGCGCTTCGGCTTCGGCGCGCGGCGAGAAGCGTGCGATCACCTGGGCACGGGCGAGGGCCGCGCGGCCGACGGCGCTGGGACGATCGTCGAGGCTACGCGACACGTGCCCCGCGAGCGCGGCGACGTCGCCCGGCGGCGCCAGCAATCCCGTGACCTCGTGGCTCAGGACCTCGGGCACACCGCCACCGGCGCTCGCCACTACCGGACAGCCGTGAGCCATCGCTTCCAGGATGGCGAGACCGAAAGACTCCGCGTGCGCGGTGTGCAGAAGCACGTCGCAGGAGGCGAGCAGCGAAGCGATGTCGCGGCGAAAACCCAGCAAGTGCACGTGCTCTCCGAGCCCGCGCTCCGCAGCGAGACGCAAGAGCTCGCGCCGCGCTCCGCAATCGGTCTCCTCGCCGGCGATCCACAGCGCCGCGTCGCGGCCAGCGCGACGCACGTGCTCCAAAACCGCGACTGCATCGGCGAGGTGCTTCCCGTGAGAAAGCCGGCTCAACATGCCGATCGTGGCCGTCGCACGCAGCGCCCGGGCCGCCTCCCACCCGGGCGACAGCGGCGGTGCTGCGTAGCCGTACGGCACGACCCGAACGGCGTCCGGCGCCACGCCGTACGCCGCCACCATCGAGTCGCGAACGAAAACCGACGACACGACCCAGCGGATGCGCCGGCGAAGCCATCGGTGATAGGGATCGCGGCGCCTTCGCGCCGACGCGGCGAGATGCCGCGTGAGCACCACCGGAAGTGAGCGCCGGCGTGCCGCAAGCAGCGCCCACGGCAGATCCTTGGGCTCGTGGACGTGAACCACGTCGACGCCGTCGAGCGCTCGGAGCGGAATTGGCCCCGCACGCAGCTCGCAGCAGGAGAGCCCCGCGCGACGCGCTCCAGTGGCGGCCCACGACCCCACACGGGCGATCACGACCACGCTCACGCCCAGCTCGGCGAGCGCGTTCGCCTCGCGGAGCGCCTGCAGCTCCGCTCCGCCCAGACTGAACGTGCGCAGCAGGAATGCGACGCGCGGTGCCACGAGGCTCACCGCGTCGTCGGGCTGCTCGCAGGTCGAAGGCCGGTGAGCGGCTCCAGCCCGCGGTTGCGACGGCGTGAACGCCGCGCGACGATGGCCGCGTTGACCTCGCGCAGAAGCACTGCGGCTTGCTCGTCCGAACGCCCGAGCGCACGCGCATAGGCACGAATGAAACGCACGCGATCGGTTCGCAGCGGCCTGCCGACCTGATCCACGCCGAGCTGGACCAGATTGCGGATGCGCTCCCGCGCCGAGGCCGATCGTCGGGTGCGCTCGTTGTCGAGGAACACGATCCGATCGGCCTCGCGCGTCAGCAGCACGTTGCTGGGGCGAAGATCGCCGTGCACCAGTCCGCCCCCGTGGATGCGTGCGAGCGCGCGGGCCACCTCCGCGACGATTCGCCGGCGTTCGTGCGCCGCGAGGTCGGCAG
Organism: uncultured bacterium; assembly: GCA_964447125.1. Taxonomy (GTDB): domain Bacteria; phylum JADJOY01; class JADJOY01; order JADJOY01; family JADJOY01; genus JADJOY01. The sequence goes on along the minus strand of CAYUSL010000196.1, from coordinate 7,568 downwards.
CCGCCGCCCAGCGCTCGAGCGACGGAAGCTCGACGGCCTCGGTGACGAGGATCGAGTGCCAGACACCCCACGGCCGACGGTCCTCGGCGAACGCCAAGACCCGCGGGGCCTCGAGTCCGAGCCCGGCCAGCGCTTCGCCGCCTCGCACGGCGCGGGCCGCGCGACTGCCACGGAAGAGCGCTTTCACGGGATCCCAGACGCTTCGAGCGCGGAAGAGCTTCCAGAAGAATGCGGGCCGCACGCCGGCTCGCGATCGCCAGACCTGGGCGCCGCGGCTCTCGTGAACGGGAATCCCGTCGAGCGGTGCTTCGGACTGGGTGAGCGCCGCTGGCGCGTTCCCGCGCTCGCCGTCCCCGACGCCCGCACCGAGCACCGCCGCGAGGTCGGGAAACGCGACTGGGTCGAACTGCCAGCGAAAGCGCCCGCGGTAGGCGATCGACGTGAGGGTCATGCGGCGTCGATCGACGGCGTGGATCTCGCGCGGATCAGGGCAACTGGGGGTTCGAGGGAACCTGCCGCAGATGCTCGGGGAGTCCCTGCTCCCAGAGCTTGGCGTAGAGGATCAGCTCACGGGCCGCCGCGAGGGTCGCGAGCACGAAACCTGGAATCCCGTCGCGCAACCCGCCACGGAGGACCAGCTCACGCAACAGGACCACGGGAGGACGAAACAGAAAATCGACCGACCGCGCCCGCTGCGGTGGACGGCGCGGCGCCAGCGCCAGCTCGCTGGTCTCGCGGTCGATCCGCGCGAGCCCATCCTCGAGGCTCTCGAACGGGCGCCAGCCGAGCGGCGCTTCGAGGCTGGGCCCGTTGCCGAGTCGGGCTCCGAGAGCGAGTCGAGCGATCTCGGGCACGGCGTGCTCGCGACGCACCAGTCGCGACTCGCTGTGCGCGCGGTAGCGCCCACCCACGATGGTGCGGCCGATGAAACGCATCGCGATTCGCACGCGGTACGCCGCGATGCCGTCCGGCTGCGCTTCGGGCAGATCGAGGATCTCGCGCGCCAGCTCGGGGCCGAGCTCTTCGTCGCCGCACACCGCCAACAGCCAGGGCGCGGTGGCCCGCGCTGCGAATTCCTTCCACTCGGCTTCGCTCGGCGAGCCGGTTGCGCCCGCTAGCTGACCAGCCCAAGCGAGACGCCCGTCCCGTGCGGCGGCCTGGATGCGTTCCGCCGCGGCGGGATCGCAAGGTCCAACGATCGCGACGGCAGCCTTCACGAGCGCAGGCTCCCGAGACCGGCGCCCGGCCGATCAGCCTGCATCGGCGAGCGGCTTGGCCTCGTCGATCATCATGATGGGGATGTCGTCCTTGATCTCGTAGACGAGACGACACGCGGCACAGACGAGCCCGTCCTGGGCGGCGTTGAGCTTCACCTCGCCCTTGCACTTCGGGCAGGCGAGAATGTCGAGCAGATCCTGCGGTATGGCCATCGGTTCCCTCCACGCTGTCGAAGCAGCCTAGCGCGCGGCTCGCGTCGTGGCTCGGTAAAACGTTCGTCGTGGCGCTGAGCCCACGCTCACGGATCCATCCGCGAACGAAGCCGGCGCGCCCGCGCCAGCTCGCGCTCGAGCTCCTCGGTTCGTCCCGTCGCCATCAGCGCCTCGAGATGCGCGAGCCGTTCGCGATAGGCGCGAACGGCGCTCACCACCTCGTCGCGATTCATCGCCAGGATGTCGCGCCAGAGCGCAGGATCACTGGCGGCGACGCGCGTGAAATCCCGCAGCCCACCTGCGCTGAAACGCACCAATTCCTCGCCGAGCGCCTCGCGGGCCTCCACCTCACCGGCGAGCGCGTATGCGATCACGTGCGGCAGGTGGCTCACCAGTGCGAGCACGTGATCGTGGCGAGCGGCGTCCATGGTGACGACGCGCATGCCCACACCTTCCCAGAGGCCGCGGACGGCCTCGAGCGCGCTGCGGTCGGTTTCGTCCGAGGGCGTCAGGATGCAGCAGCGGCCCTCGAAGAGCTCGGGAAAAGCGGCTGCAACGCCAGATCGTTCGGTACCCGCGATGGGATGCCCGGCCACGAAACGTGCCCGCCCAGCGAGCAACGGCTCCAGCGCTGCGATCAGCGGCGCCTTGACGCTCCCGACGTCGGTGACGATCGCATCCCGCGCGAGCGACGGCGCCATGGCGGCGACGACCGCGGCCATGCTGGCCACGGGAACACCCAGCACGACGAGATCGGCATCGCGCACGCCGGCAGCGACGTCGACGGTGGCGACATCGATGGCGCCGCGTGCCAGTCCCTCGTCGAGATTGGCGCGGCCACGCCCGATGCCGGTCACGTGGCCGAAGAGCCCACGGCGTCGCGCCGCCAGCGCCAGCGAGCCGCCGATGAGGCCGAGACCGACGATCGCAACCCGTTCGAAGCGCGGCGTCGAAGCGACGCCGTCGCCCTGCGGGGACTCGAAGCTCATCCGACGACGGCGTTCGGGAAGATCCGTGGGATCGCCTGCAGGAATCCGAACAGGTAGTTCCCCGCACCGATCGAGCCCGTGCCTTCGGCAGACGGCTCGACGGTCGTCCCCTCGTGCCACTCGTTCCAGGACGTGATCCAGATGACTCCGCGCTGCTCACCGGAGACGGGCCGCGAGTAGCTGCGCGCCATGTCGAGCATCGCGGAGAAGTCGTCGAACGACGAGCTCGGCAGCGGTGGATTGCAGCAACGCACCGCGGTGTCGTTGTACTGCGGGATCACGTTGGGCATGAAGTCCGTGAACTCGGAGCGTCCCTTCACTTGGATGGTCGAGGTACCGTGGTCCCAACCGCGATACGTCGCACGCGCCACCTCGACCCAACCACGCAGATCGTGGATGTTCTGACTCTGGATCGTCTGCGAGTTGTACAGGTTGTACGCAGTCACCGCGTCGAACAGCCGAATCCGCTCGGGGTGGAAGTTGCCGTCGTAGACCTCGTCTCCGACGATGTACACGTCGATTCCCTTGTCCTTGAGCGACGTGCGCACCAGATCGATCTCGCCTTCGAGGTCACCGCTGATGACTCGCGACAGGTAGATCATGACCACCGGACGGCCGCCGAGCCGGAAATAGCGCGGGTGGTTCATGTAGGTGTCGGCGATGTACTGCATGTCGCGCTGGAACGCGAGCCGCGGCACCGGCTTGGAAAGATCGAGCGAAAGATTCGCGAGCGAGAACCGGATCGCGATGTCGTAGTGGATGCAGAACTGGATCTGGTCGAGGTTGGGCGCGGAGAGCAGGCCCTCGCGCATGGCCCGATCGGAATCGCCGCCGAACCAGTTCACGGCGAATACACCGATCCCCGCTTGGCGCGCATCGGTGATGTGATTGCCGGCAACCAGCGGATCGTCGCTCAGGTACTCGCCATAGCGCGACTGGCCGGTGATCCCTTTGCGCCATTCATCGGGAGTCCACCAGGTGTAGTAGTAGGCACCCAGCGTGAACGAATCGGCGGGAGGCGGCAGCTCGTCCACCGGCGGCGGGTTCTCCGAGCCACCGCCCCCGCCGCCACCGTCCGGCGTGGGTGTAGGGATGCCGTCGAAAACGCCGGTGCCGCTCGATCCGCACCCCACCCCCAGCCCGGCGACGAGCCAGGCGGCAGCGAACCCCGCGATCACGCACCGACGTACGATCTCCATCCCGTATCTCTCCTCGGATCTCGCCGCTGCCGGCGCGCACGACGCTCGCGAGACGAACCTCTCCCGCGCGGCGGCAACCGCTTTATTACAGGCTGGAAGCGGGGACGTCCAGCACCCTCGCCAGCTCGCGCAGGAAGCGCTCGTTCTGGGGCGCGGTGCCGATGGTGACGCGGATCGCGTGGGGCAAGCCATAGACGCCGACCGGGCGAACGAATACGCCGACACGCTCCAGCGCCGCGGCCACGTTGGCGCCATCGCGAGCCAGGTTCACCAACAAGAAGTTCCCCTGACTGGGTGCTGCGGCGATCCCCAGCGCCTCCAGGCCGGCGCGAAGCTGGCGATCACCTGTCTCGTTCATGTTGCGGGTGCGCTTCACGTGCTCCGGATCGCCGAGCGCCGCGAGCGCTGCCGCCTGGGCGAGCGCGTTGACGTTGAACGGCTGGCGAACCCGTTCCAGCAGGCCGGCGATCTCGTGATTGCGGGTGGCGGCGTAGCCGACGCGCAGCCCCGCGAGGCCATACATCTTCGAGAACGTGCGCAACGTGACACAGGCGTGCGCAGCACGCGTGAGCTCGAGGCTCGAGACCAACTCGGGGTCGCGTGCGTACTCGATGTACGCCTCGTCGACGGCCAAGATCACCTCGGGCGGCAGCCGCGCGAGCAACCGCTCGATCTCACCTCGACCCACGTGCGCACCGGTCGGGTTGTTGGGATTGGCCAGGAACACGATGCGAACACCAGGAACGATGGCGTCCGCGATGGCGTCCACGTCGATCTCGCAGCGTTGGCCGACCACCTCGCGCGGCACTCCACCTGCAGCCTGGGTGACGAGCCGGAACACCACGAAGCTGCGCTGTGGGAAGAGTACGATCTCGCCCGGGCGCAGGAAGGTGCGCACCACCAGCTCGATGATCTCGTTGGAGCCGTTTCCCAGGACGATGCCAGCCGGCTCGATGCCGAGCTGGCTCCCGAGCGCCCCCTTGAGCTCGCGACCCGAGCCGTCGGGGTAGCGATGCAGGTCGCTCGCCATGCGGCGCACGGCCTCGATCGCGTGCGGCGAGGGCCCGAGCTGGTTTTCGTTGGAGGCGAGCGGCGTGGCTTCGTCGAAGCCGTAGAGGGTCTGCGCGTCGCGCTCGCTGCGCCCGGGCACGTACGGCGCGAGGGTCGCGATGTGCGGTTCGGCGAGCGGCATGGTCCGGCGGCAGGCGAACCGAGAGCGAAGAACGCTCGGATCAGCGGGAAGCGGCGTCGCTGCGACCGGCGGCGCGGATCAATCGCTCCTCGAGGTCGAGCGACGCGTCGATGATGGCGCGGAAGACGCCCCGGATCGACTCCGGCGGAAACGGGCTCTGGTTTCGAGCGGCCAGGCGCTCGAGGATCTGCTCCTCGCGACCGGGATCGCGCAGTGCCCGCTGCGCCAGCGCTTTGAGCCCGACGACCGTCACGATGTGCCGGGCCCGCTTGCTCAAGAGCTCCAGGATCTCCTGGTCGACGGCATCGATGTCGCGACGCACGCGCTCCAGCTCGACGTCGATCATCGGGCGGCTTTCGGAAAGGTCGCTCATGGGGCGGCGGAGGCTACCCGCGCACCCACGACGTGGCAACGGCCTTCGCATCGCGATTCCTGCGTGGCGGCACCCGGAATCGTGCGTGCTTCAGCGCGTGCTCCGCTCCTCCGCCGGCGACGACGGGGAGTCGGCGCCAGCGCGTTCCCCCGCGAGCAACGACATCCGGCCGAGCAACACCGCCTGGGCGTGAACCGCGAATCCCGCGTGCGCGAGGCGCGCCGCACCATCGGTCATCGCGAGGGTTCCGTAGACGAGCTTGCCTCCCGGCTTGAGCACCCGCGCGATCTCCGACCACAGCCGCCGATCCCGTTCCAGCGTGCGCTCCGGCTGGAAGAGCGCCACGGCGTCGAAAGTCGAGTCGGCGAAAGGCAAAGCGAGCGGCTCGCCGCGCACCAACCGCCTTCCCAGGGGCTGCCGGTAGCGCAGCTTGGGGAGCGAGACGTCGAGTCCGACGGCCTGTGGGAGTCCTTCCAGCAACCGAGTCGAGCCGGCGTTGAGGTCGAGAACGCGTGCCGCCCCTTCCAGATGCTGCATGGCCCAGCGGTACTTTCCGCGGTGCCACGCGCGCCGCAGGGGATTGGGGCTGAAGAAGCCGCGATCCTCGAAGTCGGCCGCCTCGCGGCTGGCGCGCAACCGCGCCATCCGGCCGAGCGTTCGCAGGTAGCTGAGCGCGAACTTGAGCAAGCGCGCGTTCGACTCACCGTAGCGACGCGGCCGATAGTGAAACGGCACCTCCGCGATGCGAAAACCGCGGTTGTGCAGCCGCACCAAGATCTCGATGAGCACGTCGAAGTCGCCCGACGTGATGCCGAGCTCGGCGAGTGCCTGCCGCCGATAGAGCCGATACCCCGACGAGAGATCCAGATACGGCAGGTCGAGCGTCATCCGGAACACGCCGTTCAGGATGCGGCTCAAGAGCGCCCGCAAGCGCTCGGTCTCCGAGAATCCGTGCCGCACGTAACGCGACGCGATGAGCACGTCCGCGTCCAGGCGACGCCGATAGAGATCCCGAATCACGAAGGGGCTGTGCGAGAGATCGGCGTCCATGGTCACGACGAAGTCGCCGCGCACCTCGCGAAAGGCCTCGGCGAGCGCCGCGCCGTAGCCGCGCCCGCGCTGCTGGTAGACCCGCGCGCCCAAGCGCTCGGCGAGCGCGGCCGTGCCGTCGCGAGAGCTCGCATCGACCACCAGCACCTCGTACGCGATCCGCGACTCGCGAGCCAGCGCCGCGAGTCCATCGAACAAGGCACTCAGGTTGCCGGCCTCGTTGCGGGTCGGCAGCACGATCGTCAGATCGACGCGCGGTGATTCAGCCGCAACGCTCATGCAGGCGTCTCGTACGTGGCGCGCCTCGGCACGGCCACCGCGCACGCGTTCCGCGACGCGCGCGGGTGCGTTCGCGCCCAGCGGCGAGGAGTCGGGCGGAACCTGCACACCGCGTCGCTCAGCGGGATTGAAACACGCCGATCGACCGGAACTTGCGGTAGCGGGACTCGACCAGGTCGGGAACCGCGAGCCCCCGCACCTGCTCGAGCGCCTGCGCCAAGGTTTCCCCGACCAAGCGCGCGGCACTGTCGGGGTCGCGGTGGGCGCCACCGCCGGGCTCCTCGACGATCGCGTCGATCACGCCCAGCGCCAGCAGATCCGGCGCGGTCATCTTGAGCGCTGCTGCGGCGGTCTCGGCCCGCTGACCGTCGTTCCAGAGGATGCTGGCACAGCCTTCCGGGCTGATGACGCTGTAGACCGAATGCCGCAGCATGAAGACGCGATCGCCGACGCCGAGAGCCAGCGCACCACCGCTCCCGCCCTCGCCGATGACCGTCACCAAGATCGGGACGGAGAGGTCGATCATCGTCTGGATGCTGACCGCGATCGCCTCGGCCTGGCCGCGCTCTTCCGCGCCGATTCCGGGATAGGCACCGGGGGTATCGACGAACGTGATCACGGGCAGACGAAACCGCTCGGCCAAGGCGAAATGACGCTGCGCCTTTCGATAGCCCTCGGGATGCGGCATCCCGAAGTTGCGGCGCACTTTCTCGCCCGTGCGTCGTCCCTTCTGGTGCCCGACGACCACCACCGGCGTACCCTGAAAACGAGCCAGTCCGCTGACGATCGCGGGATCGTCGCCGTAACCGCGATCCCCGTGCAGCTCGATCCAGTCGTCGAAGAGCCGCTCGATGAAGTCCATCGTCTGCGGACGCGCTGGGTGGCGCGCGAGCTGCGTCACCTGCCAGGGCGTGAGGCCCTGGAAGATCTCCGTGCGGCGCTTGTCGAGCTTGCGCTCCAGCCGCTCGAGCTCGTCGCCGAGATTGGCGCTGCCGCCCGCGGCGAAGCGCTTGAGCTCCGAGATTCGCTTCTCGAGATCGTCGAGCTCGCGCTCGA
>CAYUSL010000195.1:0-11024 GCA_964447125.1 uncultured bacterium | reverse complement strand
GCGACGTCCGGCCATCTCCATCGTAGTCCACGCCGCGTATGGCGGCGCGGGTCTTCCGGGTGAAACTCCCAGTGCACCGAAGCACGTCGTGTGGCGCGGGTGCGGCGGGCGTCCGCACTTTGGTACGATCGACGCCACACGCTTTCGAGCATTCGCCCCGCGCCAGATCGTCGCCATGCGGTTGGTCTGGACGGGCTTGGTCCGTGCCGCGGCGACGCGCGGTGCGCGGAAAGGAAGGTCGTATGTCGAGTGGTTCGTGGAGTCGGGTTCCGTACGGCGTGCTCCTCACTCTCGTGCTGGCGATCGGCGCTGGCTGTCCGTCGGTCGAGTCGATCGAGCCGGATCCGGCACAAGCCGGCGACCCGGTCGTGATCGCCGGCTCGAGCTTCGGCACGACTCAGGGCGCGAGCCAGGTGCTCTACGACGGCGTTCCGCTCGCCATCACCACCTGGTCCGACACCCAGATCGACGCCACGCTCCCGTCACCCAAGGCCGACGGCACCTACGCCGTTCAGGTCCAGGTGGGCGGCCAGCTCTCGAACCCTCTCACCCACACCATCGCCGCGCTCACCTGGGACGTGCTGGTGCCCGATGGCGCCGTGGCGTTCCATCAAGGCACGAGCTGTCCCGCGGGCTGGCAGCCGCTGGTCGACGCACAGGGGCGCTTCCTCGTCGGCCGCACCGACGGCACCCAGGTGGGAGTCACCGTGGGCGCGCCGCTCGCGCAGGGCGAAGACCGCACGCACACCCACGGCTACGCGACCACGGTGGACATCGGATCCACGGGCGTCGCCGGATTGAGCGGCTGCTGTACCGACGTCGGTGCCGCAGGTACGCAATCGGTGGGTGGCACCGCCGATGCCGCTCAGGCCGGTCCGCCGCGGATCGCCCAGCTCGCTTGCCAGCGGGTGGTCGCTAGCCCGCCGCCGGTGGTCGACGATCACGCCTTCCCCAACGGCTCGGTGGTGCTCTTCAATCGCGAGGGTTGCCCCGACGGCTTCCAGCTCATGGGTGAGGCCAACGGACGCTTCTTGCTGCCCACGCCGATCGGCGGCACGGTGGGTCAGACGGTCGGCACCGCGCTCGCGAGTGGCGAGGACCGCGGCCACTCGCACACGTTCTCGTCCTCGATCGACGTGCCGCAACAGTCCTTGGCTGCGGCCAGCGGCGGCAACGGCCGCGCGCCCAAAGGCACGAAGACCTTCTCGGGCGTGACGAGTGCCTCGGCTGCGGGTGTTCCTTATCTCCAGCTCCTCGCGTGCCGGGCCATCGATCGGCCCGCGCCGCCTGCTGGCGAGCCGATCACCGGCGATCCGCTGCCCTCGAAGACGTTCTCGTACTTCGATCTCAGCGTCTGTCCCGAAGGCTGGACGCGTTCCGGTTTGCACGCCGGGCGATTCCCGATGGGGCTGCTGCCGCCGAGCGGTGGAGGCGTGCCCTACGAGACGCGCGGCGGTGCGCCGCTCGCCCCTGGCGAGGATCGCCAGCACACCCACACCTTCAGTGGATCGGTGACGGTACCGAACAGCGAGGTGGTCCTGGCGCCGGGCTGCTGCAACGACAAATTCGGCGCCAACGGCACGTTCGGCTACAGCGGCACGACCAGCTCCGCCGGATTGGGCATGCCGTACCTTTCGCTCCTCGGCTGCGAGAAGGACTGACGTCATGCGACTTCCAAACGACCGGATGCGAATCGGCGCTGGCTCGGCGCTGGCGCTCATGCTTCTGCTCGCGGCAACGGCCTGTCACACGCTGAGCTCGATCACGCCGAACCCCGCGCCGGCAGGAGCCACCATCACGCTCAATGGTTCGGGCTTCGGCACCACCGTGGGACAGGTGATCTACGACGGCGCCTCGCTGACGATCACGAGCTGGGCCGACGCACGGATTCAAGCGACGCTGCCTGCTGCGAAGCCGAACGGCACGTACCTGGTGCAGGTGCAGGCACACAACCAGCTCTCCAACGCTCTCACGCACCAGATCCTCACGCCCGAATACAGGCTGCAGATTCCCGATGGAACGGTGTCGTATCTGCCGGGGACGGCGTGCCCATCGGGCTGGGTGGAGCTACCCGATGCGAAAGGCCGATTCGTCGTGGGGAAGACGGACGGGACCGTCGTCGGTGCGCTGGTCGGCGACGCGCTTGCCCAGGGCGAGGACCGACTCCACGGCCACGACTATGCGACCAGCGTGAGCGTTCCGGGGACGGGTATCACCGCGGTCACGGGCTGCTGCAACTCGAGTCTCGGTGACGCAGGCAGCTACGACCTGGTCGGCACCACGGACTCCGCCGACGCGGCCCTGCCGCGAATCCAGCAGCTCCTTTGCGAGCGGCGTGTCACCGGTTCACCCGTCCAGGTGGACGATCATCCGTACCCGGCGGACACGGTGATGTTCTTCAATCGCCAGAGCTGCCCAGCGGGCTTCTCGCTCATGTCCGGTGCCGACGGGCGGTTCCTGGTGGCCACGCCCGCGGGCGGCGACATCGGCGCAGCGGTGGGAGTGGCGCTCGAAAATCGCGAAGACCGGGTTCACGACCATGGCCTTCGCACCTCGATCCAGATTCCCGAGAGCTCGGTGGCTGCTCTCGGCGGGCTCAACTTCAACCACACCAAGAAGGGTGTCTACGACTCGAACGCCTTCGGCAGCACGGAGCCGCAGTCGAGCGGCCTACCGTACATCCAGCTTCTGGTGTGCCGCGCCAGCTTCCGATTGCCGCCGCCTGCGGGTCAGCAGGTCGTGGGCGATTCGGTGCCGAGCGGAACGTTCGCGTACGTCAATGCGCTCGCATGTCCGTCGGGCTGGACGCGCTCCGGCGCCCACGAGGGGCGCTTCTTGCTCGGCCTTCCCGACGGCGGTGTGCCCTACGAGACGCGCGGCGGACCGGCGCTCGCCAATCGCGAGGAACGCCAGCATGCGCACGGCTTCAGCGGCCAAGTGACGATCCCGAGCCTCGATGTGGCGCTGGTGAGCGGCTGTTGCTACAGCGACACCGGCGCGCACGGCACCTTCGGCTACGCCGGCATCACCGATCCCGCGGGCACGGGCCTGCCGTACCTACAGCTTCTGGGCTGCGAAAAGGACTGACGACGACGATTCCTCGCGCCAGCGCCGCCGCGGTCTCAGGGTGGCGCTGGCGCTCGCGCGGGCGAAGAGGCTGCTGAGAAAGGCACGCGCCAACAGCGCGCCGACGAGCGTCGCGAGTCGAGTTGGGGGTGCGGCGCCGCAATAGACGAAGAACCGAATTTTTCTGCGGGGCGGGGCCTGGTTGAGACCCCTGCGGAAGCATCACCCTCTCACGCCGCAGAGGCGGCGTTCAGCACCAAGCCCACGACTTGCTCGGGGCTCAGCTTGTCGGTGCTCACGACGAGGTCGTAGTGCGTGGGCAGCTCCTGCGCCACGCCGTAGAAGCGCTGCAGGTAGTCGCGACGGCCTTCGTCGTCGCGGGTGATGACCGTGCGGGCGGCCTCGACGGACTCGAGCTTGAGTCGTGCTGCGCGTATCTCGGGGGACGCCGTGACGAGCACGCGCAGCGCGTCGGCCCGATCGGCGAGCGCGAACGATGCCGCGTGCGCCACGATCACCACCTGTCCCTCCGCGGCGATCTCGTGGATCGCCTGGCGGATGAGCTGGCGATGGTCGGTGGGAATCTGCGGCGGCAGCCCGCGTACGCCGTAGTAGTCGTAATCGAGCGGCTTGCGCACCAAGCCACCCATGTTGCCGCGATCCACCGGCGCCAGGCCGATGGCGTCCATGACGCGCTTGACCACGGAGGGCTTCCGCTCGACGGACTTCACTTCCTCGGCAGTGAGGCTGGCGCGTTCGGCGGCGCGCTCGATCACTTCTTCGTCCACGTACCGGAAGCCGAGCCGCTCGGCGACGGCTTGTCCCACGGGCTCCCCGCCGGCAGCAGCGGTTCGCGAGATGCACACGATCTGAAAAGCCACGCCCGACCTCCTCGGCTGTTTCGCGGGTCACGAACGATCCGGCGACCACGAGCGCCAACGGTAGCATCGCGCGCGCGCCACGACCAAGGTTTCACACCGAGGTGTGACGCCGACGGGCGGTCGCGTGGATCCAGGCTGCGACGGGACGATCGCTCAGGAGGAGTTGCCCGGTCTCGGATGCGCTGCGCTAGGCTCGCTTTGCGCCCGAACGCCACTGAAAAGTAGTCGGATGGTTGCGGTTGGAACGGACTCCACGAAGCTCGTGGTCTGGATCGATCCTGCCGGGCATGAAACCGCGCGATGGCGCCGCTACCCGGGAATGCACATGTCGCGAACGCGATGCTCGATTCACGTTGTTGCGTGGCGGTGGCGGTGAATGCAGAGGCGAGACCTGCGACCGATGACGGAAGAGTTGATGACTGGTGAATCACGACCAGGCGCGCGGCACTCGACGACCGCCGAGTCGCGCGAGGCACCCACGGTATTCCTCTGCCATTCCGCGCAAGACCGAGCGCTCGCCAGCGGGCTCAAGGCTGCGCTGCTCGAGCGCGGGATCCGCGACGTTTGGTACGACGAGGAAGACGTCCAGTACGCGGATCACTGGACCGAGGCCGTGCTTCCCGCGATCGTCCGCCAGGACGTTTTTCTCTACTTGTCGAGCGACGCCGCGCTGCGGTCGAGCGCCTGCCAACTGGAGCTCGCGCACGCCAGCGACTCCGGGAAACGCATCGTGGTCGCGGTGCTCGAGGCGTGTGCCTTGGTAGGGCGAGTTGCGGAGGCCGTGCGCGTGCCGCTCGGCGCTCACCCGACGGATCCGGAGCTCGATCACCTGTTCGAGCTCGTGGTGCTCGACGCAGCGTTTGCCCAGGTGCATTCCGCGCTCGAGTTCCAAGCTGCGCAATGGCAGCAAGGATTCGGCGCATTGCCCGCGTGGGGGGCTGCGCTTCGGGCAGCCGGCACGCTGAGGCGGCTCGAAAGACGCTCGTTGCCACCGCAGCCGACTGGCCGGATGCGGCGATTCGTCGAGGCGGGAGTGCGCCGCACGGTCTTTCAGATCGCAGGATTGCTGATGGCGTGCGTGGGCGCGCTCGTGATCGTCGCGTATCTGTGGCGTGAGGTACGCGACGCCGCCGAGAAACGACGGCTCGACAGCGCGGATCTGCTCGCAGCCGGTGCGCAGCGATATCTGCCGTCGCAGCCCGATCGTGCGGCGCTGCTCGCCGTCGCGGCGTGGAGGCTCGGGCCCGAGGCGCCGGCGGTGCTGGCGGCGCTGCACGACGTCGTTTCGCTTCCCATCGCGCGATACTTGCGTCCCACCGAACGCCTCGGCGAGACGACGGATCGTTGGATCGCGGATCTGGTGATGTGGCGCGACACCGCCGTCGTGCTGGACGCGAGCGGCGTTCAGCTCGATCCGCCGGACGGTGGCCGGTCTGCGCGAATCGAGCTGGGCGATGGTGCGCGCGTCCGCGCTTCGCGCCTCAGCTCGGTCGACCAGCGAGGGCAGCTGGTGGTGGCGTTCGATCGAGAAGCGAGTGACGGCCTCTGCTTCCAGCGAGTGGATCTGAACGATCGGGTGCGTGTGGGCGTTCCGTCGTGCACGCAGATCGAATCGACAGCCGCTGTCGCTCGCGCCGGTGCTGCAGAACTCGTGTATGCCGATGGCGCGGCCGCCTGGCGTGTACGGCCGGCGGAAGCGGGTGTGGCGACCGAGCCCGCTGCGCTTCCGAGCTGCCCTGGTGTCCCCGACGAAGTCGGCGCGCTGGCCTGGAACGACGTCACGGCGCGTTGGGCGGTGGCGTGTGAGCGCCCGCCGCGGGTGTGCATAGGTCGCTTCGGCACGGGTGTAGCGCCAGTGTGCAGCGAGCCGTTGCTCGGTCCTGCCGAAGTGTTGGCGTGGAGACCCGACGGGGGTGCGATCGCCGCGCGGATTCGAGACCAGGGCACCACACGCCTCGCAATCCTCGACGTGGGTCCCGTTGGACCGCCGGTGGCGCGACTGACGATGCACGCAGCATTCGACATCGAGGCGCGTCTGCCCATCGTCTATTCCCTCGACGGCACCACTCTGTTCGTCGGCGATGTCCGTGGACGGATCGGTCGCTACGAGACGAAGTACGGTCAGCCACGCGGATCCCCGTGGCCCGCGCACGGCTTCGCGGTGACGGTTCTGGACCGTGCGCAGAACGGCGAGCTCGTCTCTGCAGGTGGGGATGGCAGCGTCGTGCGTTGGCGCATCGGCCGGCCGCCGGTGCTCGCGCGGCGACTTCACGAGGGTGTGGACTCTTTCGACTGGCAAAGCGAACCGTGGGGATTGGCACTTGCGACCGACGATCAGGTTCGCGTCGAACGAGAACCGCTCCACTCGGTGTGTTCCTGGACGAGCCGCGCGCCAGTTCGCGGCGTCGCCCTCGGCGAGGAATCGACCTTGGGCTGGACAGCCGACGGCGTCGTTCGGATCGCCCCTGATTGCAGCGTGGAAACGGTTTACGAGCGCGCTCCCGACGAAGCCGCCGTTGCCTGGGCTGGGTGGGGGCTAAGCTCGAAGATCCGCGTCCTTTCGAAGTCTGGCTCGCTTCGCGAAGGAAAAGCGGCCACGACGTTGCGCCGGATCGCCGACGGCGTGGATTGGGCTGCGGGCGACGCTTCGTCCGAGTTGACCGGGCGTGGCCGGTCGCTCGAGATTCACACGAGCACGGACACGACCAAGATCGAAAACGTCGGAATCCCGCGGGCGTGGATCGCCAGCCGTTCGCTGCTCGCCTCGGGTGGTGACCAGGTGGACATCGAGCTCCGCAGTTCGGCGGAGGGGCTGACTCGCGTGTGCCGGCATCCCGCAACGCTGGGTGAGATGCTCGAGATCTGGCCGAGCTTCGACGACCTGCACGCCTCGGCTGACGGACGGCGCATTGCCGCTGCACTCGACTCCGCGGGTGTACTGGTTTGCGACACCGACACGGCGACGCCGATCTTCAGCGCACGCTTCGAGGACGGCTTCGCGAACGCTCGCCAGGTGCGATTGGCGGTCGACGGTCGAGCCGCGCTGGTGTTGCTGGATCGCGAGCTGTGGCAGATCGATCTTCGCGGCGACACTGCCGCCGCCGCCCTGTGCACGATGGCCAACCGCTCGTTCACCCGAGAGGAGTCGGAAGCTGCATTCGGTTCCGGCCCGCGAATCGAGCCGTGCACATCGGGACGGGATCCCGCCCGCTGACCGCGCCGGCTGTCCCCGTCGAATCGAGCCGTCCCACGCGTCACGACGCGTGCATCGGTCCAAGCCCCGTGATCCAGCGGGTCACGAGGGCGACGGCCTCGTCGTCCACGATCGTGGTGCCGAGCGGCGGCATTTGAGACGAGGGGCGTCGCGAGCGCATCCGGTGGAGCACGGCGCTGTGCTCGGGAGCGCCCGGTGCCACCAGCCGCGCGACCTCGGCAGGGACGCCGGGCATCGTGTAACGCATGGGCACCACGTCCACGGTGGTTCGCTCGGCGGGCTCGGGCGCGCTCGCGTCGTCGTCCGAGTCGTGGCGCAGCTCCAGGCCGAGACGGGCGAGTGGGCTCGCCGGGTTGTGGCAGCCACCGCAATTGGTGGAGAGATAGCCGAGTGCTGCGCGTGCGACGGGATCGCTGGCGCGAATGCGCGGCGGGTGAGTCACGAGCTCGGGACGAGAAGGCTCGAGGAGATTCGCCTCGATCAGCGAGCGCAACGTGACGTCGCCCGCGCGCAGTGGCTCCGCGTGCGGTGCGAGCGGGTCGCGATCATCGGAGAGCTCGAGCGCGCTGAATCCCAGCACCCGAACCGGCGATGAGCCGTGACACGTCTGGCAATCGGCGCGCGCGGGGATCGAGTGCCAGCGTCCCGGCGCGATCTCGATCGCCCGCGGCACACCTTCCGCAGGTGCGAGCCAGGCCTCGCGTTGGTCCGCGTCCCACGCGTAGCTCGCGAACGTCCAGCGCTCGTCGCCGGTCTTCCAGAGCATGCGGGTCTCGACCTTGTGGCCGTGCCAGGCGAACTCCTTCCAGAGCTTGGTGCCCACGGGAAATTGCCAGGCGTCGACGTCGCTCACGTCCACTCGGGTGCCCGGGGGCAGCGCGATCCAGCGCGACTTCTGGGCGCCGTCGGTCCAGAGCGGGTACTGGGGAGAGTAGGCGAGATGACGCGGATCGACTTGGCCGTCCGCGGCGTAGAGGCCGGTTTCGGAGAGCCGCGCCGGCAGCTCGTCGGAAAGATCACTGGCGCGGCTGGGTGATGGCTGGGCGAGCGCGATCACGACGGCGAGCAGCGTCGGGATCGCGTCCGCCAACCGCCGCCGCGAGAGCTCTCGATTCGTTTCCATCGGGGTTCTCGGAAGCGGCCGATCACGGCGCTTCGGGAGGATCGATCGGTTGCGGTACCCGGTTGTGGATCGCCGGGATCGAGCGCAGGAACGCGAACAGCGCGCGCAGGTCCTCGTCGCTCGCGTTGCGGTATTGCGGGTAGGGCATCGGCGGCAGGATCGGGCGGCCCTGACCTTCGTGGCGGCCGCTGCGGATCGCCTGGATGAACGTCTCGGCGGTCCATTTGCCGAGACCGGTCTCGGCGTCGGGGGTCAGGTTGGCCGTGAAGCTCACACCCCACGGGCCGGCGAACGCGGTGTTGGTCGCCGCGCCCGCCCAGCCCCAGGGGCCGGCGCCCACCGCGGGAGCCGCGGGCATGGCGAGGTCCTGCGGGTGTCCCGACAGCATCCGCGACATGTCCGGCTCGGGGCCGGCGGCGCCCATCTTCCACGGCGTGTGGCAGTCGTTGCAGGCCATGATCTTCGCCAGGTAGGCACCGCGTGCGACGTCGCCGGATTCCGCGGCGATCGCCCGCGATGCGCCCACGGGAGCGCTGATCGCGCTCGCTGCGAGGGTGATTGCGGCGGCCAGGTGACGGGTCGAGACTCGCTGCTCGTTCATCGCTTCCTCCTCGGTTTCGGGTTCGAACGCGCCGGATCTTTCCGACGCACCGACCGTAATCCTTCGCGGAGGACGCGGTTGCTCAATCTTCCTTAGACTTTTCCTAAGCTTTTCCTAAGATCCGGCGGGGGGCGGGACGTCGTCGATGAACGTGCTGATTTCCGAGGAGCTGGTGGGTGTCGTCGAGGGGGGACTCTCGATCACGGTGGCGTGCAGGGACGCCGAGCTGCGCCCCGACGGCGCGCCGGCATTCGCTGCGCGCGTGCACGACGATCGGGCGCACGTGACGCTCTACGTTCCCGAGAAAGCGGCACCGCCGCTGATTCGCAAGCTCGAGAAGCATCCCGAGATCGCGGCGCTCTTCGACCGGCCCACGAGCCACAGGGCGATTCAGCTCAAGGGGCGCTTCGTGTCGTCTCGGCGCGCGCGCGTGGCGGAGCGGGCCGAGGTGGTACGCCAGCTCGCCGGGTTCGTCCGCGAGCTGGAGGAGATCGGCATTCCCCCCGCGATGAGCGCTGCGTGGCAGCCGTGGCCGTGTGTGGCCGTCGTATTCCAGGTCACGGACTGTTTCGAGCAAAGCCCCGGGCCTGGGGCCGGCGAGCGACTCGAATGATGCGTCTCGAAAGCTTGGGGGCATGCTTTCAGGGGCTGATCCCGTCGTGGCTCTGCACGTGCTCGAAGGACGGCATCCCCAACGTGGCGATCCTGAGCCACGTGGACTACGTGGACGCGCGGCACGTGGCGCTCTCGTTCCAGTTCTTCAACAAGAGCAAGCGCAACGTGATGGAAAACCCGCAGGCGCTGGTGCGGCTCTACGACCCCGACACCTTCCAGGTGTATGCGCTCGAGCTGCGATACGAGCGCACCGAGACCGAAGGTGCGCTCTTCGACTCGATGCGGCTTCGGATCGAGGCGATCGCGTCGTATTCGGGACTCAAGGGGATCTTCCGGCTGCTCGGCGCGGACATCTACGAGGTGCTCTCGATCACCCCCGTCGAGCACGAGGTGGGGCGCCTGCCGGCGAAACGCGGCAAGCGCGCTACCGTGGCGCCGGCGGATGGTGTGCCGTTCACGATGACGGCGCTCAAGGCTTTCTCGGAGCTGCTCCAGCAATCGCCGAGCCTCGACAGCCTCTTGGATTCGGTGCTGGAGACGCTGGAGCGGATCTTCGGTTTCCAGCACTCGATGATCTTGCTGGTGTCCGAGCGCCCCGACACCCTCGAGCTCTTCGCTAGCCGCGGCTACGCGGAGGGCGGCGTGGGATCCGAAGTGAGGCTCGGTGAGGGGATCGTCGGCCTGGTGGCGGAGGCACGCAAGCCGATCCGGATCGCGGGGCTCTTGCGGCACATGCTTTACGCCAATGCCGTTGCCGCGAGCGCCCAGCGCCAGGGGCTTTGCCCCGAGGACAGGCGTATTCCATTACCGGGGCTCGCCGAGCCGTGGAGCCAGCTCGGCATTCCGCTGCTGGTGCGCGACGAGCTCCTCGGCGTGCTGTGCATCGAGTCCGACCGCTCGTACCGGTTTCACGAAGAGGACCGCGCCTACCTCGAAGTCCTGGGTGGCTATCTCGCGATCGCGATCCAAAACGCGCTCTTTTGCGAGCGTGCCGACGAGGCCGAGCCGCCGTGCGTGCAGAGCGCCCCGTCACCGCAGCCGCCCGCGCGCGCCGCCGGCCGCCCGCCACTCGAGGTCGCGTACTACCGGCAGGACGAGTGCGTGCTGGTGGACGGCGAGTACCTGGTGCGCAGCCTGCCCGCGAAGATCTTGCGCAAGATCCTCGATCAGCACCGCACCGAGGGACGCATCGAGTTCACCAATCGCCAGCTTCGCCTCGACAAGTCGCTTCAGCTCCCCGACTTCAAGGACAACCTCGAAAGCCGCCTCATCCTGCTACGCCGTCGCCTCGCGGAGCGCTGTCCGGCGATCCAGCTCGTTCCCGCGGGGCGCGGACGCTTCCGGCTCGAGCTGGGGGCCGACTACCAGCTCGTCGAACGCGCGTGAGGGGGTGTCGAACCGCTGTTTTCGACACCCCGTCGACGTTTTCTCGGGGGTATGTTCCAGGACCCGTCCGTCCGAAGTCAGCAGTTCAAGGATGCGAGCTGGGATCGTTGGGATCGGTGCCGGCAGCGGTTTCGTCGT
>CAYUSL010000194.1:0-11026 GCA_964447125.1 uncultured bacterium | reverse complement strand
CGACAAGCCCGCCGTCGATGCGCCCGATCCCCGTCGCGATCTCTCTCTACCCGGATCGGGCCGGCAGAAGGTCCAACCCCCTGACGCACCGAAGCCCCGCGCGATCCGCGTGCTCGCGGATCCTCTGCTGCGCATGCTGAGAAGGTTCCTCAACGCGTTCTCGCAAGACCTCGCGATCGATCTCGGCACCGCCAACACCCTCGTCTACGTGCGGGGGAAAGGCATCGTGTGCCGGGAGCCTTCGGTGGTCGCGGTGCAAAGCGGCGGCGGCTCGCCGCGGGTGCTGGCCGTGGGCGTCGAGGCCAAGAAGATGCTCGGCCGCACACCCGGCAACATCGTCGCCATCCGTCCCATGAAGGACGGTGTGATCGCGGACTTCGAGGTGGCGGCGGCGATGCTGCGTCATTTCGTGCGCAAGGTGCGCGGCAGGCGCAGCCTGTTGCGCCCGCGGGTGGTGATCTGCGTCCCCTTCGGCGTCACCGAGGTCGAGAAGCGAGCCGTTCGCGAGTCCGCGAGGTCGGCGGGTGCCCGCGAGGTCTTCCTCATCCAGGAGCCGATGGCCGCGGCCATCGGTGCGGGCCTCGAGGTGACGGAGCCGTCGGGGAACATGATCGTCGACATCGGCGGGGGGACCACCGAGGTGGCGGTGATCTCGCTGGGTGGCATCGTGCTCAGCGAGTCGATCCGTCTGGCTGGCGACAAGATGGACGACGCGATCATTTCCCACGTGAAGCGCCGCCACAACATCCTGATCGGCGAGCGCACCGCAGAGGAGATCAAAATCCGCCTCGGCGAGGCCGTGCCGGTGGGTGACGAGCGGGAGATGGACGTCAAAGGGCGCGATCTGGTGGGTGGGGTGCCGAAGCAGGTCACGCTTTCGAGCAGCGAGGTGCGGGAGGCGCTGGTCGACTGCGTCAGCGGGATCGTCGAGACCATCAAGACCACGCTGGAACGTACGCCGCCCGAGCTCGCCTCGGACATCGTCGACCGCGGGATCGTGCTGGCCGGAGGTGGCGCGCTGTTGCGCGGGCTCGACGATCGCATCGCCCGGGAAACGGGGCTGCCGGTGACCGTGGCCGACGATCCACTCTCCGCCGTCGCGCTGGGCTCGGGACGCGCGCTCGAGAACCTCGATCTGCTGCAGCGGGCCACCAAGCCGGTGTGAGGGGCGTGCGGCGTGGCAGCGCAACCGCGGCGTAGGGACGGAGTGACGCTCGCAGGCGCTCGCTGCGGCGTTGCTCGACTCGGTCACGCGTGAGGCGAGAGGCGTAAGTGGCGCTCGGATTCGTGCGACGACGGCGCTCGTTGCTGGTCGCGGTGGTTGCGATCGCGCTCGGCCTGAGCTCGCTCGCGTCCTCGATCGAGGGTCGCCACGACCTGAACCCGTGGGAGCGCGCGGTGCTCGTGGTGTCGAGCCCGGTGCTCGAGGCGTCGCATTGGTTGCACGGCAGTGTGCGCTCGACGTTGGCGCGCTATCGCAGGCTCGCCGACCTCGAAGAGGAGAACCGGGTGTTGCGGGTGACTCTGGCGGCGCTCAAGGCCGACCAGCTCCGCGCTGCCGAGGCCTCCGCGGCCAACGAGCGTTTGCGCGCGCTTCTCGGCTTCAAGGAGCGGGCGGCGCTGCCCAGCGTCGCCGCCGAGGTGATCGGCGAGGATCTGCGCGCCGAGAGTCGTACGCTGCTCATCGACAAGGGGCGGCAGGACGGCATCCATCGCAACGCCGCGGTGGTGACCGAGGCGGGTGTCGTGGGGAAGGTGAGCGAGCTGGGAGACACCACCAGCCGGGTGCTGCTCATCGTCGATCACCGCAGTGCCGTGGACGGCTTGGTGCAACGCACACGGGCCAAGACCGCGGTGCGTGGCCGCGGGGGGCCCCTGGCGAGCCTCGACTACCTGGAGCGTCGCGAGGACGTTCGCGCCGGCGATCTCATCATCACCTCGGGTTTCGGCGGCATCTTCCCCAAAGGGTTGAGGATCGGAACCGTGGCGCGCGTCGAGTCTGCGCCTTTCGGCCTCTTCCAGAAGGCGGATCTCGAGCCGGCCGTGGACTTTCGTCGCCTCGAGGAGGTCTTGGTGGTGACGTCGCTCGAGCGCGGCGAGCCAGCTGTGGCGGAGCCGTGAGCCGCGGCACGGTGCTGGTGCTCCTCGGCTGGCTCTTGCTGATGCTCGAGATCAGCCTGGCGCCGTGGCTCCCACTCGGCCCGTTTCGGCCCGATGCGGTGGCGGTCATCGTGCTCACGCTCGCACTCATGGGCGGTGACCCGTTCGAGGGCTTGGTGGTGACCTTCTTGCTCGCCTCGATGCTCGACATCCTCGGCGGCGGGCTGGTGGGGCTCGAGCTGGTGAGCCTCACGGCGATGTTCACGCTGGCCGTGGGGCTCGTGAATCGAGTCTTCCTCGGCAACGTGCTGGCACGCTCGGCCATCGGCTGGCTGCTGCTCGTCTTCCGCGGCTTGGTTTCGGTCTTGCTGCTTCGGCTCTACGATCCGGATGGTGGGGTCGCGCTCATGGTGCTGCGCGATCTCGTTCCTTCTACACTCGCCACGGGAGCACTCTTCGTTGCCGCCTTCGGACCGCTCACACGGCTTCTTGCGCGATTATCGCCGCCCTACGAAGAGCGCTGGGCTCGTTGAGGACGGCCTCGGCCTGCTCGGGCTCGCCACTCAGGAGACCCAGCGGGAAAAGGGCCATTTCCGCCTGCTCTACCTCGCGCTGTTCGCGGCGTTCGCGCTGATCGCCATCCGCCTCTGGTACCTGCAGGGCATTCGGGGCGAGTACTTCCTCGAGCTCTCGCGCAACAACCGCATTCGCGAGCGAGACGTCGCTGCGCCGCGCGGCATCCTCTTCGACCGCAAGGGGCGGATCCTGGTGGATTCGTTCCCACGCTACGACGTCACGGTCACGCCCGAGGACGTCGACGACGTCGACCAGACCGTCGCCTACCTGTCGGTTTTGCTGCAGATGGACGCCGGCGAGCTCGCGACGCGCATCCGCACGCAGAAACGTCGCAACCCCTTCGAGTCGATCGTGCTCAAGCAGAACGTCGCCCGCGAGGAGCTCGCGGCGGTGGTGACCCATTCGAGCGAGCTGCCGGGTGTCGAGATCACGGTCCACGCGCTGCGCCATTACCTCGAGGGGCCGTTGCTCGCGAGCTTGCTGGGCTACGTGGGCGAGATCGGCAAGGAAGAGCTGGAACGGCGTGTCGGCACCGGCTATCGCCCCGGGGACCTCATCGGCATGCTCGGCATCGAGCGGCGCTTGGAAGACGAGCTGCGCGGCGTGAACGGTGTGCGCCGGCTGGTCGTCGACGCTCAGGGACGCGAGCTCTCGAGCTTGGGCGAGGACGCGCCCAAACCCGGCCACAACGTCGTGCTCACGCTCGACGCGGAGGTCCAGCGCCGCGCCGAAGAGGCGATGGGCGAGGAGGATGGCTCGGTGGTGGCGCTCGACGTCCACACCGGCGAGGTCCTCGCGTGGGTGAGCAAGCCGACCTTCGATCCCAACGCGTTCTCCGACGGCATCACCGGTGCCGCGTGGCGCTCGCTCATGACCGACAAGCGCAAGCCCATGCTCAACCGGCCGATCCAGGGCCGTTTCCCACCGGGGTCGACGTTCAAGATCGTCATGGCGCTGGCCGCGCTCGAGGAAGGCGTCATGCGGCCCGAGAACGCGGTGTTCTGTCCCGGTGGTCTGCAATTCGGCGGGCGTTTTTTTCGTTGTTGGCGACACTCGGGCCACGGCTCGGTGGATCTGCATCGCGCCATCGTCGAGTCGTGCGACACCTATTTCTACCGGGTCGGGATCGACCTGGGCGTGGACCGGATCGCCAAGTGGGCGAACCATTTCGGGCTCGGCCTGCCCACGGGCATCGACATCCTCGATGGTCGTCAACGCCCGGTGGAGAAGGCGGGTCTGATTCCGAGCACCGCGTGGAAGCGCGCCACCTTCAAGAGCGATTGGTATCCGGGCGAGACGCTCAGCGTCGCGATCGGTCAGGGGTACGTCTCGGTCACGCCGCTGCAGCAGGCGGTGATGGCGGCGGTCATCGCCAACGGTGGCACCCGCTATCGCCCCCAGTTCGTGCGCTCCTTCCAGACCTACGATGGCCAGATCGACGAGCAGATCGAGCCCGAGGTCCTCGATCGCTTCGAGGCGCACGCGCGCAACTTGGATGTGGTGCGCGCCGGTCTTCGCGACGTCGTGGAGAGCGAGCGCGGCACGGGTAAGAAGGCGCGCATCCCGGGCATCACCGTGGCGGGCAAGACCGGAACCGCGCAGGTTCGCGGGCTGCGCAAAGGCGAGGACGAGGACCACATCGAAAAGCAGTACCGCGATCACGCCTGGTTCGTGTGCTACGCCCCGGTCGATCATCCCGAGATCGCGGTGGCGGCACTGGTCGAACACGGCGGGCACGGTGGCAGCGCCGCGGCACCGGTGGCGAAAGCCGTGATCGAGGCCTACCTGGAATCGAAGCAACAGCCCGACGCTACGATCGTGCCGCGTCGCGATGCGCCCTCGACCACGCTCGCAGCGGCTCAGCCCGTCGAAGAGGCACGCCGCGTCGTGCCGACGCCGGCAGCGCAGCGGGCACCCGTCACCACCGCCACGGCGCCTCGTCCGGGTGGGCCGCGCGCGTCGGCGCGCGTGGCGCTGCTCGCACCGCCGGCCAACGTCGTGGGTGGCGCGCCGCCTTCCATGGTCGTTCTCGGTGGCGCCGACGCGAACGGGGAGGGCCACTGACGTGAACGGCAAGCGCTGGCTCGCCAAAGTCGACTGGACGTTGATTGCGCTCGCGTTGGCGCTCGCGGGTGCCGGGCTGAGCGTGCTCGTGAGCGCGACCTACGTGGGACCGCGCGACCCGTGGAGCTTCGCGGACCTCGTGACGTGGATGCCCGGGATCGTGCGCAGGCAGCTCGTCTTCTTCACCTTGTCGCTGGCGGTGATGTTGATCGCGATGATGGTGGACTACCGCCACGTGGAGACCTACGCCTTCTTGCTCTACGGCGTAGGGGTGGTGTTTCTGGTGCTCGTTCACCTGGTGGGCGAGACGCGCAGCGGCGCGACTCGCTGGATCGACTTCGGGCCAGTCGCGTTCCAGCCATCCGAGTCGATGAAGATGCTCGTGGTCTTCGCGCTGGCTCGCTACTTCGCGAAGCGCGAGCCGGACGACGAGCGCGGGTATTACCTGCGCGAGCTCGTGGTGCCGTTCTCGATCGTGGCGGTGCCCATGGTGTTGGTGGTCACGCAGCCGGATCTGGGTACCGCGATGCTCATCACGTTCGTGGGCATGAGCGTGCTCTTGTGCGTCGGCATCCGTTGGAAGTCGCTGGTACTGCTGGCGCTGGTCGGTGCGCTGGCGGTACCGGTGGCGTGGAACTA
The DNA here is from genome assembly GCA_964447125.1 of uncultured bacterium. Taxonomy (GTDB): domain Bacteria; phylum JADJOY01; class JADJOY01; order JADJOY01; family JADJOY01; genus JADJOY01. The sequence goes on along the minus strand of CAYUSL010000194.1, from coordinate 5,647 downwards.
CGTGCTCAAGGACTACCAGAAGGATCGCGTTCGGACCTTTCTCGATCCGGAGCGCGATCCGAAGGGGACCGGCTATCACATCATCCAGTCGAAGATCGCCGTCGGATCGGGACGGCTGACGGGGAAGGGCTTCCTGCAGGGAACCCAGGGTACGCTGCAGTTCCTGCCCGAGCATCACACCGATTTCATCTTCTCGGTGCTCGCGGAAGAGCGCGGTTGGTTCGGTTGCATGACCGTGGTCGGTCTGTACCTGGCGCTGCTGTTGCGTGGGCTGACGATCGCGCAACGTGCCAAGGATCGTTTCGGCGCGTTCCTCGCCGTGGGGCTGACGTCGATCCTCTTCTGGCACGTGGTCGTCAACGTCAACATGGTCACGGGCTCGCTACCGGTGGTCGGCGTGCCGCTGCCGTTCCTGAGCTACGGCGGCACGTTCCTCACGACGACGTTCCTGATCGTCGGCTTGCTCGGCAACGTGAGCATGCGCCGCTTCATGTTCTAACGCTCAAGCGAGCGCCGGGCGCTTGATTGTGGGCTAGCTGATGCCGCCTCGGAGCGGTGTCATCGCTCGCCGAAAACCGTGGTGCTCACGGCGCCCCACCTCCGAGGCGCCGCTTCGCTCGCGTGCTCGGGGCGCGGCTCGACGGCGCCGAGGCCGGATCGCGCGCGAGCGTGTACAGGATCAGCTTCGCGTCGATAGCTTGCGAAGCACGCCCATCGCCAGGAGCTGCGCTACCGCCTTCAGCGTGTCGAGGTCCGTCAGGCCGGACTCCTCGACGATGGCGGCCAGCCCCCGGTGGCGTTGGAGCAACAACAGCACGTACTTGCCATTGGCGTCGATCTCGCTTTCGGGGACTTCGTGCTCCGGATCTTCTTCGACCTCGAGATCGAGCCCGCCCAGCTTCGTGACCAGCGCATCGTGCTCGATGCGCTGGAACAAGGCCGTCATCGTGAGCTCTTCGATGGGACCGAGGTCGGGTCCCGTGGTGCGCGTGCTTGCCGCGCCCGGCTTCGCGTATTCGATTCGGAACGTGGCGTCGCGCCAGGTGAAGAGCCGACAGAAGCCTTTCAGGCCGATCTGTCTGCCCGCGACCGCAGCCAGCACGACGCCGGGCGCCACTTCGATGTGACCGTGCTCGGTGTTCCCGTCGGTACGCTCGAGGTGGATGCGACCGCTCTTCTGGTTGAGGTTCACCATCTGCAGCAGGTCGGAGAGCGGGAACTCCGCCACCGTGCCGCGCAGCGTCTCGGTGCGGGGCTCGCCGCCGTCGCCCGCTTCGCGCGGCGGCGGCGCAGCGCCGGCAGTCGACTTGCGCAGCACGTTCTTCACCCGCATCACGACCTCGTCCCTATCGAACGGCTTGGGGATGAAGTCGTCCGCGCCGATCTTGAAGCCGTGCGCGCGCTTGGGCGGGGCATCCAACGCGGTGAGGAAGATGAACGGGATCGAGCGCGTCTCCGGACGGGAGCGCACGATCTGACACAGGAAGAAGCCGTCCAGGTTCGGCATCTGGATGTCCGAGATGATCAGATCCGGCTTCTGCTTCACGATCACGCCCACCGCGCGATCTCCGTCGTCCGCAGTGAGCACGTGAAAGCCGGCGTCCTCGAGCGCAGACTTGAGCGCGGCCAGCACGGCGCGGTTGTCGTCGACGACGAGAATCGTGGTACGGGTCGTCATGGTCGTTCCTCGCGGGATGGCGGAGTCGAGATCACGAGCAGCGTTCGTCGACGCGTGTACCGCATCGATTCGTGGTTCGCAAGAAACGGCTGCCACGTGCCCAGCGCCTCGCAGCGAGCACCCGATTCAGAACCAGAAGCCAGATCGTCGCCGCGGTCACGCGGGCAGGCGACGGGGCGGTGCCGGCATTGCAGCCGCCGCTTCGATGGGCCGATGGCGGCGGCTCGCCCTCGAATCGGATCGTGGCTGCGAGCGCTAGGTGGTCCGAGGGATACACGCCCGAGTCGTCGGGTTGGTCGAGGACTCGACGGCTTTCCACCCAGCGTCCCTGCGCGGGATCCGCCGCCGTACCACGCCCGAGCAGGATGTAGTCGAACCGTCTGTCGAGACGCTCGCCGGGCGCGTTGGCGGTGGCGAAGGTCGGGCCGGGATCGCCGGGATGCAGCAGCGGCCAGCCGTCGACGAGGTTTCCGCGTACGCCGCCGGCGGCGATCGCACCGGTGAGAAACAGCACCGCGAGCGACGTGGGCACGGCGTTGAGATCGCCGAGGATTACGGGCGGTTGCTGGTGCGGTACCGACTCGACGAACGCGAGCAGCGCCTGCGCCTGTGCATCGCGTTCGCTCGCGTTGGTCGAAAGATGCGTCGCGTAGCAATTGATGAGCCCGAACGGCGTGGAGAGCGTGGCCTCGAGCACGATGCGGCCGTTGCCACCGTTTGGCGCGGGCAAGTCCACGTACGTCGACGAGACGATGGGGTAGCGGCTGAGTATCGCGAGCCCTTCGACGGCACGTCCGGCGCCGAAGGGCACCGTCGCCGCCGCATGAGCCACACGATCCATGCGCAGAGCGTCGGCCAACGTGACATCGGCGCGCTGCGGTACTCCGTCGCCTTCGAGGTACACCTCCTGAAGTGCGATCACGTCCGGCGCTTCGGTCGCGAGCATCGCAGTCGCGTGCTCGATGCGCGACGCGTAGGGCTCGTTCACGTTCCACGTGTTGAAGGTCACGAACTCGACCACCCCGGTTCGTGCACGGCCGTCGAGCGGCCACGCGACTACGAGGCAGGCGAAAGCAGCAACGCGAAGACACGTCCATGCAACAGGCTTTTCGGGAATGATCCGCCGTGGTACCAACACGTTCACCATGGGCCGAGGGAACTCACCGCCGCCCAGCGGCGGCAAGCGCTCTGAGCGAGCGTCGATGCGGGCGTTGGCGTGGGGGCTGGTGGGCTTGGGGTCGGCCGCCATTCTCGTTGGCGTCACATCCCCACAGGGTGGGTGGCCGGCGATCCGACGCCTGGGGCGGGACGTCGAACGGCTCGAGACGCGACGCCGCGAGCTCGCCGTGGAGAACGCTGAGCTGCGCGCCCGTGTTCGAGCGCTGAAGCGCGATGCGGAATCGCTGGAATGGCAAGCACGGTCGCACCTCCATCTGGTGCGTGAATCCGAGCGCGTCTATCGCGGCTCTTCCCAGCCGGCCGACGCATCGTCCGAGGCGGCAGATGCCTCGCGGCTGCGCTGACCGGCGAACGCTGGGCACCGTCGCAGCCCGCAAGATCGAGGGGGACGTGCACGGGCACGTCGTTCTCGCGGGTGCGACCTGTGCGACGATCACCCGCTCGGCAGAACCTGCTCGGTGCTGGTGCGATCGACTTTGCCGTTGATGAAGATGACCGTTCCGGACGGGTAGTACCAGTATTCGGCGTCGCCCTTCATGCGCTTGTTCTCGGGCGCGCAGATGATCTCCTCGACGCCCCTGGCGTCGAGGCCGACTTTCACGAATTGAACCTTCCCGGCGTAGGGACGCGACTGACAGGTGTCCGCGGTGGCTGCCGGCTGCGTTTCGGCCTGGGGCGCTACTTGAGGCGTCTGTGCCGCTGCCGCAGCCGCGGCTTGTGCTTCGCTCTTGCGCGACGAGACGCGTGATTCGACTTGGCTCTTGCGGCGTTCGTAGGCCGCGCGAACCTCGGGAATGCGCGCGGTTTGGTTGGTCTCGTGGTACGCGGCGATCAACGGCTCGGGGTCGGGTAGGAAGTCCTGCTTCCAGCCTTCGAGGTCGTCCATGGTGAGCCCGAGCTGGAACGCACGCTCCAGCCTGAGCGCCGCCTCGGGGAAGTTGCCGATCTCGAGGTCGAGGAGCCCGAGGTTGAAAAGCGCCTTGTAGTTGTTGGGATCGGTCGCGAGAACTGCCAGGTAGCCTTGCTTGGCCGTTCGCACGTCGTTTTCGCGATGCGCGCGGACCGCTTCCTGGAACGCGTACGCTTCCGTGCCCCGAACCCGCATCATCGACTCGCGGAACTTGGTTCGGTACTGGTCGTTCCATTTGACGTTGCGCGCTTCGGCGGCTTCGCGAATCGCCGCGACGCGCTGCTCGATGGGCTCGAGCTCGGTGGCGTAGCTGGCGAGTGCGATCCGGCCGTTGGTGGCGCGCGCGCGGTCGTTGCGTTCGGCGATCTTCTTTTTCAGCGAGTCGTAGCGGTCGATGGCACGATCTTCGAGCTTGTCGGTCAGGTCCTGGGTGACGTCACGGATGCCGCGCTGGATCTCGACGTCCATGCGCTCGATGGCGGCGCGCACCTTGCCGTCGAGCGTGGCGTTCACGCGTTCGCCCATGACGAGGCCTTCGTTGGCGAGGTCGAGGGCACGCGCGTCGTCGCCGGAGTGCTGGCTGGCCTGCGCCAAACGCAGCCGTTGATCCAGGGCACGTACGTCGTCGTCACTGGCACCGCGGCTTCGGAGGTCCTGGATCAGCGTCGCGAGTGCGGCGACCGAATCGCCGTTCGAGGCGATGGGAACCGGCGCTTCCGTCGGGCGGGTGCTCGAGGCACAGGCCGTCGCTCCAATCAGGCAACAGGCCAGAAACCAGCGCATTTTCGCGGACATGGCACCTCTCTGGTGGTGCGGGTGAGGCGGGCGCGGCATTGTAGGGCAGGTGTCTTCGGCATTTCAACCACTGCGGCACTCGTCTATACTTTTTCGATTCGGGCAGTTGCGGCGCCGCGCACGCACGGCGTCGAATCCGGGTTCGGCCCGGTCTTTCACCCCCTCGGAGTCGGGAGCGTCGATGAAGGGACTGATCCTCGCGGGAGGAAAAGGCACCCGGCTCCGGCCGATCACGCACACGTCGGCCAAGCAGTTGGTTCCCGTCGCCAACAAGCCGATTCTCTTCTACGCGATCGAGGCGATTCGCGATGCCGGCATCCGCGAGATCGGCGTGATCGTCGGCCACACCAAGCAAGAGATCATGGATGCGTGCGGCGACGGTAGCCGCTTCGGTGTCGAGATCACGTACATCGAGCAATCCGCGCCGTTGGGGCTGGCGCACGCGGTGAAGGTGGCGCGCGACTTCCTCATGGGGCGCCGCTTCGTGATGTATCTGGGCGACAACCTGATCCTCGACGGCATTCGGGCGATGGTCGACGAGTTCCGCTCGGAGAACCACGCGAGCCACATCTTGCTGGCTCGGGTTCCCGATCCGTCGCAGTTCGGCGTCGCGGAGCTGGCCGATGGACGGGTGGTGCGCCTGGTCGAGAAGCCGCCCGAGCCGCAGAGCGACTTGGCGCTGGTCGGGGTCTATCTCTTCGACCAGCCGGTGTTCGACGCCGTCGACGCGATCCGACCCTCGGCACGCGGCGAGCTCGAGATCACCGACGCCATCCAGTGGCTCGTGGACCACGGCTACGTGGTCAAGCCGCACGTGGTCACCGGATGGTGGAAAGACACCGGAAAGCTCGAGGACATGCTGGAGGCGAACCGCATGTTGCTCGATGCGCAGGCCATTCCGCCCGAGATCGATGGTGACGTGGACACCGAGTCGAGCGTCCACTTCAAGGTTCGGGTGGCGCGTGGTGCCGAGGTGGTGCGCTCGACCATCCGCGGGCCGGCGATCATCGGCGCGGGGACGCGCATCGTGGACTCCTACGTGGGGCCCTTCACCTCCATCAGCGAGGGCTGCACGCTCCGCAACG
>CAYUSL010000193.1:0-11116 GCA_964447125.1 uncultured bacterium | reverse complement strand
AGCGCGCACCCAGCGCATCAGCCGGCTCGAAGAAAGACTGCTTGACATGGTGAACACTCGTACACTAAACTCACGTTCACCATGAACACCCATACAGCAGTCCACCGGAATAGCGCGTCGAGCGAGCTCAAGCACATGGGCATGCACGTCGAGGGCGTCCGCCCCCGTGGCATCGATGGGCGGCTCCTCATCACCCGGAACGTCGTCAGCGGTCGACGCTGGATCGTGGACCCTGCCACGGGAATCGGCGAGCCGGCGCCCGACGAGCCGGTCGCGCCGCCGTTGGTGGTTCCCACGGCTGCGAGCACTCCCAAGGCCGCGCGGCGTTCTTCGGGGGGGCCGTTCGTGTGCGAGCACTGCAGCCAGAAGCATCTCTTCGTGCTGCGATTCCCCGATGGCACGGTGATGAGCAAGTGCCTCTCCTGCCGGCGCTTCGTGGTGGACGGGAACGTCGAGCGCGATGCGCAGCGAAACAGCAAGCGCGCAGCGCTTCGGCAGGCCCGGATCTGGCAGAAGCGCAAGCGCCCGCGTCCGACACCTTCCCTGCCGCTCGGTGGAGAGTCCGAGTCCGAGACGCGGCGCACGATCGATGCCGGCGAAGTCGCGCGCCGTGATGCGGCGCGGGCGGACCTGTCATGAATCTCACGCCGCGCCAGCAGAAGATCCTCGATTTCATCCGCGCGCGAATTCGTGAACGCGGCTTCCCGCCGACGGTTCGTGAAATCGGCGAGGAATTCGGAATCCGCTCCACCAATGGCGTCCACGGGTTCTTGCGGGCGCTGGAGAAAAAGGGCGCCATCAATCGAGATCGCGGCCTGGCTCGCTCCATCGAAGTTCTCGACCCCGACACCGGCGAGTTGGATCGGCCGGGCGTGCTGCCGCTCGCCGGTCGCATCGCCGCTGGACGTCCCATCGAGGCCATCGAGCAGCAGGACACCTTGGACGTGCCCTCGCTCTTCGAAGGCTCGGGGCGATTCGCGCTCCAGGTGCGTGGCGACTCCATGATCGACGCCGGCATCCTCGAAGGCGACTACGTCATCGTGGAGAAGCGCAACACCGCGCGTAACGGCGAGATCGTGGTGGCGTTGCTCGCCGACGGCGAGGCCACGCTCAAGCGGTTCTACAAGGATGCCGATCGGGTGCGCCTGGTTGCTGAAAACCCGCGCTACGCCCCCATCGTGGCCCGCGACGTCGCCCTCCAGGGTGTCGTCGTGGGGCTGGTGCGCGCTCCGGTTCGCTGACACTCCACGGCCGGGATCGGCACTCGCTGACGAGTGAGGCGGTCACGCCCTCGCGTCTTCGAGTCTGGAAGCGGGGCCTACACCGAGATCGGCGAAGACCCGGCGGCGGTCGCGGCTTCGAACTGAGCCCGGTCGCCAACGACCACGATCCACCGGATCGCCGATGCGCCGCAGCGAATACGCTCGGCGAGCACACGCACCACGAGCACGGCGTCGGCAGCTTCGGGTCCGAACGGCGTGATCGCCACTTCCCGCACGCCGCGCTCCATGGCTGCGCCCTCGATCACGTCGAGCACCTCTTTCAGCGGCGCGGCCGTGCGCGGAAGCTCGTGGAATTCGAAGAATCCGAGCGCCGGCCCCGAGCGGTTGGTGGGATCGAGGACGTGAAACGAACCAGGCTCGCGCGGGAGCGCCCGCAAGCGACGCTCGAATTTCGTACCCGCGGCCCGCAGTTCGCGGAGCACCCCGAGCCGGCCCGGCCCCGCAACCCCGCCCAGCGGCCCGCGCACGCCCGCCACCACGCGAAGCGCCACCGATTGCTTCGCAAGCGAGCCGCGCACCACGGTCACGCCATCCACGACTCGGACCGGCTCGCCCGAGTTGAATCCACGCGGAAAGTAGATCGGCATGAGTGAGCGGTGTGTGGCGCGCGGGCAGCGCCCCCCGCCCGCCCTGGCACGCCCACCGTACGTCGAGTCGTCCACGGTTGGAACCATCCGGCCACGGGCATAGGCTTTGCGGATGGCCTCGAACCCGACCAACGACAATCGCGAAGGCATCCGCGGCCGCGTGGCGATCGTCACCGGCGCCGCGAGCGGCATCGGCCGCTCGATCGCTCTAGCGCTGGCACGCGACGGTGCGCGCGTGGTGGTCCTCGACAGGAATCTACGCGGCGCTGAGCGCACCGTCGCCGAGATCCAGCGTGAGGGCGGCGAAGCCGTGCCGCAATTCTGCGACGTGACCCGATCGACGATGATCGATACGGCGGTCGCTGCAACGCTGGCACGCTGGGGCCGAATCGACATCCTCATCAACGACGCTGGCGTCGCCGGGCCGATGCTGCGCGTGGACGCGATCCCCGAGCACCAGTGGGATCAGGTCCTCGACGTGAACCTGAAGGGGACGTTCTTGTTCACCCAGCGCGTGCTGCCCTCGATGGCGGCGCGTGGATTCGGCCGTATCGTCACCATCGCCTCTGCGCACGGCCTGGTGGGCGCGCCGCTCTCGGCGGCGTACGTGGCGAGCAAGCACGCGGTCATCGGCTTCACCAAGACCGTGGCGCTCGAATGGGGCACGCGCGGCATCACCGCCAACACCGTATGCCCCGGGTACGTCGACACCCCCATGGGTGTCCAGCCCGATCGCATTCCCGACCACCTGGAGCGCGTGCTCGCGCGCAGCGCGATCAAACGCATCGCCGAGCCGAGCGAGATCGCGAGCCTGGTGCTTTTCCTGGCGTCGCCGCAGGCCGGCTACATCACCGGCGCATCGCTCGCCATCGACGGCGGGATCACGGCGGGCTGACCGCTGCCTCGACGCGCCGCACCGCCACGAAAGCAAGAGGCCCACCCGACTGCGGTGGGCCTCGGACCGCTGCGTTCGCCCAGACGTCGAACGCGCTGCACGCTCACGATCACGCCGCGCGGCAGCGACCTACGGCGGCGACGATCTCCGCGGCCGTGAGGCCGTACTTGTCGAGCAGCTCCTGCGGCTTGCCGCTCTCGGCGTAGGTGTCCCGAATGCCGACGAACGCCATGCGACACGGCGCCTCTTCGGCGATCACGCGTGCGACGGCGCTGCCCAGGCCGCCGTCGAGGAGGTGCTCCTCGGCGGTCACCACGTAGCGGGTCTCGCGCGCCGCGGCGAGCACGGCTGCGCGGTCGACCGGCTTCACGGTGTGCATGTCGAGGACCCGGCAGTCCACGCCCTGCTTCGCGAGCTCGGCGGCAGCCTCCAGCGCGAGGGGCACCATGAGGCCACACGCGATGATGGTCGCGTCCTTGCCGTCGCGCAGCTTCGCGGCTTTGCCGATCTCGAGCGCCTGCGCGCCGTCCTTGTAGACCACCGGCACCTCGGGGCGCCCGGTGCGCATGTACACCGGCCCGGCGTGCTCCAGCATCTTGCGAGTCAGCGCGCGCGCGCTCGGCGCGTCGCAGGGCGCGAGCACCACCATGCCGGGGATCGACGCCATCAGTGCCAGGTCCTCGATGCCCATCTGGCTCGGGCCGTCCTCACCGATGGAAATGCCGCAGTGACTGCCGACCAGCTTCACGTTGGCGCGTGGAAAGCCGACGCCCATGCGGATCTGATCGTACGCGTTGCAGGTCAGAAACGCGGCGAAGCTCGATGCCACGGCGATGTGCCCCGACAGCGCGAAGCCCGCTGCCATGCTCACCATGTTGCTCTCGGCGATGCCGGCGTTGAAGAAGCGCTCGGGGAACTTCTTGCCGAACACTTCGGTGCGAGTCGAGTTGCCGACGTCACCATCGACGACTACCAACGTGGGAAATGCCGCGCCCAGGGCCGCAAGCTCTTCGCCGAACGCGGCGCGCGTGCTCAGGCCCATCTCGAGACCGATCGACTTACCGATGTTCATGCGCGTTCGATCTCCTGGATCGCCTCTTCGGCTTCCTGCGCCTTGAGCGGAACCCCGTGAAACTTGTTGCCCGGATCGTCGACGATGCGCGTGACGCCGTAGCCCTTCACGGTGCGCGCCAGGATGGCCGTGGGCCGGCCGCGGGCGTCACGAGCGCGGCTCAGCGCACCGATCACCTGCTGCCAATCGTGACCATCGATCTCGTAGGTGTCCCAGCCGCACGCTTGCCATTTGGCGGCGAGCGGCTCGAGCGGCAGCACCACGTCGCCGTGACCGGTCTGCTGGTAATGGTTGCGATCGACCATGGCGACCAGATTGTCGGCCTTGTACTTCGAGGCCGTCATCGCGGCCTCCCACACCTGGCCCTCGTCGAGCTCGCCATCGCCCGTGAGCACGAAGGTGCGCGCGCCGTTCTTCGCCAGCCGCTGCGCGAGCGCGATACCGAGGCCGATCGAGAGTCCCTGACCGAGCGAGCCCGTGGACGCTTCCACGCCCGGGACGCGGCGCAAGTTCGGGTGACCCTCGAGGGGATTGCCGATCTTGCGCAGGTTGAGCAGCTCGCTGCTCTCGACCACGCCCTTCTCGGCGAGTGCCGCGTAGAGAATCGGCGCCGCGTGCCCCTTGCTCATGATGAAGCGGTCGCGATCGGGCGCGTCCGCCTTCGCGGGATCGAGACGTAGGAAGCCACCGAAATAAAGCGCGGTCACCATGTGCGACGCGCTCAGGCACGACGACGGATGACCGCTTCCGGCCGCGGTCGTCATGCGAATGCTCCAAATCGCGAGCCGCTTGCGGATCTGCTCGAGCCGCGCCAGATCCTGGTCACTCATCGCCATGCTTTCCTCGGGGCTGAAGATCCATCGTCACCGCATTCGGGTCGTCCCGACCGCTCCGCAAAGCGCGCCCCGTGCCTGGTCGCGGCCTTCGGAGCCGCCCGAGCACGCGGACGTGACCAAAGTCGGTTGTGAACGAGGTCGATCCGGCGTCGACGCGGGCAATGCTACCCCTCCCCCCCGAGACCGGCAAGCGAGCTCGAATCGCGTGCACGCCCCCACCCGCGAGGGGTCGCAAGCGTCGATCGTCACGCCGAGACGAGGTAGAGCGCCGCAGCAGCGAGCCCAGCCACCGCACCGAATACGGCACTGGCAACGGCGGTTCGGCGCGCTGCATCGACCGCGGCCCGCGGGCTCGTGAGCGGCCAAAGCACCGTCGCCGCACGAAGCTCGAGTGCCGTACCGACCAGCAGAATCACGAGCCAAGCCCACGCACCGCGGCCGCCGAAGGGACTGAGCCCGAGCGCCGCTGGTACCAGGCAGGCGATCGCCAGCGCGCATCCGGCGGCGAAGGCGGGCTCGAACGCACGCTTGCGCCACAGCACGGCCGCCGCGCCACCCAAGCCGAGCGCGAGCGCGAGCAGCACGAGCTCACCGCCGATGCCAGGCGTTCCCAGGCTCGGTCCCCACCCGGTCCACGACGCGGCCGCCTGCGCCACCAGGCCGATCGCGATCAACGTCGCTCCACCGGCAGCGATGCGCGCCGGCGAGGTCGCTTTGCTGTCGAGGTCGAGCCACTGCTTGGAGGGAGAGCCGGTGGCTCCAGCAGTGCTCACCCACTTGCGGCTCATCGCCCCGACCACCGGCGCACGCGCCGGTAGGCGACGGCGCAGCAGCCGATTCAGGATCCCGGGAACGGCGGTGCCGGCTAGGCCGCCCAAGACCAATCCGCCGAGAAGCTCTCGCCAATCGAGCGACCAGTCGAGACCGTCGAGAACGATCGTGAGCGGCGCTTCGTCGCTCGCGGAGGCACCCATACCCGGCACGCCGCTCTGACCGAGCGCCCAACTCCGCATCAAATCCCGAACCTCGGTGCGGTCGAGTGTCGCAGTGGCGACGTCCGTGGGTGCTTGGTTCGCGGATGGCGTGACGTCGACGGCTCTCGGTGGGAGCTCGGGCTCGGACGCCGACGGAGCGGGACGCCGATCCCGACGTTTCGCACTCGCGCCCGGCTCGGCGCCACCTTGCGCGAGCTCCCGAACGCTCGCCAGGGTTCGTTCGAGCTCGGCGAGCTCGTTCTGGTACACCGCGACGTAACGCGCGTTGGTGCGGATTTCCTGGCGCGCCGAGAAGTTGGCACCGGTATTCGATGGATTCACGTCGATGCCGTGCTGGAGATCGGCGTTACGGCGCTCGATCTCGGCGATCGCGCGCTTCTTGTCGGCGACCTGCGACTCGATCGCGGCGACTCGTGCGTCCGCGGGCGAGCCGGCCGCGTGCTCCGCCGAGCTCAGGATCGACAGCAGCAGCATCAGAGCGAGCCACGCGATCGCACCTCGTCGTGAGCGTCGCTCGCCGCTTGCCACAGCGAGGTTGTCCTCGGCCCCGTACACGTCCCTTGCCCCCCGACTTCAGTTAACAGACAGGGCTTTCCCCTACAAGGCCGACGCCGAGGCGACGATCGGGCGAGCCCCGCGCGAGCGATGACGCTAGGATGCGCCGCGCCCACCGCCGAGCCCGCCGCACGCCATGCCGACACGTCCACGCAAGCATCGACGCGCACGCCCCATCGACGACGAGCTCGCGCGCGTCGCAGCGACGGTGGCGGGGCTGCGGGCCGCGCGCGCGAACCGCCGCCCGGGCGAGCGCGAGATCGCCCATGGCTTCGGCAATCGAGCGCGCGCCGATCTCGCGATCCTCGATGCGATCCTCGCCAGCTACCTCTCCGCCGTGGGGGTGCCGGACGCGCGCCGCGCGAGCACCGAGCTGCTGGGGCTGAGCGCGCTCGAGGCGCGCCGCGACGAGCAGCCGTTCGCTCTCGACTCCAGCGAGCGCGATGCCCTCGATCAGGTGCTCGAATCGTTGCCCTGGCTCGAGCGAGGTGCGCGCGGTCTCGACGAATTGGTCCGCGACTTCGGAACGACCCACGACCGGAGCGCGATGGGCAAGTTCTACACGCCCAAACCGTTCGTCACGCACATCCTCGACCACACCTTGGATCGCGCGTTGCGCTCCGTCCCGCTGGAAGCCCTCAAGGTGCTCGAGCCCGCCTGCGGCTCGGGCGATTTCGTCGTGCCGATCTTCGAGCGCCTCACGGCGGCGTGGATCGCCGCCGGCGTCGATCCGCGCGAAGCCCGTCGCCGCACCTTGATTCACAATCTCCATGCCATCGACTGGGATCCGGTGGCCGTGGTGGTGACGCGAATTCGGCTCGTGGCGCGAGTCATCGACGCGCGACGCGAAGGCGGCGCGCTGCCGCAGCCGCGGATCTTCCACGAGAACGCACTCTGGGACGCCGCCACGCCGCCCGGGCCGAGCGACGAAAGCCTCGAGCTGCCGTTCGTCGATCCGAGCCGAGGCGGCACTCCACACCTCGACGACGGCGGTGGCCTGCTCGCGAGTCGTTCGCCGTTCCACGTGATCGTCGGCAATCCGCCCTACGGCGGGAGCCTGTCGGAGCTGGAAAAGCGCTGGCTCCGCCAGCGTTACCGCCTGGCGCGCGGCAAGATCGACACCGCCGCCCTGTTCCTCGAACGCGCCCTCGAGCTGCTCGCACCGAGTGGATATTTGGGTTTCGTCATGCCGCATTCGCTGACACGGTCGGGAGCCTACGGACCCGCGCGTCAGTTGCTCACACGACGCCTGTCCCTCACCACGCTCGCCGACCTGGGCAACGCGTTCCCGGGGATCTCGTTCAACACGATGATCGTCACCGGAACTGCGGGTAAGGCGTCGCCGCGAGTCGAGGTCTTCCACACCCGCGACGGCGCGCTCGAGCTCCGCGCACGCATCCCACGCAGCTTCGTCGATCGCCACGAAACGCTCCCGCTGGGCGTGAGCGAAGCGGGGGTGGCGATCTTCCGCACGATGGAAGCGCACGCGCTGCCGCTGCGGGCGCTGGCACGCAACCAGCGCGGGCTCAATCTACCGAAGCGGCGACAGCGCCTCGGGAACGCCTTGGCGGCGGACTCGGTGCCCGTCGTGCAAGGCCGCGACCTGACGCCTTTCGCCATCGTCGACGTCTCGGCGTTGCCGCGCGTGTCGGCCAGTGATGCCGGAAACGCGATCCTGCGCGAGCCGGCGATCGGCCTCCAGAACGTCTCGAACGTGATCGAAGCCACCTGGCTGCCGAGCGGCGTTCTCCCGCTCGACACCGTCAACGTGCTCACGCCCACCGACTCCCGGGTGGACGCTTTCTTTCTGATGGCCGTGCTCAACTCGTCGCTCATCCACGCCTACTTCCGGGACGTGGTCATCAGCCACGCGACGCTCACGGTCCACCTCGACGACCCGGTGCTCGGCGCGCTGCCGATCGTGCTGCCGCCGGACGAGCGAGCGCGACGGGAGATCGCCGATCTGGCCCGGGTGTTGCTCGGTCTCGCCGGACCGGCGCCCGCGGGAGAAGCACGGTCGCAGGTGCTCGCCGAGCTCGACGCGCGGATCGCGGAGATCTACGGCGTCGCTCCGAATTCCTTGCCACCGCAAGAGGGCGCTGGCACGCGGAGCAATTCGCGTTAAGTTCGCGCGGCTCCGCGACCCGGCGGCGCAGTTTCCCTGGGCGAGCCGAACGGAAATGAAGAACCCCAATCGCTGGGAGTGGAACAAGGTCGGCGCACCGATCACACCGTCGCACGCGGTGAGCCCGGCGCGCATCCTCGCCGAGCTCCTCATCCCGCTCGCTGTGGCCGGTTTCTTCTACTGGCGCGGGAAGATCATCGCGGCGGCGGTGGTCGCGGCGGTGGGCCTCACGTTGTTCGTGGTGAGCCGCGCCTCCCGCACGGCGGCAACCCGCATCCAGTCGTTCTTCGCCAAGCTCGGCTTCTGGGTCGGCGAGGGCCTGACCTGGCTGTTGCTCATGCCGGTCTTCTTCGGGCTCTTCACGCCCGTGGCGATCTGGCAGCGGCTCAAGCGCGCCGATCCGCTGGACGCCGAGCCCGATCGACGGATGTCGAGCTACTGGGTGCGCGCCGACCACGAACGGCCGAAGGTTCGCTACTTCCACCAGTTCAGCGACGAGACCTATGTCCATGCCCGCGTCTCGGGACGATCTCCGTTCTTGGTCCGGCTCGCCACCGCGGCGCTGTGGCTGGTGTTGCTCAACAGCGCGCTGGGTGCCGGAATCCGTGCGCTCGGCTGGGCCGATCACGCCCCGCTCGATGCGCGCGCCAATTCACCGGTCTACGCGGACAAGTCGTGGGCGCACGACTATTTCCGCGAGCTTGCAGACACCCACGCCCGCTACCGGCCGTTCCTGGGCTGGCAACGTCGCGACTACCCCGAGCCCGGGCACACCGCACGCTACGTCCACGTCGAAGGCGGGCTGCGGCGCACAGAGAACCCGCCGCCCACGCCCGGGCTGCGCCCCGTCGAGGTGCAGTTCTTCGGTGGCTCGACGGTGTGGGGCGTGGGCAGCACGGACGCCGGCACGTTGCCGTCGGCGTTCGCCCGCGCGGCCACCGCCGCCGGCATCCCGGTACACGTCACCAATCTCGGCGAAGATGGTTACGTGCAATGGCAAGAGGTGATGCGCCTCGGCGAGCTCGCCGCCGCGGGCCAAGCGCCCGACCTGGCGATCCTCTACGACGGCGCCAACGACGTCTTCGCCCACTTCCAATCGCCGAGCGACGGGGAGCGCGAGCGCATCCACCAGAACCTCGCGCGCTGGCAGGCGCGCTTCCTCGATCGCCACGACCTGTTGCCGGCACTACGCCAAACCAGCGGCGTGCATCTGCTGCTGGCGGCGATCGCGAGCCGCGGCGTCGCGCCGGCACCCAAGTTCGAGCTCGCTTGGCCCGCGGATCTCAGCATCGAGCAGGTCGCAGCCACCGTCGCACGCCGCCACCGGGAAGGAGCTGCGCACGCAGCCCGGCTCGGCAAGGACTACGGCTTTGCCGTGGCTTCGTTCTGGCAGCCCACGGTCTTCACCAAACGCGCCAAGACGGCGGCGGAAACCGATCACGCCACCGCGTTCGGGCCGAACCTCGGCGCGATCTACACCGGCGCGAGGGCCGCGATCGGCAACCAGATCGAAGACCTCGGCGACACCTTCTCCGACGCCACCCAGGATGTGTACATCGACTGGTGCCACGTGGGAGAGGATGGCAACGAGGTTCTCGCGCGGCGCATCCTCGAATCGGTGGCACCACTCGTGCGCGCGCGGCTCGCGTCCCGCTGAAGCTCCACGAGCAGCGCGGGAGCGGGGCTCGAACCGCACCCGATCACGCACCTCTCCGATCACTCTGCGCCTCGGGCGCCACGCACGCGTTCCACCGCACCGCGAGCCGATCGGCGAGCCGACGAGCGAAGCGAGACGACTTGGCGGTAGCCGTGCTCCGCACGACCGTGCGCTTCTACGCCTGCCAGATCACGCGCTTGCGCTTCGAGTACCAGTCCTCGGACATCGGGTTGTAGTTCTTCTCGACGGCGCCGCGCTTGATCTTGAGCGTCGGCGTCAGGTACCCGTTCTCGATCAGCCACGGCTCCTTCGCCACTACCACGAACTCGAGCTGCTCGTGCGGGTCGAGGGTCGCGTTCACTTCCTCGACGAGCTTTTCGAGCTCGGGCGTGATCGCGTCACGGCTCACGGCCCCCTTGGCGAGATCGGCACGAAGCTGCTCGGCGAGCACCACGATCGCGTGCGGTTGCGGCTGTCCGCTGCCAGTCACGCACGCCTGTTCCAGGCGCGTGTTGGAAAGCAGCTTGTTCTCGATGGGCGCCGGCGCCACGTACTTGCCCTTGCTGGTCTTGAAGAGCTCTTTCACGCGCCCGGTGATCCTGAGCCGTCCCTGCTCGTCCATCTCGCCGCGATCGCCAGTCTTCAGGAATCCGTCCGGCGTCATCATTTCGGCCGTCAGATCGGGAGCCTTGTAGTAGCCGAGCATCGTGCCGGGGCTCTTCACCTCGATCTCGCCGCTCGGGCTGATGCGGCACTCGCAATCGGGATACGCCGTGCCAACGTAGCCCACTCGCGCCTCGCCGGGCTCCGAGGCGTGTGAATACGAGAAGTTCTCGGTCATGCCGTAGCCTTCGAGGAGCTCGAGGCCGAGACGCCGATACCAACTGATGACGTCCGCGGGAATCGGCGCCGAGCCGCTGCCCGCGAAGCGCACGCTGTCCAGACCGAGGCCCTTGAGCACCTTCTTGCCGACGACGCCCCGCACCACCGGGATCTTGAGCAAGCGCTCGAGCTTCTCGGGCGGCATCTTTGCGAACACGCCGAGCTGGAACTTGAGCCAGAGACGCGGCACCGAGATGAAGAGCGTGGGGCGCGCGCGCTGCAGGTCTTG
>CAYUSL010000192.1:0-11128 GCA_964447125.1 uncultured bacterium | reverse complement strand
CCCTCGCGCGGGGCGCCAGGTCAGGGCGCGCGGTAATAGGGATTGGAGCCGGAGGTGTGATCGGTGGTGTCGAGGATCTCGGTGACCTCGGGGATCGCCTCGCGGATCATGACCTCGATCCCCTGCTTGAGCGTCACGTCCGACATCCCACAGCCGTGGCAGCCGCCGCCGAAACGCAGGAACACCCGCGTGTCCTGGACGTCCGCGAGCATCACCCGTCCGCCATGGCTCGCCACCTGCGGATTGATCTTGTCGTCGAGGAGCTCTTGCACCTTCGCAGCAATGGGATTGCCGAGGAGCGGCGGCTTGTTCGGGTTGTCGAACTTGAACCACGAACCGGCCAGCTCCTCCACGTAATCCAAGGTGGCGCCGCTGAGCCTGGCAGCGCTCTCGGTATCGATGAAGATCCGGATGCCTTCGGCTTCGATGGAGACGTCGTCACCGGTGAGCTCACTCGGCTCGACGAAGTAGAGGTGATAGCGCCACGCCGCTGCGCTCTCTTCCTCGACGCTCACGCGCAGTGCGCTCGCAGTGCGATTCTCGGCCTCTTGAACCGATTTGATCTTGTCGCGCGCGACAGCCGTGAGCGTGAGGATCACGCCCCCATCCGCTGCCGTGTCGTGGAGCTGCGATGCCGTCTCTGCCATGAATGCCTCCGACGCTGCGCGTCACCGTATCCGACCACGGCGGACCCGCCAAACGGCCTGCGCCGCCCCCGACCCAATCGAGAAAGACACATGATCTCGGCGAATTGGCGGTGACTCAGGTGGCGAAGAAATGGACCACCCCTGACAGGATCCTGACGATCGGATCCTAGCTTCGAGGCCGTCACTCGACGCCTCACGGGGGATCCATGATCACCACGCCAGCCATCGCCATCCGCGCCGCCGCGGTCGCACCCGCGTCGCGCGCCGACGAGCGCGTCTCCAACAAATCGCTGCCCTTCTTCCTGATGCACGTCGCCGCGCTGGGCGCGATCGTCACGGGCGCACGGCCCGTCGACTGGCTGCTCTGCCTCGGCCTCTACTACCTGCGGATGTTCGGCATCACCGCCGGCTTCCACCGCTACTTCGCCCACCGCGCCTACAAGACCAACCGCGTTTTCCAGTTCGTGCTGGCCTGGATCGGCACCATGTCGGCGCAAAAGGGCGTGCTCTGGTGGGCCGGACATCATCGGCATCACCATCGGTTCTCGGACACGGACGAGGACATCCACTCGCCCACCAAGCGCGGCTTCTGGTGGTCGCACGTCGGTTGGATCTTGTCGTCGCGTTACGACGAAACGCCGCTCGACGACATCCGCGACTTCGCCAAGTACCCCGAGCTGCGTTGGCTCAACGAGCACTACCTCGTACCGCCCACCTTGCTGGCGGTGGCGGTGGCCGCCCTGTTCGGCTGGTCGGGGCTCTTCGTCGGTTTCTTCCTGAGCACCGTGTTGCTCTGGCACGGCACGTTCACGATCAACTCGCTGTCCCACGTCTTCGGCAGCCAGCGCTACGTGACCGGCGACACCAGCCGCAACAATTTCGTGCTGGCGCTCCTCACCATGGGCGAGGGCTGGCACAACAACCACCACTACTACCAGAGCACCGCCAACCAAGGCTTCTTTTGGTGGGAGATCGACCTCAGCTACTACGTGCTGAAAGCGCTGTCGGTGGTGGGCTTGGTCTCCAACCTGCGCACGCCGAGCGAGCGCGTGCTGCGCTCGAATCGCGTGGACCGACAGGACGCAGTGCGCGCGGCGGATGCTCCAGTGGCGCCGCCGGCCGAACCGATCGCGCCCCCACTCGCGGCCTGATCTCCCACCGAGTCCGTATCCCGCGGAGCGCCGCGGGACTTTCCAAGCGGCTCCCGTCGCCCGAAGCTTGGGGCGAGTGCGGGGGCCGCTTTCGTCGCTCCCGCGTACGGCCATGGACATGCGCGTGAAAGCCGTCGACGTCACGAAGCTGCGTGGGCGACTACCGGACCCTGCCAACGTCTGGCGGCCGGCGCTCTTGATCCTGCTCTTGATCCTGCTGCCGAGCGTGATGATCGGTGCGGTCGGCATCCTGGTGCTGGTCTTCCAGCGCGGCAGCGTCGACGTCGTGCTGGGGATCTTGATCCTGGCGTTCTGCGCGGCGCTGGGGGCGGGAATCGTGCTCACGTTCGGCTCGATCCGGCGACGTGCGCGGCTCTCGGCGCTGCAGACCGCGTTCGTGTCCAAGGTCTCGCACGACCTGCGCACACCGCTCACCAGCATCCGCATGTTCGTGGAAACGCTGCAGATGGGCCGCATCCACGACCCCGAGCGCTACAACGAATGCCTCAACGTGTTGGCCGCGGAAACCGAGCGCTTGTCGTCGATGATCGACCGGCTCCTGGACTGGGCGCGGATGGAAGCCGGCCGCAAGCAGTACCGATTCGCGTCCACGTCCGTCGCGGACATCGTCGAGCGCGCAGTGACGGCTTTCCGTCCCCAGACCCTGAGCGGCGCGGTGGACCTCAGCGTCGAGGTCGAGCCCGAGCTGCCGCCCATACAAGCCGACGCCGAAGCGCTGTCCGAGGTGGTTCTCGACCTGCTCAACAACGCCTACAAGTACACCGGTGACGAAAAGCGCATCACGCTACGCGCGCGTCACGACGGCCGCCACGTGGTACTGTCCGTGACCGACAACGGCCCGGGAATCCCTCGTTCCGAGCACGTACGGATCTTCGAGCGCTTCTATCGCGGCGCCGAATCGCAGACGCGGGCCATCGAGGGCAGTGGGCTGGGATTGGCGATGGCGCGCCACACGGTGGAAGCGCACCACGGCACCATCCACCTCGAGAGCGAGCTGGGACGGGGCAGCACGTTCAGTCTGGTGCTGCCCTGGCCTCGCGAGTGAGCATGGCGACGAATCACCGCAAGGCGCGGATCCTGCTGGTGGAGGATGACCACTCGATCCTGCGCGGCCTCGAGCTCAACCTCACGGTCGAGGGCTACGACGTCGGCACGGCCGCCGAGGGCAAGACGGGTCTCAAGCGTGCCCTCGACGAAAGCTGGGACCTCATCATCCTCGACATCATGATGCCCGGGCCCGACGGCCTCGAGATCTTGCGACGCGTGCGCACGGCCAAGAAGGAAACCGGCGTGATCCTGCTCTCGGCCCGCGGCGCCGAGTTCGACAAGGTGGTAGGCCTCGACCTCGGCGCCGACGACTACCTCACCAAGCCGTTCGGTCTCGCCGAGTTGCTGGCGCGGATCAAAGCGGTGCTGCGGCGCCGCAGCCAGGCGCACGCCCCCTCCACCGAGCTGGCGACTCGATTCGGCGACGTACAGGTCGACCGGGAGCGTCGCCGCGTCACCAAGGCGGGGCGAGAGGTGGCGCTCACGGCGCGCGAGTACGAGGTACTCGAGTATTTCCTCATGCGCGAGGACCGCGTGGTCACGCGCGAGGACCTCCTCGAGAAGGTGTGGGGCTTCGCCAACCTCGAATCGAACCGCACCGTAGACAACTTCGTCTCGCAGCTTCGCGCCAAGCTCGAGGCCAACCCCGACCAACCCGCCCACTTCCTCACGGTGCGCGGCGTGGGCTATCGCTTCGTGGCGCGCCCCGAGCCCCGGTGACCCGGGGCGCCCGCAAGCTCGACGCCGCGCTCGCGGCGTTCGCGTTCGCCGAGCACGTGCGCGATGCACGCGTCGTGGACGTGGGCGCTTCCACCGGGGGCTTCACGCGCACGCTGCTCGACGCTGGCGCCGCGAACGTGCTCGCCGTCGACGTCGGGCACGGCCAGATCGACCCCGCGTTGCGCCGCGATCCGCGGGTGCGAGTCCTGGAGCGCGTCGATTGGAAGCGCCTTCCGCCGACGATCGAACCAGGGCCGTTCGACGCCTTCACCGTGGACGTGAGCTTCACCGCCGCGCGTACCATGCTGCGCGGCCTCGCTTTCCGCTTGCGCACCGGCGCGCACGGGCTGGTGTTGGTGAAGCCGCAATTCGAGCTGCCGGAAGGCGCCGTCGAACCAGGCGCTCCCGGCGATGCCGCGACGCGCGCACGAGCCCTCGCTCGATTCCGCGCCAAGGCCGAGAAGCTGGGCTTCACGGTCCTGGGCTCGCTCGACTCGCCGGTTCCCGGCGGCAAGGGCACGATCGAGCTCTTCGCCCACGTACGATTCGACGGCTGGACCGATCGACCACGCGCCGCCGCCGGCGACGAAGCGGAAGGCGACGAGGGCACGAGCGTCGAGCAAGTGGACGGCCGAGCCGGCACCGACACTCCACGGCCGATGCGCTGGTTCGCGATCACCGCGCCGGGCCTGGAAACGGTCGCCGAGCGCGAGGTCCGCAACCTCCCGGGTGTGAGTGACGTGCAGACGAGCCCAGCAGGCGTGGGGTTTTCCGGCACTCTCGAAGTCGGCCTCCGCGCCAATCTCACGCTGCGGACGGCGACGCGGATACTCGCCCGTGTGGGCACGTTTCGAGCCGAGGACTTCGCATCGTTCCGGCGCCGGGTGGGCGCGCTGGATTGGGCGCCGTTCCTGCGCCACGGGCAGCGTCTGGAGGTCCAAGTCAGCGCCCGCCGCTCCCGCCTCTTCCACACCGACGCCGTGTCCGAGAACGTCGAGCAAGGTCTGCGCGACTGGATGCGAAAGCACGGGATGCACGTCTCGAAGGGCGAGAGCGACGAGGCCGCTCCCACGATGCGCGTCGCCGCACGGGGATCGTCGAATCGATGGACGCTCAGCGTCGATGCTTCCGGTGAGCTCTTGCACCGCCGCGGCTGGCGCACCGAAGCCGTGCGTGCTCCGCTGCGCGAGACCCTCGCCGCGGCCCTTCTCGACCTGTGCGGATGGAAGGGGGACACGGCGCTCGTCGATCCGATGTGCGGTGCCGGCACCCTCGTGATCGAAGCTGCGGCACTCGCGGTCCATCGCTCCCCGGGGCTCGACCGACGGTTCGCGTGCGACGACTGGCCATGCTTCGAGGCCGCGCTCGCGGACCGGCTACGCGCCGAAGCCCGAGCATGCGAGCGCGCGTTCTCGCCCGCGCCGATCGTCGGTTACGACCGCGATGCCGCGGCGGTGCGCCTCGCGCGGCGCAACGCCGATCGCGCCCGCCTGGCGGGAAACATCGCGTTCCATCACGGCGACCTCGCCCAGGTGCGCGCTCCCGCGACTAGCGGGCTCGTGATCGTGAACCCGCCCTATGGCCGGCGTCTCGGCGACCCGAACCAGGCGCGCGAGACGCTGGGCGCCCTCGGCAAGCTGCTCGTCGCTCGCTTTCGCGGCTGGAAGGTCGCGGTGCTCACACCCGATCCGAAGTGGGCGCGCCTCCTCGGTCTCGAGCCGCGCACCAGCACGCCGCTTCGAAACGGCGGTCTACGCGTGCACCTGCTCGAATTCCAGCTCTGATCTCCGCGCCATCGAGCCGCCGACGCCAGGGTCGATCAGCCGACGCGAATCCAGATCAGCATCACGAAGACGAGCACGCCGATCCCGGCGATGCCGAGCGCTGCTTGCGAGCCTACGCGCTCGGCGCTCGCGAGCTCGTCCTGTGGCGTGGTCGAGAGCACGAACGGCTGCGACGAGGCGAGCGGCGCGCCCAAGCGCAGCGCGCCAGGCTGCACCCCCCGTTTCTCCTCGCCCCCGCCTTCATCCTCGTCCTCGTCCTCGTCGAGGTCTGGTTCGACCTGCAGCTCGCCGAGAGCGTAGAGGGGATCTCCGACGTAGATTCGCTCCTCGGTGTAACGGTAGCGATGCGCGCCGGTGGTCGCCACGCGCAGCAGCCCTTCCGCGCCTTCGCCGGGTCCGACGCGCGGCGGATTTCGCTCGGTGGGCTCGGGAGTCGCGCCATACCACACGCTGCGATCCGTCGGTGTGACCTCGGCGCCGTCAGGTAGAACGGCGCAGGCACCGGTGGCGTCGCGAATCACGAACGGCGCGCGGCTCACTTCGTCGACGACGATTCGCCACGTGGACTGTCCCGCATCCGATCGGGACGCCGGGACGAACTCCTCGACTTTCGCTCGGAACCACGCCACCTCGGCGCGCGTGAGCCGCGCCGCGAGCACGCCGCCCTCGCCGGCTTCGATCTTTCCTTCGAGCTCGACGTAGCCGGGCTCCGCAGAACCGAGCGGCGTCGTCTGCATGCGGGCGATGGTGCGCGCAATCCGTGCGGCACGAAGGCCCACGATGCCGCCGATCGCGATCAACGCGCTCGGCATCGCTAGAATGCCCAGAAACACGCTGAGCGGCGCAGACGCGATCCAATCCGTCATTCGCATCCACCCGCCGAGCGATGGCGCACCAACCTGGCGCGCGCGGACCTCAGCCGTTGCTCCCGCTGAACTTGTCGTCCTCGTCGGCGAACAACACGTTGAAGCTCGTGAGCGAGCCGTAGCAACCGGTGACGTAAGCCTGGAGCTTGACCTTCAGCACCTCCGGGAGGTCGGCACCGTTGATCTGCTGCTCCAAAACCCGCAGCCGATCGCGGATCATGACGATCTTGTGGAAGAGCGTGTCGATCGGCCAGCTCTTCTCCTGCAAGCCCGGCTTGCCGGGCTTGAGGACGAGCTCGCCGCCGCGCCATTTGTCGGCGGGAACGGCGGGCCCCAGACCGGTTTCCTCGCGGATCACGCGTCGCAGCAGGAGCTCGAGATCGGCAACGGTCGCACCCGAATCGCCAGTGGTGACGGACATGCTGGGAAACCTCCTCTCGCGCTCGGTGACGATGGGCAACTGGCCGGGGCGCCAGCCGCGCCCGCGAACGCCGGCCTCGGACGCTCGGCTCGCGCCAGCGCCTGCTGCTGACGTCGACGGCGCACTGGCGGCGGGTGGGGACGGTGGAGCATCGTCGTCACCCGCGTGCCGGTAGTTGTGCTGGCTACCGCAGGTGTCGCACACGACGCGCAGCGGCTGACCGCGCTCTCCCACCACGATCACGTGGTGAGAGCGGACGTCCTTGCAGACCCGACAGCGGTCGTCGGTCGAGTCGCCGGCACGGTAGGTCCGAGGGGCGGTGTCGGCCATGGTCGAGACTCCTCGAGATGGGCACTCGCGTCGTTGCGCTCGGCCTGCGCGCGACGGTGCATCGCAGCGCCCCAGCATAGCGACCCGCAACGCCGAGAAAAGCCGGCGCGAGTCTCGGATGCCGGCTGGCTCCCTTCACACTCCGTGCGACGCGGCGAGCACCACGTTGAGGTCGATCTGGACGATTCCCGCGTGCGAAGCGGTAATCAGCGTGTCGCCCCGCACGTGTACGTGGCGCACCCGATCGCCCACCGGGATGCGTGCGAGTATGCGTCCCGTCGCGCGGCCGATGACCAGGATCTCGCCGCTCTCGTAGTTCGCCTGAATCAACACATCGCGCACTGGATCGTAGGCGACGCTCCGTCCGCCGTCGGGCGTGGAGATCGTACGAACGTATTCCCATTCGCCATCCCGCTCCACGAGCTCCCCGATCCCCATGAACGGATACCCCACGTAGAGCGCCCGTACCCCGAGCGACGGGTTGACGGCGAACGCAGCGCCACACGTGACGCCCCCACTCCACAGCAATCGCGGCAGCCCGGGAGACAGCGTGCGAATCGTCGCGTCGTGGAGAGATGCGATGCGCAAATGAGGACCGAGGAATACTTCACCGGAGTCGGTCGCCGTGTTGTAGAAGCGCTCGCCGTTCGCGGCCCGCGAGGTCGACCCGCGGAGCGGTATCGCCCTCAGCTCCTCGGCGCCGAGACCGAACGTCGCCGCAACGAAATCGGCGTTCCCTCGCTCGATCGCGACCCGTTCCTCGCGAAACCCGGGCACGACTGGCAGGTCCTGCGCTCGGCCATGCCCCAGGATCATCACTGCGCCGTGGGGTGGATCCCAGTCGACGTCACTCGGGCTCAAGCCCGCGACCGTGAGCACGCGACGCACGCGCCCCGTGTCGGAATCGAGCACGATCACGCCACCGGCGACCGGGGATGTGACCACACAACGGCCACTCGCTGGATCGCATTCGCCGGCAAACGGCGACGTGGCCCAGGTGACGCCTCGTACGCGCCAGCGCGAGAGCGATCGGCTCTCCGCGGCGTGGCCGCGCCCGACGGTGACGCGCACGGGCTCCTTCACGAAGGTCACGATCGGCGCCAATCCGTCGGCGTGGTCCTCCCAGCCGAAGGTTGCGTGGATCGTGTCGCACGTGCGCCCACAAAACGCGTCGCGCGGGCTCCCGTCGATGCGCGGCGGCGCATTCGGCAGCGAGCGAAACCAATCGTTCCAATCTCCCACCTCGCAGGTCGTGACGACGCGCGCCACACCCGGCGCCGACTCACCGCAATCGGCCGGGCTCATCCACGTCAACGAGGTCCAAGCCGCGACCAAGAGCAGCGCGTGGTGAACGGGCACGAGCAACCACCAAGCGTTGCGCGGCAAGGACCACGGAAGCGCGCGCCTCAGGCGCCGGCCGAGGCGCACGACCGCATGCCGACAGCCAATCACGAGCACGAGCTCGACGAACAGCAACCAGCCAAGCTCGCGGAGGGCGTACCGGGTTTCGGGGAAGTAGAAGACCGCGGCGCTGGCGTAAGCGAGCGGCAAGAGGAAGTAGTCGACTCCGAGCACGCGTTTGAGCCTGCGGTACTCGGTGACCACGAGGGCGCATCCCGCGACTCCGAGTAGCCACCAGATCGCGCGCGACATCAGATCGCCGGTGAGGACCCAAAGCGCGATTGTCGCGGGACAGAGAGTCGCGAATCGCAACACCGCCATTGCACTGCGCCGCTGGACTCGCTGCATGGATTCGCTCGAAACGCACACGGGTCGCGCAGTTGCGGGGGAGGGCTCGGTCTGGCTGCGCGAGTGGTGCAACGCGCACGCCGAGCGACGGGTGTGCTAGGAGTCGGGGTGAGTCGGTTGCTCACGCGCGCGACACGTGAGCACTCGCCCAATCCGGTAGTGTCTCGTTTTGGCCTCGCGCGCGAAGGATCGCGCGCGCTCCAGCCTGTCGAAGCAATCGTGGAGATCGGGCTCTGCGCACATTTCCGACTGGAGGGACAGGCCCCGAAGGGGCCGTGGTCTCTCGGCGGCCCAGCGAACGAAACGGAGACGCCACCCCCAATCCAGGAGCCTGAGGAATGACCGCCGAACGCCTCTCCTCGCCGCACGACGTGCTCAGGCCACTCGCCCTCGCGTCCGTCGCACTGGCTCTGACGCTCGTTGCAGCGTGCTCGAGTCGCGATCACGCCGCGCCCCGCGACGGTGGCATCACGATTCGCGACGAAGCGCTGCTCGCCGTCGGCGCCGACGGCGACGGAGCCTGGATCCTTCCCAACGGCAGGCGCATCACACCCGCGGGTCGCACGCTGCCGATGGAACACTTCCCGCTGGCCTTCGCGTGGAGCCCTGATCGACGCACGCTGTTCGCGGCCTCGGAGTCCGCAGTCGAGGCACTCGATGCCGAGTCCGGCAGCGCGATCGCGACTGCGTCGGTGCCGAGCGCCTTCTTTGGCCTGGCGGTCTCTCACGACGGCGCCACGGTCTACGCCGCCAGCTCGGGCGAGAAACGCGTCGCCGTGTTGGCATGGGACTCGAACGCGCTCACCGAGAGAGCAGCGTTCCCAGTCGGCGGCTATGCATCCGGCATCGCCGTTTCACCCGACGATGCCGTGCTCTGGGTCGCCCTCCAGATGGGTGGCGAGCTGGTGGCGCTCGACGCGCGCAGCGGCGAACGCCTGGGCGCGGCGGAAACGGGCGGCAATCCGTACGCCGTGGCTCTCTCTCCCGACGGGCGCGAAGCCTACGTATCGGTGGAGCGCGAGGCCGCGGTCCGAGTCTTCGACGTGAGCGACGCGCGCGCCCCACGCAAGGTCGCGAGCATCGGCGTCCAGAAAAATCCCGAGGCGCTGGTCCTCTCCGCCGACGGACGCGAGCTCATGGTGGCGAACTCGGACGAAGACTCGGTGAGCGTGATCGACGTGGCGAAGCGCAAGTTGGCGTCGACGATCGAGCTCCGGCCGAGCGGCGCCGTCGGGTACGGCTCGGCCCCCAACGCGCTGGCGCTATCTCCCGACGGGCGGCGGCTCTTCGTCGCGCAAGCCGCCGACAATGCAATCCGCGTGGTCGACCTCGCGAGTGGCACGATCATCGGCGCGATCCCCACCGCGTGGTACCCGACGGCCGTCACGCTTTCCCCGGACGGTCAGCGCATCTACGTGGCGAACGCCAAAGGCGTGGGCAGCGGCCCGAACGGCCCTTCGGTGACACTTTCCAACCGTTCCTTGCTCGAGCTCGTCGACCTGCCATCCGACGCCCAGCTCGCCGCCGACGAAGCGCGGGTGCGCGAGCACGACACGCGCTCGGCGCGGCTCTTCGACGTGAACGCCGACGCCTTCGTCAATCCGATTCCGCTCGATCGCGGCGGCCCCACGCCCATCGAGCACGTGCTGTTCGTGATTCGCGAGAACAAGACCTACGACGCGCTGCTCGGCGATTACGCCGCGGCCAACGGCGTGGCCGAGAACTGTCTCTATTGCGGCGACTTCACGCCCAACTTGCACGCGCTCGCGGAGCGCTTCGCGAGCGGCGACAACTACTACTCGAACGCCGAGGCCTCGGTGCAGGGTCACGCCCTCACCACCGGCGCCATCTCCAACGCCTTCACCGAGAAGAATTGGTTCGGCGATCGCGGCGTGTCGCGCGACCTGGAGCAATTCGCCAACGCCTCCGAGTGGCCGAAGAAGCAGTTCTTGTTCCAGGCGCTGCTCGCGAAGGGCGTTTCGTTCCGGTCGTATGGCGATCAGGCGGGGCTCGGCCCGGATCTGCTCATCCTGAACCGCCAGTACGTCCACTGGGGCCCCAAGGACCCGCCGCTCTTCTGGCTCAACTCGAAGGACGACGCGAAGATCGACGAGCGCATCGCCGAGTGGGAGCGCGACGGACTTCCCACCGTCGCCTACATGGGTCTTCCCAACGATCACACCAGCGGCTGCGAGTTCCCCTACCCCACGCCGCGCTCGATGATCGCCGACAACGACTTCGCGACCGGCAAGCTCATCGACTGGCTGAGCCACAGCAAGTACTGGGAAAGCTCGCTGGTCGTCGTGATCGAGGACGATCCGCAGGACGGCGTCGATCACGTCGACGCGCACCGCTCGATCCTGCTGGTGGCGTCGCCGTGGGTGAAGCGCGG